>VGIA01000109.1 GCA_016868105.1 Betaproteobacteria bacterium | reverse complement strand
GGACGTCCCGTCGTGGCGCCAAACTCCTGGCCGCGCTGGCGCAGGCGCTCGCCGACGTCGTCCGAGAGCTCGGTCGGAAACGGGCCCTCGCCGACGCGCGTGCTGTAGGCCTTGGTGATGCCCAGCACGTAGTGCAGGTGCATCGGGCCGATGCCGGCGCCGGCCGCAGCCGCGCCGGCGACGCAGTTGGAGGAGGTGACGAACGGATAGGTGCCGTGGTCGATGTCGAGCAGCGCGCCCTGCGCGCCTTCGAACAGCAGGTTCTTGCCCGCCTTGTTGGCATGGTAGAGGGCCCTGGGCACATCGGCCACCAGCGGCACCAGGCGCGGCGCGAGCGCCAGCGTGTGCTCCAGCGTCCTGCGGAAATCGACCGCGGGCTGCCGGTAGTAGTTCTGCAGCACGAAATTGTGGAAATCGAGCAGCGCCTCCAGCTTCGCCGCGAAGCGCCCCGGATTGAGCAGGTCCTGCAGGCGCAGCGCGCGCCGCGCCACCTTGTCCTCGTAGGCCGGGCCGATGCCGCGGCCGGTGGTGCCGATCTTCTTCGCCGCCTCGCGGGCGCGCTCGAGCGCGACGTGGTAGGGCAGGATCAGGGGGCAGGCCTCCGAGATGATCAGCCGCGCCACCACGCCCCTGACGCCCCCCTGCTCCAGCTGGTCCATCTCCGAGAGCAGCGCCTCGGGCGAGAGCACCACGCCGTTGCCGATGAAGCAGTCGACGTCGCTGCGCAGGATGCCCGAGGGAATCAGGTGCAGCACGGTCTTGTTGCCGCCGATCACCAGCGTATGGCCGGCGTTATGCCCGCCCTGGAAGCGCACCACCCCCTGGGCCCGGTCGGTGAGCCAGTCCACGATCTTGCCCTTGCCCTCGTCGCCCCACTGGGTGCCGACGACGACGACGTTACGCACCTGCTTGGTCATGTGCGTTTCACTTCTTGCGTTTTGCCTCCCAGGGGCGGATGCCGGTGAGCGCCGCGAGTTCGCGCAGATCGATGGAAAATCCGCTCGCCGGCCGGGCACGGCCGAAGGCCTTGCCGACCTCGTCGTAGCGTCCGCCCCTCGCCACCGGGCCCGCAACGCCGTCGCAGTAGGCGTCGAACACCACGCCGGAGTGGTAGTGATAGCCGCGCAGCTCGGCGAGGTCGAAGCTGGCCGGAATGGTGCACGCGCGCGCCAGTGCCCGCAGCGTCGCCAGCGCGCGCGTCAGCTCGGGCAGCGCCGGCAGCCGGCGCGCCGCGAGCGCCAGCACCCTGGCGTCGCCATAGAGCTCGGGCAGCAGCAGCAGCGCCTGGCGCGTCCTGCCGCCGACGCGCCTGGCCAGCTTGCGCAGCTCGGGCAGGTCCTTGCGCTGCAGCGCCTCGAACAATTCCCGTTCCTGGTCGCCGGCGATCCCGGCGGCGCGCACGATGGCGCGGAACACCGCGACATGGCCGATGTCCACGCGCACGCCTTTCACCTTCGCCAGCGACAGGGCGCGGATCAGCAGCTTCTGGATCTCGAGGTCGCCGGCGATGCCGGCCTCGCCGTAGATCTCGGCGCCGATCTGCAACGGCTCGCGCAGCGCGGTCGGGGTCGCCGGACGCGCGTGCAGCACGCTGCCGCAGTAGCACAGGCGCGTCACGCCCTTTCGATTCAACAGGTGGGCGTCGATGCGCGCCACCTGCGGCGTGATGTCGGCGCGCAGACCCATCATGCGTCCGGAGAGCTGGTCCACCAGCTTGAAGGTGCGCAGGTCGAGGTCGTGGCCGGTGCCGGTCAGCAGCGACTCCAGGTATTCCAGCAGCGGCGGCATCACCAGCTCGTAGCCGCGTGCGGAGAACAGGTCCAGGATGGCGCGGCGTAGCGCCTCCAGGCGCGCTGCCTCGGCAGGCAGCACGTCCTCGACGTGCTCGGGCAGCAGCCAGCGCATGGCCTAGAACATCCCGGTGGCGGCGAGCAGCAACAGGCCCAGAATCATGGAGGTGAGGCCGAAGAAGCGGATCTGGCCGTCGCTCAGCGCGAGGATGCGGCGGAAGGTCTCGCGCCAGAAGCTAGGCGAGAGAAATGGCAGCAGCCCCTCGATGATCAGCACCAGGGCGACCGCGGTGACCAGTGCGGTGACCATGGCCGCTCATTTCTTGCCGCCGGGTCGTCCTGCCGCGTCCTTCAGGTAGCGGAAGAAGTCCGAGTTCGGCTCCAGCAGCATCACGTCCGAGCGGCTGCGGAAAGTCAAGCGGTAGGCCTCCATCGAGCGGTAGAAGGCGTAGAACTCCGGGTTCTGGGAAAACGCGCCGGCGTAGATCCCGGCGGCCTTGGCGTCGCCCTCGCCGCGCACGCGCTGGGCGTCGCGGTAGGCGTCGGCCAGGATCACCTCGCGCTGCTTCTCGGCCTCGGCGCGGATGCGCTCGGCCTCCGCGGCGCCGGTCGAGCGCAGCTCCGAGGCGACGCGCTTCCTCTCCGATTCCATCCGCCGGTAGACGTCCGCGCTCACCTCCTGCGGCAGGTCGACACGCTTTAGGCGCACGTCCACGATCGAGACGCCGATGTTCTTGGCGTCCTGCTCGACGCGCTCGCGCACCCTGGTCATGATGGTCTCGCGCTCGCCGGACACCACCTCGTGCACCGTGCGCTTGCCGAACTCCTCGCGCAGCAGGCCGTTGACGGTCTGGCTGATGCGGTTCGCCGCGCCGCGCTCGTCGGACACCGCGATGTAGTAGGCGCGCGCGTCGATGATGCGCCACTTGACGAAGGTGTCCACCAGCACCGGCTTGTTCTCCGCGGTGATGAAGCGCTGCGGGTCCGGATCGTCGATGGTCAGGATGCGGGTGTCCAGGTAGCGCACGTTCTGCACCAGCGGCAGCTTGAAATGCAGCCCGGGGGAGGTGACGACGTCGCGCACCTCGCCGAACTGGAACACGATCGCGCTCTGGCGCTGGTCGACGGTGAACATCACGGAACTGACCAGCAGAGCCAGCGCGGCGGCGGCAGCGAGGATCGATCCGATCGCCTTCATCGCGCCCCCCTTTCGCGGTCCCGCAGCGTCTCGCGCGAGCGCGGCCCGGCCTCGGGCGCCGCGGCCGCGGGCGCGGGTGGGACGACCTGGGGCGAGAGGTTGTCTGCCGCCGGGGCGCCGCTTTGCTGCATCAGCTTGTCCAGCGGCAGGTAGAGCAGGTTGCCGCTGCCCTTGTAGTCAAGCATGACCTTGGAGGTCGAGGACAGGATCTGCTGCATGGTCTCGATGTAGATGCGCTCGCGGGTGATCGCGGGCGCCTTGGCGTACTCGGTGAGCACCTGGCGGAAGCGGCTCGCGTCGCCCTCCGCGGTGGCGACGACGCGCGAGCGGTAGCCTTCGGCCTCCAGCAGCAGCCGCGAGGCGACGCCGCGCGCCTTGGGCACGACGTCGTTGAAGTAGGCCTCGCCCTCGTTCTTCTGCCGCTCGCGGTCCTGGCCCGCCTTCTGCGCGTCGTCGAAGGCCGCCTGCACCTGCTCGGGCGGCTGCGCGTTCTGCATGTTCACCTTGCTGACCTGGATCCCGGTCTTGTAGCGGTCCAGGATGGCCTGCATCAGCGGGGCGGAATCCTCCGCCAGGCGCTGGCCCTGGTTGAGCACGAAGTCCATCTTGCTCTTGCCGACCACCTCGCGCAGCGCGGTCTCCGCCGACTGCAGCACGCTGTCGTCCGGGCGTCGGTTGTTGAACAGGTAGTCCTTGGCGTCCTTGACGATGTACTGCACCGCGATCTGCACGTCGACGATGTTCTCGTCGTCGGTCAGCATCAGCGATTCCTTGGGCACCTTGGACTTGACGTTGCCGCGATAGCCGACCTCGACCGAGCGCACCTGCGCCAGGTTGACGATCTCCCTGGTCTGCACCGGCCATGGCAGCCGCCAGCGCAGGCCGGGGTTGGTCTCCTCGGCGAACTTGCCGAAGGTGAGCACCACGCCGCGCTGGCCCTCCACCACGATGTAGAAGCCGCTCGCCAGCCAGATCGCCAGCGCCACCCCGGCGATGATCCCGGCGCCGCCGCCGAATTGCGCGCCCGAGGGCATGCGCGGCGGCTTGTCGGCACCGCTGCGGCGCTTGCCGAACAGGTCCTGCAGGCGGCGGTTGAAGTTGCGCCACAGCTCCTCGAGGTCCGGCGGGCCCTGGTTGCCTCCGCCGGGGCCGCGGTTTCCAGCACCGCGCCCCCAATTGGGGTCGTTCAGCGACATGAGTGAGTTAAGCGCTCAATTCGGGAAGAGGTTCTTGGGCCTGGCCAGCCCGCTTGTGCGGCTGCGCCGCTTCGGCGATCGCGAGGCGCAACCCGGCGCTTCCTGCCCCGGTGCGCGCACTCACGAAAACCCGGGAAATCTTACCATATTCATCGCGTTCCAACCCGGGCTCGAGGCCGGAGAGGTCGATCTTGTTCCACGCCGCGATCTGGGGCACCGTCTGGGCGCCGATTTCGGCCAGCACCCGGTTCACGTCCTCGATCTCGCGCTCGCGCACCGGGGAGGCGCCGTCGATGACGTGCAGCAGAAGGTCTGCGCGCACCGTTTCCTCCAGGGTGGCACGGAACGCCGCCACCAGCCCGTGCGGCAGGTCGCGTATGAAGCCCACGGTGTCGGCGATGACCACCTCGCCAGCGCCCTCGATCCAGAGCTTGCGCGCGGTGGTGTCCAGCGTGGCGAACAGCTGGTCGGCGACGTAGGCGCCGCCCCTGGGGTGGGTGAGGGCATTGAACAGGGTCGACTTGCCGGCGTTGGTGTAGCCCACCAGCGCCACCGAAAATACCTCGCGCCGGGTGCGCGCGCGGCGCTGCACGCCGCGGCGCTGGCCCAGCGTCACCAGCTTGTCCCTGAGCACCCGCATGCGCGCGGCGATCATGCGCCGGTCGAGCTCGATCTGCTTCTCGCCGGGGCCGCCGGTCTTGCCCAGCCCGCCGCGCTGGCGCTCGAGGTGGGTCCAGCCCCGCACCAGGCGGGAGGCGGCGTGCTGCAGCTGCGCGAGCTCCACCTGCAGCTTGCCCTCGCGGGTCTGCGCCCGCTGCGCGAAGATCTCCAGGATCAGGTCGGTGCGGTCCAGCACGCGCTGGCCGATCTCCTTGTCCAGGTTGCGCTGTTGCGCGGGCGAGAGTTCGTGGTTGAAGATGACGAAGCCGGCGTTCGATTCGGACACCGCGCGCCGGACCTCCTCGACCTTGCCGCTGCCGGCGAAGAAGCGCGCATCGGGGCGCTGTCGACGCCCGCGCACGACCCGGGTGCGGCGCGCGCCGGCGCTGTGGGCGAGGCGGGTGATCTCCTCGACGCCGGGCTCGAAGCCCGCGCCGCCGAAGTCCAGGCAGACGAGGACGGCGGCGGCGGGGTCCGGCCCGGGGGGTGGGTCAGCCGCCCGGGCCGTGGTCAACGGCGACCGTGATGGCACGCGAGGGCACGACCGTCGAGATCGCGTGCTTGTAGACCATCTGCATGACCGAGTTCTTGAGCAGCACCACGTACTGGTCGAAGGACTCGATCTGCCCCTGCAGCTTGATGCCGTTCACCAAGTAAATGGAGACCGGTACGTGCTCCTTGCGCAGCGCGTTCAGGAACGGGTCTTGTAGCAGTTGGCCCTTGTTGCTCATCTGGAACCCTCTTTTGCCGAGGTTTGAACCAACACTGTAATTGATTCCTTTGGCTTTTCCTAGCCAATCCGAACCGGCGGCGTAACATCGCCACACTGTGCGCGGTGGCGCAGCGCGTGGTCCATCAGCACGCAGGCCAGCATGGCCTCGGCGATCGGGGTGGCGCGCAGCCCCACGCAGGGGTCGTGGCGCCCGGTGGTCGCGACCGTCGCCGGCTGCCCCCTGGCGTCGATGGTGCGCCGGGGGATGCGGATGCTGGAGGTGGGCTTGAGCGCGAGCGAGACCGTCACGTCCTGGCCGGTGGAGATGCCGCCCAGCACCCCGCCGTTGTTGTTGGACAGGAACCCCTGCGGCGTCATCTGGTCGCCGTGCTCGCTGCCCTTCTGCGCGATCGCGCCGAACCCGGCGCCGATTTCCACGCCTTTCACCGCGTTGATGGACATCATGGCCCCGGCGAGGTCGGCATCCAGCCGGCCGTACACCGGCTCGCCCCAGCCCGCCGGGACGCTGCTCGCGACCACGTTGACCCGCGCGCCGCAGGAATCGCCGGCCTCGCGCAGTTGGTCCATGAACTTCTCCAGTTCCGGCACCAGCCCCTGGTTGGGGACGAAGAACGGGTTGTTGCCGATCTCCTCCCAGGAGATGAATGGCACCGGAATCGGCCCCAGCTGGGCGAGGTAGCCCCGGACCTTGACGCCGTAGCGCTCGGCCAGCCATTTCTTCGCGATCGCCCCGGCGGCGACGCGGACCAGGGTCTCGCGCGCCGAGGCTCGGCCGCCGCCGCGCGGGTCGCGCAAGCCGTACTTCTGCGTGTAGGTCCAGTCGGCGTGGCCGGGGCGGAAGCGCTCGGCGATCGCCGCGTAGTCCCTGGAGCGCTGGTCCTCGTTGCGGACGATGAAGCCGATCGCGGTGCCGGTGGTGCGGCCCTCGTGAACGCCGGAGAGAATCTCGACCGCGTCGGATTCGCGCCGCTGCGTGACGTGGCGCGAGCTGCCGGGCTTTCGCCGGTCCAGTTCCCGCTGCAGGTCGGCGGCCTCGAGCGCGAGGCCGGGCGGGCAGCCGTCGACGACGCCGCCGTAGGCCGGGCCGTGGGACTCGCCGAAGGAGGTGACGCAGAAAAGCGTGCCGAAAGTGTTGCCGGACATGATCCTCAGGGGAGTCTAGCATCTGGGGATTCGAAGAACCCCCGGGTCTCGAACACCGATTTTGCCAGCGCCCTTCCGCCCGAGCGCAGGTGGCGCTTGAGCACGAAGTCGAACAGGATGGGGTTGTGCAAGCGGATCTGCTTCAGGATCCCCGCCGCCGCTGGCCGCACCAGCCCCAGCGACACCAGGTAGTCCACCGAGAAGATCGGCATCACGCCCGGCAGCGGGTAGTCCGAGCCGTTCAACAGCCGCCGGTGCCAGTCCTCGCGTTCCACCACCCTCGCCAGCGCGGGCCCGGCGCGGTTCACCTGGGTCATCGCGGAGAGGTCGCCGAACAGCGTGCGCTCGTAGCGGGCATCGTCCATCAGTCGTGCGAACAGCGAAAAACTGTCCGCCAGCGGTCCGCCGTTT
>VGIA01000108.1 GCA_016868105.1 Betaproteobacteria bacterium | reverse complement strand
CCGCGTCGTCGAAGAACGCCTCCGACTGCTCGCGCACGCCCTCCCAGAACGCCGCGGCCTGCGCCGGGGCCAGCGCATCGCCGCCAATGCGCGCCGCGGCGGCGTTGACGGCGGTTTCCGCCCCCGAGAGCCGCACCGAGAGCACGCCGCCGGTCCAGGCCGTTGCGGATACCGGCAGCGGCAGGCCGGCCCAGCGGTTGGTCGAGTCCAGCGCGCGCGCCTCGTCCATCGCCAGGCGCAGCGTGCGCTCGGCGGCCGGCAGCGGCAGCACCTTGAGCGATACCTCGAGGATCACCCCCAGCGTGCCCAGCGATCCTGCAAGCAGGCGCGAGACGTCGTAGCCGGCGACGTTCTTCATCACCTGCCCGCCGAAGCTCAGGTCGCGGCCGGTTCCATCCAGGATGCGCACGCCCAGCACGAAGTCGCGCACCGCGCCGGCGGCGGCGCGGCGCGGACCCGACAGGCCGGCGGCAACACATCCGCCCAGCGTCGCCTGCGGCGCAAAGCGTGGTGGCTCGAAGGCAAGCATCTGGCCCTGCCGCGCCAGCTCCGCTTCCAGTTCGGCCAGCGGGGTACCGCAGCGCGCCGTGACCACCAGCTCGGTGGGCTCGTAGCCGACGATTCCCTCGTGGCAGCGCGTGTCCAGCACCTCGCCGCGCGGCTGGTTGCCGTAGAAGTCCTTGCTGCCGCCGCCGCGCGGGCGCAGCGGCGCGCGCGCGGCGGCGGCGGCGCGGACGCGCTCCTGCAGTTGCGCGGCGGCATCCCGGGGGCTCAAAACCGGGGCAGCTCCGCGTGTGGCAGGCGCGCGCCGTGCACATGCATGCGGCCGAACTCGGCGCAGCGCACCAGCGTCGGCACCGCCTTGCCCGGGTTGAGCAGCCCCTGCGGGTCGAACGCCCGCTTGAGGGCATGGAACAGCTCCAGTTCCGCGGCCCGGAACTGGAAGCACATCTGGTTGATCTTCTCCACCCCGACGCCGTGCTCGCCGGTGATGGTGCCGCCCACCGCGACGCACTTCTCCAGCACCTCGGCCGCGAAGGCCTCCGTCCGGCGCAGCTGGTCGGGGTCGTTGGCATCGAACAGGATCAGCGGATGCAGGTTGCCGTCGCCGGCATGGAACACGTTCGGGCAGCGCAGGCCGTGCTTGGCCTCCATCGCCGCGATGAAGTTGAGCACCTCGCCCAGCTTCTTCCTGGGGATGGTGCCGTCCATGCAGTAGTAGTCGGGCGAGATGCGTCCCACCGCCGGAAACGCCGCCTTGCGCCCGGACCAGAAGCGCAGGCGCTCGGCCTCATCGCGCGACACGGTGGTGCGCGTGGCGCCCGCTTTCGCCAGCACTTCGCGCACGCGCGCAACCTCGTCCTCCACCTCCTCCTTGGTCCCGTCGGACTCGCACAGCAGGATGGCGGCCGCCTCGAGGTCGTAACCGGCGTGGACGAACTCCTCCACCGCGCGCGTCGCCGGCTTGTCCATCATCTCCAGGCCCGCCGGGATGATGCCGGCGGCGATCACCGCCGCCACCGCGTCGCCCGCCTTCTCGACCTCGTCGAACGAGGCCATCACCACGCGTGCCGCAAGCGGCCTGGGCAGCAGCTTGACCGTGACCTCGGTGGTGACCGCGAGCAGGCCCTCCGACCCGATCGCAAGCGCAAGCAGGTCGTAGCCCGGGGCATCCAGCGCCTCCGAGCCGAAACTCACCGGCTCGCCGTCGATGGTGAAGCCGCGCACCTTGAGCACGTTGTGCACCGTGAGCCCGTACTTCAGGCAATGCACGCCGCCGGAGTTCTCCGCCACGTTGCCGCCGATGGAACAGGCGACCTGGCTGGAGGGGTCCGGCGCGTAGTACAGGCCGAAGGCGGCGGCCACGTCCGAAATCGCGGCGTTGCGCACGCCGGGCTGCACCACGGCGATCCGCGCCAACGGGTCCAGGCGCACCAGGCGCATGAATTTCGCCATGGAAAGCAGCACGCCGTCGCCCGGCGGCAGCGCCCCGCCCGACAGACCGGTGCCGGCGCCCCGCGGCACCACCGGCACGCCCAGCGCGCTGCAGGTCCTGAGGATCCGCTGCACCTGGTCCTCGGTCTCGGGCAGCGCAACCACCATCGGCAGCTGGCGGTAGGCGGTGAGGCCGTCGCACTCGTACGGGCGGGTGTCCTCCTGCTCCCAGAGCACCGAGCGCGCTGGCAGGAAGGCGCGCAGCGCCTGCGCGACCTGGCGCTGGCGCGCCGCATTGATTCGGTCCTGCGCTACAGCCAGGGCTTCGCCCATGCCAGGCCCTTCGCGGTGTCGCCCGCCGGGATGTACTCGCAGCCGACCCAGCCGGCGTAGCCGATGGCGTCCATGTGCCGCAGCAGGAAATCGAAGTTGACTTCGCCCGTGCCCGGCTCATGCCGATCCGGCACGTCCGCGATCTGCATGTGGCCGATGCGCGCCAGCAGCCGCTCCATGGTCTTCGCCAGGTCCCCTTCCACGATCTGCATGTGGAACAGGTCGTACTGCAGCATCAGGTTGGGCTCGCCAACGGCGTCGATGATCTCGATGCCCTCGCCCGAGCGGTTGAGGAAAAAGCCGGGTACGGTGCGCGGGTTGACCGGCTCGGTGAGCAGCGCGAGACCCGCCTGCGCCAACGCGCGCGCCGCGTAGCGCAGGTTCTCCACCAGCGTCTGGCGCAGCAGCTCGCGCTTCGCTGCCGCGGGCGCGACGCCGGCGAGCGCGTTCAGGCGCGGGCAACCGGCGGCGCTCGCGTACTCGATCGCGCGCGCCACGCCCTCGCGGAACTCGCCGACGCGATCCGGCAGGCAGGCGATGCCGCGGTCGCCCTTCTCCGGGTCGCCCGCGGGCAGGTTGTGCAGCACCACCTCGAGGCCCGCGGCACGCGCCGCGGCGGCGACCTCGGCCGCGCTGCCGAAGGCATAGGGAAACTGGTATTCGACGTAGCGAAAGCCTGCCTTCGCCGCGGCGGCGAAGCGCTCGAGGAACGGTCGCTCGGGGAACAGCAGCGACAGGTTCGCCGCGAGTCTGGGCATGCGGGTTATTCTACATTTGCCGATGGGCGCTTCCCCGCTGCCGCCCGCCTGGAGCGCGCCAGGGGCGCTACAATGGCTTGCCTGCGTCACGGGCGCGGGGCTACACTTACCTCACTTACCTTTATCCGTCAGCAACCAGGAGGTGGACCATGAAACGACTGATTCCGCTGGCCGCAGGTGCGGCGCTGTTGTGCGCCGGCACGGCCTTCGCGCAGGGCACGCTCGAGGCGGTGCAGAAGAAGGGCTTCGTGCAGTGCGGCGTCAGCACCGGCCTAGCGGGCTTTTCCCAGCCCGACTCCAAGGGCGTGTGGAAAGGCCTCGACGTCGACGTCTGCCGTGCGATCGCGGCGGCGGTATTCGGCGACGCCACCAAGGTGCGCTACACACCGCTCACCGCCCAGCAGCGGTTCACCGCGCTGCAGTCGGGCGAGGTGGACCTCCTGGCGCGCAACACCACCTGGACGGTCACCCGCGACACCAGCCTGGGCCTGAACTTCGTCGGCGTGAACTTCTACGACGGCCAGGGCTTCATGGTGCCGAAGAAGCTCAACGTCAAGAGCGCCAAGCAGTTGAAAGGCGCCACGGTCTGCGTGCAGCCAGGGACCACTACCGAATTGAACCTCTCGGACTACTTCCGCGCCAACGGCATGACCTTCAAGCCGGTGGTGATCGAGAAGCTGGAGGAGGTGACCAACGCCTACTTCTCGGGCCGCTGCGACGTGTTCACCACCGACGTCTCGGGCCTGGTCTCGGTGCGCGGCTCGCGCGCCCCCAATCCGAACGACCACGTGATCCTGCCCGAGGTGATCTCCAAGGAGCCGCTCGGGCCGGCCGTGCGCCACGGCGACGACAAGTGGTTCGACATCGTCAAGTGGTCGATGTACGCCATGATCGAGGCCGAGGAGATGGGCCTCAGCTCGAAGACCATCGACCAGGCGGGGTCCAGCAAGGACCCGGCGGTGCAGCGCTTCATCGGCGCCAGCGGCGACATCGGCAAGATGCTGGGTGTGGACAACAAGTGGGCGGCCAACATCGTCAGGCAGATTGGCAACTATGGCGAGAGCTTCGAGGCCAACTTGAAGCCGCTGGGCTTCGAGCGTGGCCTGAACCAGCTCTGGACCAAGGGCGGCATCCTGTACTCGCCGCCGCTGCGCTAGCGCCGGCTGTTTGCCTCCGGCCTGGACGGTGCGACGCGGGCTGGTCCTTCAGGTCGCGCTGGTCGCGGCACTGGCCGCGATAGTCGGTTTCCTCGCCTGGAACACCGCGCATAACCTGGAATCGCGCCGGATCGCGAGCGGCTTCGCGTTCCTCTGGCGCGAGGCCGGGTTCGAGATCGGCGAGCGGACCCTGTTCGCCTACAGCGCCGCCGACAGCTACTTCCGCGCCCTGGCAGTCGGCCTCGCCAACACCTTCCGCGTCGCCGCGATCGGCATCCTCCTCGCCACCGTGCTGGGCACGCTGCTGGGCTTGGCGCGCCTGGCGCCGAACTGGCTGCTGGCGAAGCTCGCCTCGGCCTACGTCGAGGTGATGCGCAACGTCCCGCTGCTGGTGCAGCTGTTCTTCTGGTACGCGATCATCTCGGAGGTCCTGCCCGGCCCGCGCGAGGCGCTCAACCCGCTGCCCGGGGTGTTCCTCTCCAACCGCGGCATCGCCTTCCCGCTGCCGGGCAGCAGCCCCGAGCTGTCGGGCTTCAATTTCACCGGCGGGGCCTCCCTCAGCCCGGAGTTCGCCGCGCTGCTGGTGGGTCTGGTGACCTACACCGCGGCCTTTATCGCCGAGATCGTGCGCGCCGGCATCCTGTCGGTGCCGCGCGGCCAGTTCGAGGCTGCGGAGTCGCTGGGCCTGGGCCGCCGCGACGCCATGCGCCAGGTGATCCTGCCACAGGCGCTGCGCATGATCGTGCCGCCGCTCACCAGCCAGTACCTCAATCTCACCAAGAACAGCTCGCTCGCGGTGGCGATCGGCTACCCGGACCTGGTTTCGATCGCCAACACCACCATTAACCAGACCGGCCAGGCGATCGAGGGCATCGCCATCATCATGGCGGTCTACCTGACGATCAGCCTGTCCATCTCCGCGTTCATGAACTGGTACAACCGAGGCGTGGCGCTGAAGGGGCTGCGCAGGTGAGTACCGCAGCTTCCTGGCTGCGCCGCAACCTGTTCTCCAGCTGGGCGAGCGCGCTCGCCACACTCACGATCCTGTACCTTGCCTGGGCGCTGCTGCCGCCGTTCCTGGAATGGGCGTTGGTCAAGGCGATCTGGTGGGCGCAGGATTCCAAGGCCTGCCGCGACCTGCAGGGGGCGGGCGCCTGCTGGGCCTTCATCACCGAGAAGCACCGCTTCATCATCTTCGGCACCTACCCCTACGAACAGCACTGGCGGCCGGGCGTCGCATCGGCGCTGCTGATCGCCCTGTGGTGCGTGAGCGTGCTGCGTACGTTCTGGCGCTGGTGGCTCTCGCTGGTCTGGGTTGCCGGCCTCGCCCTCATCGCAATGCTGATGTGGGGCGGCGTGCTCGGGCTCACCTATGTCGAGAACGAGCGCTGGGGCGGGCTGATCCTGACCCTGCTGCTCGCCACCTTCGGCAGCGCCTTCGCCTTCCCGCTCGCCGTCCTGCTCGCGCTCGGCCGCCGCTCTCGGCTGCCGGCGGTGCGCGCGGTCTGCGTCGGCTACATCGAGCTGGTGCGCGGCGTGCCGCTGATCAGCCTGCTGTTCATGGCCTCGGTGATGCTGCCGCTGTTCCTTCCCGAGGGCCTCACCATCGACAAGCTGCTGCGGGCGCAGATCGCGCTCATCCTGTTCGCCGCGGCATACCTCGCCGAGGTGGTACGCGGCGGGCTGCAGGCGGTTTCGCACCACCAGTATGAAGCCGCCGAAGCCCTCGGCCTGGGCTACTGGAAGCGCACGCTGTTCGTGATCCTGCCCCAGGCGCTGCGCTACGCGATTGCGCCGCTGGTGAACACCTTCATCGGGCTGTTCAAGGACACCTCCCTGGTGGTGATCATCGGCCTGTTCGATCTCCTCACCTCCCTCAAGGTCTCTTTGCAGGAGCCGGCCTGGACCGGCTTCGGCGTCGAGGCCTACCTGTTCGCCGCCGCGGTGTACTTCCTGTTCTGCTGGGCGATGTCGGTCTACAGCCAGGGGCTGGAGCGCGACCTCGCGCGCGACGGCGCGCCCCGGCTGCTGCGGGGGGCGTGATAGACTTTTAAGAAGATCCCAACCCGTACAAGGCTAAGGAGGCTTCCATGGGCGCAATTTTCCAGTCACTCGGCCGCACCATCCTCGCCGGCGTGCTCATCGTCGCGGTCATGATGGGCATCGCCGGCACCTTCGGCAAGCTGGGCGAGATGAGCTTCTGGAGTTTCTTCATGCGCTGGCTGCACGTGCTCTCGGGGGTGTTGTGGATCGGCCTGCTGTGGTACTTCAACTTCGTGCAGATCCCCTCCATGCCGAAGATCCCGGACGAGCAAAAGCCGGCGGTCTCCAAGGTGATCGCTCCCGAGGCGCTGTTCTGGTTCCGCTGGGCGGCAATGGCGACCCTGGTCACCGGCCTGCTGCTGGCCGGGATGCAGGGCTACATCGGCAAGGCGCTCGCGCTGCAGGCGCCGTTCATCGCCATCGGCATCGGCATGTGGCTCGCGATGGTGATGTGGTTCAACGTCTGGTTCATCATCTGGCCAAACCAGAAGAAGGCGCTGGGCATCGTGACCGTGGAGGCGGCGGAGAAGGCGGCCGCGGCGCGCACGGCGATGCTGACCTCGCGCTTCAACACCATGCTGTCGATCCCGATGCTCTACTGCATGGTGGCGCAGCAGAACGCCGGGCTCTAGGCACGGGCGCCGCTAGCGCGGCGCGAGCCTGTCCAGGCCGCGGAGCTTCGCTCCCGGCCCGATGCCCTTCTGGGCGAACCAGTCCTTGTTCATTTCCAGCGCGTAGCGCGCCGGCCTGGCCGCGCAGTGCCTCTGCTCGCTGTGCGGCTGCATCTCGGAGATGCTGACGATGGTCCCGGCGCGGTCGATGAAGGCAACCGCCAGCGGGATCAGGGTGTTCTTCATCCACATGCAGTGGACTGCGTCCTCGTCGAATACGAACACCATGCCCCCGTTCGCCGGCAGGGACTTGCGGTGCATCAGGCCCTGCATGCGCGAGGCCATGTCGGCGGCCACCTC
>VGIA01000107.1 GCA_016868105.1 Betaproteobacteria bacterium | reverse complement strand
GTGGCCAGCGCCCACCAGACCACGGGCTCGCGCGACATCTCCATGCGCGCGGAGTTGATCATGGTGCCGAAGCTGCTGGTGGAGGGGTCGACGCCGACGCCGATGTAGGACAGCACCGCCTCGGCGAGCACCAGGCCGGAGAAATCCATCACCATGGCGATGATCACGATGTGCGCCACGTTGGGCAGGATATGGCGCGAGATGACGCGCCCCCCCCTGACCCCGAGCGCATGCGCGGCCTGGATGTACTCCAGCTCGGAGAGCTTCAGCGTCTCGCCCCGCAGCAGGCGCGCAAGGCCGGTCCAACTGGTCAGGCCCAGGATCGCGCACAGCACCAGCAGCTTGGCGTCGGCGCGGTGCGCGGCGGTGGCGAACAACTCCGGGTGGCGGTCGATCACCGCCTGCATCATCAGCACCGAGGCCGCGATCAGGAGCACCCCCGGGATGGAGTTGAGCGTGGTGTAGAGGTACTGGATGAGGTCGTCCACCCAACCCTTGAAGTAGCCCGCCATGATGCCCAGCGCGATCCCCAGCGGCAGCAGCACCAGGGTGGTGACGGTGCCGATGACCAGGCTGGTGCGGATCGACTTCAGCGCCTGGTAGAACACGTCGTTGCCGACCTTGTCGGTGCCCAGGACGTGGTAGCCGCCCGAGAGCACCAGCGCGGGCAGCAGCAGCACCAGCACGCACCCCAGCGCCCACAAGCCGGCGTGCCACGGCACATCCGGCCGCTTGCCGCGCAGGACTTTTACCGCGACCGCCGCCGCGAGCAGGATCGCGGCGGCGAAGCTCAGCCCCCTGAATATCCGCCATCCCACGTCACTGGCCCAATGCTCTTCCTTCGCCAGGTGCGCGCCGCCGGAGCGCAGCCGGGGAAAGGCCCGAGCTGTCTTTCCGCCCGGCAGTTCGACCTGTTCCTTGGCGAAGGAGCGGGTGGCGAGCGGCGCCGAGTAGGTCTTCTCGGTGCGGCCCCGCAGGTGCGACAGGGTCCAGTCGAGGACCGAAAGCACCTCGACGGAATAGACCTTCGCGGCCGCCTCGGGTTTGCGCGTCAGCTCGGGCCGGTAGTGGATCGAATCGAGCAACCCGACTCCGACAAAGAACGCCAGCACCACCATCGAGGCGATCGCCGGTGGACTGCGCAACACCCTTGCCCAGGGCGCGGCCAGATGGGCGTGGCGCCGGCAGTGCAGCGCATAGCCCGACCCCGCCGCGACCAGCAGCCAGACCAGGACATCGGTGGCGATGAGGACCGGCATGCTATTGCAGCCGGATCCTGGGATCGACCAGGGTGTAGGAAATGTCGGTCAGGATGAGGCCGACGATGTAGAACACCGTGCCGATGAACACCATCGCGCGCACCACCGCGAAGTCCTGCGCCTGGATGGCGTCGATGGTGTAGCTGCCCAGGCCCGGGATGCCGAAGAACGATTCCGTGAGCAGGCTGCCCATGAACAGGAGCGGGATCACCGCCACCACGCCGGTCAGGATCGGAATCAGGGCGTTCTGCAGCACGTGTCCGAACAGCACCGCGCGCTCGGCCAATCCCTTGGCGCGCGCGGTGCGCACGTAGTCGCGCCCCATCTCCTCCAGGAAGAGCGTGCGGTACCAGCGGCTGCTGGCGCCGATGCCGGCGACGACGCCGATGAACACCGGCAGGAGCAGGAAGCGCACCGCGTCCGCGCCGCCCCGGTAGCCGGAAATCGGCACCAGGTGCAAGAGCTTGGAAAGGAGGTACTGGCCGCCGATGATGTAGAACAGGGTCGAAATCGACATCATCGCCACGCACAGCACCACGCCCCAGAGGTCCAGGTAGGTGGCGCGGAAGAACGCCATCAGGAGCGCGAAGCTGACGCAGACGGCCAGGCCCACCAGGAACACCGGCACCGCGAGCGCGAGGCTGGGCCACATGCGCTCGCCGATCTCGGCCGCGATGTCGCGCTTGTCCTCCGAGGCGCCGAAGTCGAACGCGAACAGGCGCACCGATTTGCGGAAGAAGATGGTCTGCGTCGCCTTGCCCGCAGCTTCGGCCTGCCCGTTCCACAGTAGCGGCAGGTCATAGCCGCGCTCGGCCTTCCACTTCTCGATCGCCTCGGGCGTCACGCGCTTGGCCCCCAGCTGCATGCGCGCCATGTCCTCCGGGGTGTTGACCACGAAGAACAGCAGGAAGGTGAGCAGGTTCACCCCGACCAGGATCGGGACCGCGTACAGCACGCGGCGGAGGACGTAGGCGAACACCTAGGTCTTCCTGCCGCCCGCTTCCTGCGTCCCCACCATCGCCCTGCCGAAGGCGAGCGGGTCCCGGATGCCGGAAACGGTGAGCTGCGGCGTGCCGGCGCCGGAGAACACGATGGTGCCGAATCCGAGCAGCCGCCCCATGACGCTCCGGTTGACCTGCAGGCTCTCAATGCGCTCGATCTTGCTCTCGATGCTCTCGCGGCTGACGAGGCCGAACTTGGCGATCACCCGGGGCTCGGTCACGGCAAGCTCCGTGGTCCTGGGGTTGATCCACCCGATCCGCTCCCCGGGGTTGAGGACCGATTCGACGGAGGAGGCCATGCTCAACCTCGCGCGGGGGCCGGCCGCGCCGCCATGCGCTCGCGCCGCCGGTAGGCGAGCCAGGCCGGCACCACCGCGGCGGCGGCCAGCAGCAGGCCGAGCAGCACCGGCCACAGCACCGGCCGGTTCCAGGCGAGGCGCATGGCCGCGCGCCGCTCGGGATCCACCTTCAGGTACTTCAGCTTGTTGTCTGCCATCTCGTTCGGCTTCACGTTTCCGAGCCAGCCGTGGTACAGGCCGAAGGTCTTGCGGTGGAAGCCCCCGATCCAGGGCGCGTCGCGGCGAAAGATCTCCACCATGCGGTCGATCAGCTGCTGGCGCTCCGGGGTGTTCGCCATGTGCCGCACCTGTGCGAACAGCGCGTCGTATTCCGGATTGCTGTAGTTGGAGGCGTTCTCGCCCTGGGTCTTGGCGCGGGACTGCGCGCCGTTGAGCAGAAAGAGGAAATTCTCCGGGTCCGGATAGTCGGCGCGCCAGCCCACCATGAAGAGCTGGGTGTTGCCCTTGCGCAGCTTTTCCTGGAAGCGGTTCCAGTCGGTCTGCCGCGGCTCGAACTGGATCGACAGGCGCGCGAACTGCTTGCGCCACCAATCCATCAGCGCCTTGTCGCCCGGGCCGCGCGTGGTGGTATCCAGGTGCAGCACCAGCGGCTGGCCGCTGCGGGCATCGCGCCCCTCCGGGTAGCCCGCCTCGGCGAGCAGCTGCTTCGCCGCCTCCAGCGGCCGGCGCATCGCCTTGCCCTCCTTCCACTCGTGGGTCAGCGGATTGATGCCCTGCTCGCCCTCGCGGTAGCCGAACAGCCCGGGCGCGATCGGGCCGTGCGAGGGCACGCCGCGGCCGTTGGCAAACACCTGCAGGTACTCCTCCCAGTCGATGGCGATCGCGAGCGCCTGGCGCAGCTTGCGCGCGCGCTCGGCCGCCGCGCCGCCCATGGCACCGCCGACCACCGGGTCCAGCCAGTTGGCGCCGAGGTAGAACACGGTCGGCTCCACCGAGGTCTCCATGCGGATGCCGTTCGCCTCCATCTCGGGCGACAGGCCCGGCTCGCCCAGCAGCGAGATGCGCACCGCCTGGTCGAAGTTGTCCGAGCTGATGCCGGAGCTGTCGTAATAGCCCTGCAGGAACTTGTTCCACAGCGGGATCGCCTCCTTTTCCCGCGTGTACACCGCCTTGTCGATGAACGGCATCGCCCTGCCCGCGTCCGCGAGCAGGCCCGCCGCGGCGTCGCCCGGCTCCCCTTCGGCGGGATACGCCTCGCCGTGGTAGTTGGGATTGCGTACCAGCGTCATGCGCGCATTCGGATTGTTCTCCGTCAGCATGAAGGGTCCGGTGCCGACCGGCCACCAGTCGAGCGTGAAGTTCTTCTCGGCCATCCCGGGCTGGTGGAAGAACCGCTCGGCCTCCCACGGGATGGGCGCGAAGAAGTGCATCGCCAGCCAGTACTGGAACTGCGGGTAGCGGCCCTTCAGGATGACGCGGTAGGTGTGTGCATCCACCCGCTCCACCCCGGGCAGCGCGTGCTGGCGCAGGTCGAGCCAATCGCCCGGGCGCGCAGCCGCCTTCAGCGCCGCGGCGTAGGCCTTCAGGCCGACGATGTACTCCGACATCAGGCCGAAGATCGGGACCTGCAACCGCGGGTGCGCGAGGCGCTTGATCTGGTAGATGTAGTCGTCCGCCGTCAGCTCGCGCGTGCCCAGCGCAAGCCCGTAAGGGGTCTCGAGAGCCTCCACCTGCCGCCGCTCGAGGGCGAGGTTCGCCGGGACAAACGCCGGGTGTGGCTGGAACCGGATCCCCGGCCTGATGCGGATCTCGTAGACGCTCACGGTCTCCCCGTCGCGCTGCTCGATCTTCGGCTCGGGTACCGCCACCGCGGTGTGGGGAATCAGCTGGTAGGGGCGCTTGAGGTAGTGGTACTGCAAGACCGGCTCATAGACCTGCATCGTGAACTGCGACTCGTCGGTGGCGTAGGACTGCGCCGGGTCGAGGTGCTTGGGGCGCTCGGAGAACACCGAGTACAGCACCTTCTGGCCGCGGTCAGAGGCCGGATAGGGGTCGTTCCACACCTCCGCGCAGCCGCACAGCAACAGCACCGAAACCAGGATCGCGCGCACGGCGAAAGTATAATGCTCCGATGGGATTCCTCAGCGGCAGGAAGATTCTGGTCACCGGCGTGCTCAGCAACCGGTCCATCGCCTACGGCATCGCGCGCGCGGCGCACCGGGAAGGCGCGGAACTCGCCTTCACCTATGTCGGCGACCGGTTCCGGGAGCGCGTCACCGGGCTGGCGGCGGATTTCGCCTCGACGCTGGTGCTGCCCTGCGACGTCGGCAGCGACGCCGAGATCGCCGCCCTCGCCCCGGCGCTGCGCGAGCGCTGGGAGGGCCTCGACGGCCTGGTGCACGCCATCGCCTTCGCGCAGCGCGAGGCCATCTCCGGCGAGCTGCTGGACGGATTGTCGCGCGAGGCGTTCCGCGAGGCGCACGACATTTCCGCCTACAGCCTGCCGGCCCTGGCCAAGGTCATGCTGCCGCTGATGCAGGGGCGCAGGTCCTCGGTGCTGACGCTGTCCTACCTGGGCGCCGAGCGCGTGGTGCCGCACTACAACACCATGGGACTGGCCAAGGCCAGCCTCGAGGCCGCGGTGCGCTACCTGGCGGCCAACCTGGGGCCCAGGGGGATCCGCGTCAACGGCATCTCGGCCGGTCCGATCAAGACCCTCGCGGCATCCGGCATCGCCGGCTTTGCCAGGATCCTGAAGTTCGTCGAGGAGAACGCGCCGCTGCGGCGGAACATGACGATCGACGACGTCGGCAACGCGGCGGCGTTCCTGCTGTCCGACCTCGCCTCCGGCATCACCGGCGAGATCGTTTACGTGGATGGCGGATTCAACCGCGTCATCGGCGGCATCGGCGACTAGCCCTGCCCGGGGCGGGCCGTGCGTGGAGGCGCCGGCTACTGCCTTTTGCCCAGCGAAGCCCGGTTGACTTCGACCTTGGCCCGGGCGCGGAGGCTGGCGACGTAGGCCTCCACCTGCGCCTCGCCCGCCTGGCGCTCCAGGCGCGCGAGTTCCTCGTTATTCTGCGGCTCGGGCGGCAGCACGCGCGTCACGCGATAGACGGCGTAGCCCCGGTCGCCACGATCCACGCCGACGTAGGCGGGCAGCTTGGTGACGTCGGCCGACAGGACCCGGCGCACCGCCTCCTGCGGCAGCCCGGCGGCCGAGCGCCGGGAAATCTGCAGCGCCGGGCCCCACTTCAGTGACGCATCGCCGGCGGATTTCGCCTGCTCCAGCATCGCCGCGCCTTCCTTGCGCGCCAGCGCTACGGCCTGACTGCGCTTCACCTTCTCCTCCACTTCGGCGCGCACTTCCTCGAACTTGCGCTGCGAGGCCGGCTGGTGCTCCAGCACGCGCGCCGCCACCAGAGTGCCGCGAGACACCTCCACGGCGTCGGTGTTGCGCCGCTGCTTCACGGCATCCGGGGAGAACAGCGCCGCCAGCAGCTTGGGATGGTTCAGCACGCCTTCCGCGGCCCCGCCCTTGGAGATCCAGGCGCTCGCCTGCAGCTTGAGCTTGAAGCGCTCGGCCGCGGGCTTGAGGCTGTCGGACTGCTCGTAGACGAGGTTGCTGAAGCCGTCGGCGGACTCGGCGAACCTGCGCGCCGCCCGCTGCCTGCCCAGTTCAGCGGCAAGTTCCGCCTTCATGTCCTCGTAGCCTTGCACCTTGCCGGGCTGCACCCCGGCCAGGCGGATGATGTGGAAGCCGAATTCCGACTGCACCGGGCCGGCGATCTCGCCCGGCTTCATCGCGAACACCGCCTCGGCGAAGGGCTTGACCAAGTCGCCTGCGGCGAAAAAGCCCAGATCGCCGCCCTTTTGCGCCGATCCGGTGTCCTGGCTGTGTTTTTTCGCCAGTTCGGCGAAGCGCTGCGGGGCCTTGTTGGCCTCGGCCAGCAGCTTGTCGGCCTCCTCCCTGGTCTTCACCAGGATGTGGCTCGCGCGCCTTTGCTCGGTGACGCCCAGTTTGCCGGCGGCGAGGCGCTCCTCGTAGGCCTTCTTCAGCTCGTCCTCGGCCGCGGCCTCGCCGCGCGCCAGGTCCTCGGCCGACAGCACCAGGTATTGCGCGCGCACGCGCTCGGCGAGCTTGAATTCGTCCGGGTTCGCGTCGTAGTAGGACTTCAGCGCGCCCTCGTCGGCTTTGACCCGGGAGAGGTAGGCCTCGGCAGGAAAAGCCACCTCGCTCACCTCGCGGCGCTGGCCTTCCAGCTCCAGCAGGCGCTCGGCGAGCGCGCGCGGCTGGATCGCGGTGGCGGAAATGGACGACAGCAGGCGCGAGGCCGGGGCCTGCACCCGCAGGGTCTCGACATTGGCCGCGTCCGACAAGCCGCGGCTACGCAGGTGGGCCTCGTAGCGCGCGGGAGAGAACTTGCCGTCCTCCTGGAACTCCGGGCTGCGCATGATCTCGTCGATCACGGCCTGGCGCGGCAGGACCATGTTGCTGCGCGCCACCTCCCGGGTGACGATGCGCTCCGAGATCAGCGCCTCCAGGATGCGCTGGCGGAAGTCGGTCGTGTCCACCGCGGCGAGGTCGAAGTCGCGTCCGAACATCTGCTGCAGGCGCTCCATCTGCTCGCGCAGCGCGTCCTCAAGCTCGCGGCGGCTGATCGGGATGCCCTCGACCTCGGCGAGCACGTCGCGACCGCCGACAGCGCGGGTGTAGGACTCCAGGCCGAAGAAAGCGAAAGGCACAAGGCACA
>VGIA01000106.1 GCA_016868105.1 Betaproteobacteria bacterium | reverse complement strand
CTGCGCCTGATGCTGGAGGACAACGCCTACGGCCTGTCGCGGCGCCGCGTCACCGTATCCACCTCGGGCGTGGTCCCGGGCATGGACCGGCTGGCGGCGGAGTGCCCGGTCGCGCTGGCGGTGTCGCTGCATGCGCCCAGCGACGCGCTGCGCGACCGCCTGGTGCCGATCAACCGCAAGTACCCGATCGCGCAGCTGGTGGCGGCCTGCAACCGGTACCTGGTGCACGCGCCGCGGGACTTCATCACCTTCGAGTACGTCATGCTCGATGGGGTCAACGACAGCCCGGCGCACGCGCGCGGGCTGGTGGACATCGCCGCGCAGGTGCGCTGCAAGTTCAACCTGATCCCGTTCAACCCGTTCCAGGGCTCGGGCCTGCATCGCTCGCCGCCGGAGCGCATCCGCCGCTTCGCCGAGGTGCTGCAGCGCGCCGGCCTCACCACCACCACCCGCAAGACCCGCGGCGAGGGCATCGATGCCGCCTGCGGCCAGCTGGCCGGCGAGGTGCAGGACCGCACCCGCCGGCGCGGCATTCCCATCACGGAGGTAGGCGCATGACAACCCACCAGAGCCAGGCTGCTTGCCGCGCCGTCCGTCGCCACGGCGTTTCTCTCGGGTTGCCAGGCCCGGGCAACCAGTTGCGGCGCCGTTTCCCGGCCTCGCGCGAGTACCAGCAATTGCAGCGCGGGGAACATGATTGAGCAAGCGGGCGTCGGCGCCGAATTGGCGCGGGCGCGGGAGGCGCTGGGCCTGTCCGTCGCCGAGGTCGCGCAGCAACTCAAGTTCTCGGCGCGCCAGATCGAGGCCCTCGAGCAGGACCGTTACGAGACCCTGCCCACCGGTACCTTCGCGCGCGGCATGGTGCGCGCCTACGCGCGCCTGCTCAAGCTGGACGCGGAAGGCCTGGTCGGGCGCATCGCGGTGCGCGTCGTGGCGCCCGACAACACCGCCACCCTGGCCTCGGTCAGTCGCGCCATTCCGATCACCGACGGCGCCCGGCGCAGCAACCTGACCTATGTGGCGCTGTCCCTCGCGCTGCTGGTGGTGATCGCCGCGGTGGCGATCGAGTGGCAGCAGGAGCGCGCGCGCGCCGCGCGCATGAGCCTCGTGCCGGCGGCGCAGCCGCCGCAGGTGGCGGACCAGGCGCAGCACGCCCCGGCAGCAAGCGTCGTCGCCTCCAGCGTGGTGTCGCCGCCGCCGCTGGCCCCCAGCAGCGAAGGCGAGCCCGCGAACCAGGTTGCCGGGACGGCGGCGCCGGCCGCGGGCAGCAGGCGCCTGCTGCTGCTTTTCGAGCGTGATTCCTGGGTCGAGGTGCGCGGCCGGGGCGGCAAGCCGCTGCTGTCGCGGCTCAATGCGGCGGGCAGCCAGCGGCGGGTGGATGGCGAGCCCCCGTTCCAGCTCATCATCGGCAATGCGCATCACGTGCGCCTGTCCTACGACGACCGCCCGGTGGACCTCGCGCCGCACCTCAAGGGCGGGGTGGCGCGGTTCACGCTGCAATGACCGCCATCGATCCGGCGCGGCGCCGCCAGTCGCGGCAGGTCAGGGTGGGCGGGGTCGCGCTCGGCGGCGGCGCCCCGGTGGTGGTGCAATCCATGACCAATACCGACACCGTGGACGTTGAGGCCACAGTGCGGCAGGTGGCCCAGCTGGCGCGCGCCGGTTCGGAACTGGTGCGCATCACGGTCAATTCCCCCGAGGCCGCCGCCGCGGTGGCGCCGATCCGCGAGCGGCTGGATGCGCAGGGTTGCGATGTCCCGCTGGTGGGCGATTTCCATTACAACGGTCACAAGCTGCTGTCGCGCTACCCGGACTGCGCGCAGGCGCTCGCCAAGTACCGCATCAATCCGGGCAACGTCGGCCGGGGCGCGAAGCGCGACGACCAGTTCGCCACCATGATCGAGGCCGCGCTGCGCTGGGACAAGCCGGTGCGCATCGGCGTCAACTGGGGCAGCCTCGACCCGGAGCTGCTGGCGCAGATGATGGACGACAACGCGCGCCGGCCGCAGCCGCTGGAGGCCGACGAGGTGATGCGCGAGGCGTTGATCGCCTCGGCGCTGGGCTCGGCCGAGCAGGCCCGCAAGCTTGGCCTTGCCGCCGAGCGGATCGTGATCTCCTGCAAGCTGAGCGGCGTGCAGGACCTGATCCGCGTCTACCGGGAACTGGCGCGCCGCTGCGATTACGCGCTGCACCTGGGCCTCACCGAGGCCGGCATGGGCACCAAGGGCATCGTCGCCTCGGCGGCCTCGATGGGCATCCTGCTGCAGGATGGCATCGGCGACACGATCCGCATCAGCCTGACCCCGGAGCCTGGCGGAGACCGCACGCGCGAAGTGGTGGTCGCGCAGGAGTTGCTGCAGACCATGGGGCTGCGCAGCTTCACGCCGATGGTCGCCGCCTGCCCGGGCTGCGGCCGCACCACCAGCACCACCTTCCAGAGCCTGGCCGAGAGCATCCAGGGCTGGCTGCGCGACAGCATGCCGGACTGGAAGCGACGCTATCCCGGGGTCGAGGAAATGAAGGTGGCAGTGATGGGCTGCGTGGTGAACGGGCCCGGGGAGTCCAGGCATGCCGATATCGGCATCAGCCTGCCGGGATCGGGCGAGCTGCCCGTGGCGCCGGTGTACGTCGACGGCGACAAGACCGTGACGCTGAAAGGCGAGCGCATCGCCGAGGAATTCCAGGCCATCGTGCTCGACTACGTGCAGCGCAACTTCGCCCCCGGCGCGGCCCGCGAGGAAGGCGGGCGGGGGGCGCGGCGCCGGAAGGCCCACATCCCACTGAAGGCGGCGACATGAGCGCCAAGCTGCAGGCGGTCCGCGGCATGAACGACGTGCTGCCGGAGGAAGCGGAGCTGTGGCAGGGGTTCGAGCGCACGGTGGAGGCCTGGCTGGCGCGCTGGGGCTACCGCCCGATGCGCATGCCGCTGGTGGAGCACACCGCCCTGTTCCGGCGCGCCATCGGCGAGGCCACCGACATCGTCGAGAAGGAGATGTACAGCTGGCGCGACGAGCTGAATGACGAGGAACTTACGCTGCGCCCGGAAGGCACCGCCTCCTGCGTGCGCGCGGCCATCGAGCACAGCCTGATCTACGACGGCCCCAAGCGGCTCTGGTACGGCGGGCCGATGTACCGCCATGAGCGGCCGCAGAAGGGGCGCTACCGGCAGTTTCACCAGTACGGTGCGGAGGCGCTGGGATTCGCCGGCCCGGACGTCGACGCGGAATTGATCGTCATGTGCGCCCGGCTGTGGCCCGAGCTGGGCCTCTCGGGCATCCGGCTGGAGCTGAACAACATCGGCTCGGCCGAGGAGCGGGCGCGCCACCGCGGCGACCTGATCCGGCACCTCGAGGCCAACGAGGCAAGGCTGGACGCCGAGGCCAGGCGCCGCATGCGCACCAACCCGCTGCGCGTGCTCGATTCTAAGCACCCGCTGGTGCAGGAGGTGGTGGCAAGCGCCCCGCCCCTGAAGGGCTATCTCGGCGAGGCCTCGCGCGCGCATTTCGGCGGCGTCACCAAACTGCTCGACGCCGCGGGCGTTGCCTACGCCTTCAACCCGCGCCTGGTGCGCGGGCTGGATTACTACAACCTGACGGTGTTCGAGTGGGTGAGCGACGCGCTCGGCGCCCAGGGCACGGTCTGCGGCGGCGGCCGCTACGACGGCCTGTTCGCGCAGCTGGGCGGCAAGCCGGCGCCCGGCGCCGGTTTCGCCATGGGCTGCGAGCGCCTGGTGGCCCTGCTGAAGGATTCGAATCGAAGACCGTCGCCTCTGCGACCGGACGCCTACGTGCTGCTGCAGGGCGAGGGCACGCTGGCCTACGCGTTCGCACTGGCCGACGAGCTGCGCGCCGCCGGTCATGCGGTGGTGCAGCACGCGGGCGGCGGCAGCTTCAAGTCGCAGATGAAGAAGGCCGACGGCAGCGGGGCGTGGCTGGCGCTGATCGTCGGCGAGGATGAACTGGGCAAGGGCGAGGTGGCGGTCAAGCTGCTGCGCCGGAACGATCCACAGTTGCGCATCCCGCGCGACCAGGTCGTGCAGGGGTTCGCCGGCCTGCTGCAGAAAGCGAGAAGCTGAGCATGGCCTACGACCTCGAAGAACAGGAACAGATCGCCACCCTCAAGGCGTGGTGGAAGGACTATGGCCATTACCTCCTCGGCGCGGTGATTGCGGTGTCGCTGACCGGCGCGGGCTGGCTGGGCTGGCGCAACTGGCAGGCGGGGCAGGCGCAGGCCGCCAGCGCGCAGTACGAGGCGCTGGTGCGCGCAGCGCAGGGCGGCGAGCTCAAGGCGATGCGCGAGGCCGGCGCGGCGCTGGCGGAGAATTATTCCGGCACGGTGTACGCCTCGCTGGGCGCGCTGGCCGCGGCGCGGACCCTGTTCGAGCGCGGCGACCTCAAGGGTGCCCGGGCGCAGCTGCAGTGGGTGCTGGAGCGCGGCGCCAGCGACGAGCTCAAGGATCTGGCGCGGCTGCGCCTGGCGGCGGTGCTGCTGGACGAGAAGGGCTACGACGAGGCGCTGAAGCTGATGGAGGCGAAACCCGCCGCGCCGCTGGAGCCGCAGTACCAGGTGATGAAAGGCGACCTGCTGCTGGCGAAGAACCAGCCTGCCGAGGCCAGGGCGGCCTATCGTGCTGCGCTGGACAAGGCCGGCGGCAGCGAAGCGTTCCGCGCCAGCATACAGTTGCGCCTGGACGCGCTCGGCGGATGAGCCCGGGTGCGGATGCTGCTGGCGCGCGCCGCAGTGCCCTGGTCGCGGCCCTGGCTGCGGCCCTGCTGGGCGCCTGCTCCGGCATGCCCAGCCTCAATCCCATGGACTGGTTCAGCGCCCCGAGCGGGCCCAAGCCCGCCGCGCTGCCGGCGCTGACCGCCCCGCAAGCGGTCAAGCAGCTCTGGACGGCACGCATCGGCGGCGCGGATGCGTTCGTGCTCAGCCCGGCGCTCGCCGGCGACAGCGTCTATGTGGCCGGTCGCGACGGCAGCGTGGCGCGGCTGGATCCGGCAACCGGGCAGGCACGCTGGCGCGGCATGGCGGGGATCCGGATCTCCGGCGGCATCGGCTCGGACGGCGAGCTGGCGGTGGTGGCCTCGGACCTCGGCGAGGTGGTGGCGCTGGACGCGAAGACCGGGGCACCGCGCTGGCGCGCGCGCGTCTCCAGCGAAGTGCTGGCAGCGCCGCGCCTCGCCGAGGGCATGGTGCTGGTGCGCAGCGCCGACAGCCGGGTATTCGCCTTCGGCGCCGAGGACGGCAAGCGGCGCTGGGTCTACCAGCGTGCGCCAACCTCGCTCATCGTGCGCTCCCCCGCGGGCATGACGCTGCACCAGGGCTCGGCCTTCGCCGGCTTCTCCGGCGGCAAGCTGGTGGCGCTCGCGCTCACCAACGGCGGGGTGCGCTGGGAGGCCACGGTGGCGCTGCCCAAGGGCGCCAACGAGCTGGAGCGGGTCACCGACATCGTCGGCGATCCGGCGGCGCAGGGCCGGGAGGTCTGCGCCGCGGCATTCCAGGGCCGCGTGGCCTGCTACGACACGCACAGCGGCAACCAGCTCTGGGCGCGCGACATGTCCACGCTGACCGGCGTCTCCTTCGACGCGCGCTATGCCTATGTCAGCGACGAGAAGGGCGCGGTGCATGCGCTCGACCGCAGCAACGGGCGCAGCATCTGGCGCCAGGACCGGCTCGGCAACCGCCGCCTCTCGCAGCCCCTGCCGCTCAACGCTGAGATCGCGCTTGGCGACCTCGAGGGCTGGGTGCATTTCCTCGCCCGCGATTCGGGCGCCTTCATCGCCCGCCACGCCACCGACGGCAGCGCCATCCGCGCCGCGCCGCTGCGCCTGCCGGCCGGTTTTCTGGTGCAGACCGCGAGTGGCGGGCTGTTCGCGCTGTCCCTGTGAACCGGCCGTGAAGCCGGTCATCGCCCTGGTCGGGCGACCGAACGTCGGCAAGAGCACGCTCTTCAACCGCCTCACCCGCAGCCGCTCGGCGATCGTGGTCGACGTGCCGGGGGTGACGCGCGACCGGCACTACGGCAACGGCCGGCTCGGCGGGCGCCCCTTCATCGTCATCGACACCGGCGGGGTCGAGGCCGCCTCCGCCGACCCGATCTACGCCGAGATGGCGCGCCAGGCCGAGCAGGCGATCGCCGAGGCGGACGCGGTGATCCTCGTCACCGACGTGCGCGCCGGGCTGACCCCGGGGGACCGCGCCATCGCGGCGCGCCTGCGAAAGCTCGCCAAGCACGTGCGCATCGCGGCCAACAAGGCCGAGGGCATGGGCGCGGCCGCGGCGGCGGAATTCCACGAACTGGGCATGGGCGACCCGGCGCCGGTTTCCGCCGCGCACGGCGAGGGCGTGGCCGAGCTGATGGAGGCGGTGCTGGCGCCGTTGCCGGCCGGCGACGAGCCGGCGCAGGACCAGGGCCGGCATCCGCGGGTGGCCATCGTCGGCCGCCCCAACGTCGGCAAGTCCACCCTGGTCAACACCCTGCTGGGCGAGGAGCGCGTCATCGCCTACGGCGAGCCGGGCACCACGCGCGACGCCATCGAGGTGCCCTTCGAGCGCAACGGGCGGCGCTACACGCTCATCGACACCGCCGGGCTGCGCAAGCGCGGCAGGTCGCACGGCGCGCAGGTGGAGAAGTTCTCCATCGTCAAGACGCTGCAGGCGATCGAGGCGGCCAACGTCGCAGTGCTGGTGCTGGACGCGGTCGAAGGCATCTCGGAGCAGGACGCGCACGTCGCCGGCGACATCCTGGCGCGGGGCCGCGCGGTGGTGGTGGTGGTGAACAAGTGGGATGCGGCCGGCAAGGAGGCGCGCGAGCGCCTCAGGGCCGAGCTGCGCTACAAGGTCGGTTTCCTCGGCTTCGCCGAGACGCTCAACATCTCGGCCAAGTCCGGCAGGGGCGTGCCGGGGGTGATGCGCGCGGTGGATTCGGCCTACGCCGCGGCGATGGCCAAGCTCTCGACGCCGCGCCTGACCCGGGCGCTGATCGCCGCGGTGGCGCAGCAGTCGCCGCCGCGCAAGGGCTATTCCAGGCCCAAGCTGCGCTACGCCCACCAGGGCGGCTCCAATCCGCCCATCGTGGTGATCCACGGCAACTCGCTGGACCAGATCGGCGACAACTACAAGCGCTACCTCGAGGGCTGGTTCCGCGACGCTTTCAAGCTGCGCGGCACGCCGCTGCGCATCGAGCTGCGCACCGGGCGCAATCCCTACGCCGACCCGAAGTCCGGGCGGCGGTCAAGCCTGGAGAGTGCGCATCTAGAGCGCGCCACCAGGCGGTAAGATGACGCTGTCAACCGGGACCGACCCTGGGCGTTCAACGATTATGCGAGCGATCCTGCCTGCGGCCCTTGCAGCCCTGTCCCTGG
>VGIA01000105.1 GCA_016868105.1 Betaproteobacteria bacterium | reverse complement strand
TCCGGGGGCGGGTTCATGGCCTGCTGCATCGCACTCAGGCCCGCCTTCTGCATCTCCAGCCCCTGGATGGACATGCGCAGCATGTTGAGGTTCATCGACAGCCACATCTCGACCGCTTTGAGCTCCGCGATGCGCTTCTCGATCTCCTGCGGATCCAGCGTTGGCATCGCCATGCCGGGCACCGGCACCCCGAGCGGGCCCCACAGGCGGCGGAACATCTCGAACGGGTCCTGCGGCGGCTTGGCATTCTCGCTCATTGCGGGCCTGCGTCGAGGTTGGTGTCGATGAAGAATTCGAGCGCTTCCTTGTCCCGCGAGGCGGTGACCCTGGCAGCGTAGGGCGCACCGGATTCGCTGTGCTGCTGGGTGCGGTTGAAGCCGAGCGTGCGCTCCAGCATTTCCCGCAGCAGCGCGTGCTCCAGGAGCGATGCCGGGTTCTGGGGCGACACCAGCATCAACGCTCCCAGCCAGCGTGCGCCGCCGGTCAGCACCTCTCCGGCGCGCGCGCTCATCGGTCGCTTTGCGGACTGCAGGCCATCAGAACAGCGTCTGCTCCTGCCCGCGCGGGGCGTTGGCATCGGCCACCGTGAGCGCTGTCATGTTGACGATACGGCGCACCGTCGCCGAGGGCGTGAGGATGTGCAGCGGGCGCGCGGCGCCGAGCAGGATCGGGCCGATGGTGACGTTCTCGGCCGCGGCGATCTTGAGCAGGTTGAAGGAGATGTTGGCCGCGTCCAGCGTCGGCATGACCAGCAGGTTGGCTTCGCCGCGCAGCTTGGAACTGGGGAATACCTTGTTCCGGATCTCCTCCGACAGCGCGGCGTCGCCGTGCATCTCGCCCTCGACCTCGAGTTCCGGCGCCCTTTCGGCCAGGATCGCCAGCGCGCGCTGCATCTTGCGCGACGAGGCGATGCCCATGGAACCGAAGTTGGAAGCCGACAGCAGCGCGACCTTGGGCGCGATGCCGAAGCGCCGGATCTCCTCCGCCGCGAGGATGGCCATCTCGGCGAGGTGCTCGGCGTCCGGGTCCGGCGTGACGTAGGTGTCGCAGATGAACACGGTGCGGTGCGGCAGGATCAGCGCGTTCATGGCCGCGTAGTGCTGCGCCCCCGGCCTCAGGCCGATCACCTGGTCGATGTAGTGCAGGTGCAGGGCGTGGGTGCCGAAGGTGCCGCAGAGCATGCCGTCGGCCTCGCCCTTGAAGATCATCATCGAACCGATCAGGGTGTTGCGCCGGCGCATCTCGACACGCGCGTACTCCGGCGATACCCCCTTGCGCTCGGTCAGACGATGGTAGGTCCGCCAGTAGTCGCGGTAGCGCGGATCGCTCTCGGGATTCACCAGCTCGACCTCGCGTCCGGCGCGGATACGCAGGCCGAGCCGCTCGATCCTCTGCTCGACCACCTGCGGCCGGCCGATGAGGATCGGCTTCGCGAGCCCCTCGTCGCACACGATCTGCGCCGCCCGCAGCACGCGCTCGTCCTCGGCCTCGGCATAGACCATGCGCCGCGGCGCCGCCTTGGCCGCCGAAAACAAGGGCTTCATGATCAGGCCGGAGTGGTAGACGAACTGCGTCAGGGACCCCCGGTAGCCCTCCAGGTCCGCCAGCGGGCGCGTAGCCACCCCCGAGTCCATCGCCGCCCTCGCCACAGCCGGCGCGATCTTAGCGATCAGGCGCGGGTCGAAGGGCCGCGGGATCAGGTACTCCGGGCCAAACTTGAGGTCCTCGCCGCCGTAGGCGAGCGCGACCACGTCGGATGCCTCGGCCTGCGCCAGCTCGGCGATGGCGCGCACCGCGGCGAGCTCCATCTCGGTGGTGATGGTGGTGGCGCCCACGTCCAGCGCGCCGCGGAAGATGAACGGAAAACAAAGGACGTTGTTGACCTGGTTCGGGTAATCGGTGCGCCCGGTGGCGATGACGCAGTCGGGCCGCGCCGCCTTGGCCAGCTCGGGCCGGATCTCCGGCTCGGGGTTGGCGAGCGCAAGGATCAGCGGCCGCTCGGCCATCCTCTTCACCGCTTCGGGCTTGAGCACGCCGCCCGCCGACAGGCCGAGGAAGATGTCGGCGCCGGCGATCACCTCGTCCAGGGTGCGGGCCCTGGTGTCGATCGCGAACTTCTCCTTGTCCGGGTCCATCAGCTCCTTGCGGCCCTTCCAGACCACGCCCTGGATGTCGGTGACCGTGATGTGCTCGCGCGGCAGCCCCATCTTCACCAGCAGCTCGAGGCAGGCGAGCGCGGCGGCGCCGGCGCCCGAAACCACCAGCTTCACCCGGTCCAGGCGCTTGTCGAGCACCTTGAGGCCGTTCAGGATCGCGGCGCCGACGATGATCGCGGTGCCGTGCTGGTCGTCGTGGAAGACGGGGATCTTCATGCGCGCGCGCAGTTTGCGTTCCACGATGAAGCACTCCGGCGACTTGATGTCCTCCAGGTTGATGCCGCCGAAGGTCGGCTCCAGCGCGGCGATGATGTCCACCAGCCGGTCCGGATCCTGCTCGGCGATCTCGATGTCGAAGCAGTCGATGCCGGCGAACTTCTTGAACAGCACCGCCTTGCCTTCCATCACCGGCTTGGCGGCGAGCGGGCCGATCGCGCCCAGCCCCAGCACCGCGGTGCCGTTGGTGATCACCGCGATCAGGTTGGCGCGCGAGGTGAGGTTGACCGCCTCGGCAGGGTCGCGCCGGATCTCCTCGCAGGCGATGGCGACGCCGGGGGAGTAGGCGAGCGCGAGGTCGCGCTGGTTGGTGAGCTGCTTGGTGGCGAGGATCGCGATCTTGCCGGGTCGCGGCAGGCGGTGGTAATCGAGGGCGCTGTTCCTCAGTTCCTCGTCCACATTCCATTCCTCGGCATCGGGCAAAAATTATATCCGTATAATCGAATTTTCCCGCAGCTCATGCCCCCCAGGGCGTGCGTTTCGCCTACACCGGCGCCATGCCGGACCTGGAGCAGGCCGCGAAACGCCTGCTGCGCTTTCGCCTCGAGGCTACGCCGATCGTTTGACGCGGGCGATCTGCTCCAGGCGCGCACGCTCGGCCAGAACCTTGCCCGCGTAGGGCGAGTTCGGGATGTCGAAGGCGCCCGCGTACATCTGCAGCGCGGTCTCGAGCTCGCCGAAGCGGCCCAGGTACTCGCGCAGGATCTGCGCCCCGACCTGGATGTTGACCTCGGGGTCGAGCAGCGCCGGCTCGCCGCCGTGCTCGAACAGCTTCTCCTGGTGGAACTTCGGGATCACCTGCATCAGCCCCTTGGCGCCCATATTGCTCTCGGCGACCGGATTGTAGCGAGACTCCACCGCCATCACCGCTAGGATCAGCAACGGGTCGAGCTTGAGCTCGCCCCCGGCACGATAGGCCGAGGCGACGAAGCCGGCGATGGCGTCTTCCGCCACGCGGTAGCGCTTGGCGATGAACTCGGTCAGCGCGCGCTGCTCGCGCGCCTGGCCTGCCACGCCAGCCATTGCCTGAATGGTGCCGGTGCTGACAGTGCCCGCCTGGTCCGCCCAGCCCGAGGAAATGGCGAAGAACTGGCGCAGCATGGTCTCACGCGGCCCGGGCAGCGTGGCGGCGAACAGGCCGGCGACGACCACGGCCAAACCGATCAGCGCGAGCGCGCTGCGGGTGGCGGACAGCAGCCGCAGCACGCCCCCCGATCCGGGAAACCGCAGCCTCTGGTTGCTTGCGTTCATCTCATACCTCCTTGCCTCTTGCGCCGTCCCGCGCCACACCCAACCCGGAGCCCAGCGGCCGTTGGCGAACGCTAGGTGGCAGGGGGGGGTGGGTGGGGGACTCTGGGAACCGGCCGCGGCCGAGGCCCAGGCCTTTGAACCATCGCCCGCGGCACCTTGTGCCGTGTCGGGCAGCTGCCCCCGGACTTCGATGTCCGGACTGGAAAGATCGTCTTGTTGCGACGCAGCAGGGCGTATCATAGCCGAAACGTTCTTCTCCGGTCAAGCGCTTCCGATGGTCGCGGCGAGCCCGTGTTGCGGTTTGACAGCATTGTTTATTTAGCTTTTTTTGAGGGTCCGGGCGCCCTCCCGGCGGGGGGAAATCCTGTGACCAGGAAGCCTCTCGGACCGGCTCTGATCTTTCCGTTCAGAGCCGAAGGACCAAGCCGGTCCGGAGAGCTTCTAGGGCCCTGGCGAGGGGCTTGCGCCCCCCGCCACGTTCCCGATCGGTTCCCGGTTACGGCCGGGATCCGGTTGGAAACGGCCATGCGGCCGCCGGATTCAGCGCAGTCCTTGCGCCGGTCATCGCAGCGGTGGAGGGCGCAGTGGGTGCCGCCCTCATCGCAGTGCCGACCACAGGTCTTGCGGGTTTAGCGGCCGCTTTCTTCTTGCCTGACTTCTTCTTTGCGGCCTTCTTTTTTTTACCCGCTACCTTCTTTTTTGATGCTTTCTTCTTGGACGATTTCTTCTTTTTTGATGCTTTCTTCTTCTTTTTCTTTTTCTTCGCCGCTTTTTTCTTCGCCATGACTATCTCCTTAGGTAGTTACAAAGGAGCCCGGCCGTACCGGCCCGGACTATTCAACCGCGCGCGGGAATCTCTTCCCGCATGCGGGCTGAATGCTGCGAACGCCCAATGCCATCTCATTCCTGCCTCGCCCCCCGGCCGGCGATGTCCTGGTACAGGATGTCCGGATCGAGCCGGATGCCGCCCTCCCAGGTCACGGTCGCGCTCTGGGGGTCAACGCTCACCTTCTCGAACTCGCGCACGTCAAGCCACAGCTTGAAGGCGCCGATCTCGAGCAGGTTGCCGAGGAACACGCTGCCCTCCAGCCCATCGTCGAACCGGATCCAGAGCTTGTAGTCGTCCTCGGCCTTGCAGGCGGTCACTTTGTGCATGTCGGTTCCGGTTGCTTGCCTCAATCCCAGCTCAGCGCGCCGCCGGTCTGGTACTCGATGACGCGGGTCTCGAAGAAATTTCGCTCCTTCTTCAGGTCGATCATCTCGCTCATCCACGGGAACGGGTTGCTTGCGCCGGGGTAGAGCGGCTCCAGGCCGATCTGCTGGCAGCGGCGATTGCAGATGAAGCGCAGGTACTCCTTGAACATCGGCGCGTTGAGCCCCAGCACGCCGCGCGGCATGGTGTCCTCGGCGTAGCGGTACTCCAGCTCGACGCCCTTGCGGAAGATCGCCGTCAGCTCCTCGCGGAACTGGGGCGACCACAGCTGCGGGTTCTCGAGCTTGATTTGGTTCACCAGGTCGATGCCGAAATTGCAGTGCATCGACTCGTCGCGCAGGATGTACATATACTGCTCGGCGGCGCCGGTCATCTTGTTCTGCCGGCCGAGCGCCAGAATCTGGGTGAAGCCGACGTAGAAGAACAGGCCCTCCATCAGGCAGGAGAACACGATCAGGCTCTTCAACAGGTCCTGGTCGGCCTGGGGCGTGCCGGTCCGGAAGGCCGGGTTGGTCAGGATGTCGATGAACGGGATCAGGAATTCGTCCTTGTCCCGGATCGAGGCGATCTCGTGGTAGGCGTTGAACACCTCGCCCTCGTCCAGGTCCAGGCTCTCGACGATGTACTGGTAGGCGTGGGTGTGAATCGCCTCCTCGAAGGCCTGGCGCAGCAGGTACTGTCGGCACTCCGGGGCCGTGATGTGGCGGTAGGTACCGAGCACGATGTTGTTCGCTGCAAGCGAATCCGCGGTGACAAAGAAGCCCAGGTTGCGCGTGACCAGGCGCCGCTCGTCCTCGGTGAGGCCGTTGGGGTCCTTCCAGAGCGCGATATCGCGGCTCATGTTCACTTCCTGCGGCATCCAGTGATTGGCACAGGCGGCGATGTACTTCTCCCAGGCCCACTTGTACTTGAATGGCACCAGCTGGTTGACGTCGGCCTTGGAATTGATGATGCGCTTGTCCTCGACGCGGATGCGCCGGTGCGCGTTGCCGGCGCTGAAGCGCCCGTCGGCGGGCGCGACCTGGGACTGCGGCACGAACCCGGCCTGCGACGGGATCGCCAGCCCGGCCATCGGGTTCATCTGCGTGTCTTCCTCGAAATTGAGCATCAGCGGCAGGCCTCGCGCTTCACTGGCAGGCCTCGCATTCCGGATCGTCGGTGGCGCAGAACTTCGGCTCCTCGACTGCGGGCACCGCGGCCAAGGTATCGGCCGAGCCCGAGGGTACTGCGTTCAGCTGGCCCGCCTTGGTGGTGGACTTCTCGGCGTGCGTGGCGCCCATGGCGCGCAGGTAATAGGTGGTCTTGAGGCCGCGGATCCAGGCCTGCTTGTAGGTCTCGTCCAGCGTCCTGCCCGAAGCCCCGGCCATGTAGATGTTGAGCGACTGCGACTGGTCGATCCACTTCTGTCGCCGTGCGCCGGCCTCCACCAGCCAGCGCGGCTCGACCTCGAAAGCGGTGGCGTAGAGGCGACGCAGGCCGGCCGGGGCGCGGTCGATGCGCGCCAGGTTGCCGTCGAAGTACTTCAGGTCCGAGATCATGACCTCGTCCCACAGCCCCTCGCGCTTGAGCTCCGCGACCAGGTACTCGTTCACCACCGTGAACTCGCCCGACAGGTTCGACTTCACGTACAGGTTCTGGTAGGTCGGCTCGATCGAGGCCGAGACGCCGATGATGTTGGCGATGGTGGCGGTGGGCGCGATCGCGATGCAGTTGGAGTTGCGCATGCCGTGCTTGCGGATGCGCGCCCGCAGCGGCTCCCAATCCAGCGCCGAGCTGCGGTCCACCTCGACGTAGCCGCCGCGCTCGGCGGCCAGCAGGTCCAGGGTGTCCTGCGGCAGGATGCCGCGGTCCCAGAGCGAGCCCTTGAACGACGGGTAGCAGCCGCGCTCCTCGGCCAGCTCGGTCGAGGCCCAGTAAGCGGCGTAGCACACCATTTCCATGCCGCGGTCGGCGAACGCCATGGCCTCGTCCGAGGCGTAGGGGATGCGCAGCGCGTGCAGGCAGTCCTGGAAGCCCATGATGCCCAGGCCGACCGGGCGGTGGCGCTGGTTGGAATTGGCCGCCTTGTCCACCGCGTAGTAGTTGATGTCGATGACGTTGTCGAGCATGCGCATCGCGGTGCGGATGGTGCGCTTCAACTTGTCGAAGTCGAGCAGCTTGCGGCCGCCCTCCTCCTTCAGGTGCGCGACCAGGTTCACCGAACCCAGGTTGCAGACCGCGATCTCGTCAGCCGAGGTGTTGAGGGTGATCTCGGTGCACAGGTTCGAGCTGTGCACGACGCCGACGTGCTGCTGGGGACTGCGGATGTTGCAGGGATCCTTGAACGTGATCCACGGATGCCCGGTCTCGAACAGCATCGACAGCATCTTGCGCCACAGCTGCACCGCAGGAATCTTCTTGTAGAGCTTGAGTTCGCCGCGCGCCGCCCTGTCCTCGTAGCGCAGGTAGGCCTCCTCGAAGGCCCTGCCGAAGCGGTCATGCAGCTCCGGGGCGTCGGAGGGCGAGAACAGGGTCCACTGTGCGTTCTCCATCACGCGCTTCATGAACAGGTCCGGGATCCAGTTGGCCGTGTTCATGTCGTGGGTGCGCCGCCGGTCATCGCCGGTGTTCTTGCGCAACTCGAGGAACTCCTCGATGTCAAGGTGCCAGGTCTCGAGGTAGGAGCAGACCGCGCCCTTCCTCTTGCCGCCCTGGTTCACCGCCACCGCGGTGTCGTTCACCACCTTGAGGAAGGGCACCACGCCCTGCGACTTGCCGTTGGTGCCCTTGATGTGCGAGCCGAGCGCCCGCACCGGCGTCCAGTCGTTGCCCAGGCCGCCCGCGTACTTCGCCAGCAGCGCGTTCTCCTTGATGGCGTCGTAGATCCCGGTGAGGTCGTCGGCCACCGTGGTCAGGTAGCAGGACGACAGCTGAGAGCGCAAGGT
>VGIA01000104.1 GCA_016868105.1 Betaproteobacteria bacterium | reverse complement strand
CCGGAGGCGAGCAAGTCCGCTGCGGCGAGCTTCTTGCCCTCGCCCAGCTTGGCGCGCAGCACTTCGATGCGGCCGCCCTGGGCGGTGACCTGGAAGCTGGCGGCGGTGCACTCGACCACCTCGCCGGTCCTGCCCTTCACCGCCCCAAACGTGCGCACCGGCAGCTTGCGGCAGTCAAAGAGCTGCAGCCTTACCCCGGCCAAGGTGGTCCATGCGCCCGGCGCCGGATTGCAGGCCCGGATCAGGTTGTGAACCACATCGACATGGTTGGCCCAGTTGATGCGGGCCTCGCCTTCGCGGAACCAGCCCTCGTAGGTCGCCTGGGACTCGTCCTGGACCAGCTCCCGGTGCCTGCCCGCCACCACCAGGTCGGCCGCCTCGAGCATCGCCTGCACGCCCATCGGGAACAGGCGGTCGAAGTACACCGTACCCAAGGTATCGTCCGGGCCGATCGCGGTTTGCTTCTGCAGGATGACCGGGCCCTCATCGAGACCGTCGGTCGGCCGGAAGATGGTGAGGCCGGTTTGGGTCTCGCCGCGCGAAATCGGCCAGTTGATCGAGCTCGGGCCGCGGTACCTGGGCAGCAGGGACGGGTGGTACTGGATCGTGCCGTGCCTCGGGATGGTCACGAACTCCTGCGGCGCGAACTGCAGCACGAAGGCCATGATGCCGATCTCGACCTCCAGGCCCTTCAGCGCCGCCTTGGCCTGGTCGTTCTTCAGGGACGGGAACTGGAACACCCGGACGCCCTTTTCCTGCGCCGCGACCTTGAGCACGTCGGGCTTCGCGCCCGGCTTCTCCGGCGCGCAGAACACCCCGGCGACCTGGTCGCCGCGCGCAAGGAACGCCTCCAGCACGGCCTTGCCGAAGTCCTGCTGTCCGACGATGGCGAGCTTCATCATGCGGCCTTCTTGGGAGGAAGCGAGAACGCGCCCGCGGCCTTCAGCGCGCCGATCTTCGCCTCGTCGTAGGCGAGCACTTCCTTGAGGATCTCCTCGGTGTGCTCGCCCAGCGTCGGCGAGCGCTTGATGAGCGCCGGCGAAGCCGACAGCTTGATCGGCATGCCCACGTTCCACCACTTGCCGCGCTGCGGGTGGTCGAGCTCGACCCACATGTCGCGGCCGCGCACGTGCTCGTCGGTGGCCAGGTCCTGCGTGCTCATGATCGGCCCGCAGGGCACATCCAGCGGGTTCAGGATCGCCATCAGCTCGCGCTTCGAGTACTTCTCGGCGAACTTGTTGATCAGGGTCCACATCAGGCTCTGGTTCTTGCGCCGCTCGCCAATCGCCGCGAGCTGGGGATTGCTCGCCATGTCCGGCATGCCGACCTCCGGGCCGATGCGCCTGGCCAGGTCTTCCCACACGGCTTCCTGCACCACGACGTAGAGCCAGTCGTTCGGGCCATGGGGCTTGCAGTGGATGGCGTTGCCCAGCTGGCCGCCGCCGGAGTCGTTTCCGGCGCGCGGCACCTCGCCCATGTTCTGATGGGTGGGCACCGAATACTCGGGCAAGCCGCCATGGTTCAAGCGCTGGTGGTCGCGGAACTTGACGCGGCACAGGTTCATGACGCCGTCCATCATTGCCACCTCGACGTACTGCCCCTGGCCGGTGCGCTCGGCCTGGCGCAGCGCCGCGAGCAGGCCGATGGCCAGGTGCAGGCCGGTGCCCGAATCGCCGATCTGCGCGCCGGTGACGAACGGCGGTCCGTCGGGCACGCCGGTGGTGCTCATGGCCCCGCCCATCGCCTGCGCCACGTTCTCGTAGGCCTTGAAATCGGCATACGGGCCGCTGGAGCCGAAGCCCTTGATCGAGCCCATCACGATCTTCGGGTTGATCTCGAGGATCCGGTCCCAGGTGAAGCCGAAGCGGTCGAGCACGCCGGGGCCGAAGTTCTCCATGATGATGTCGCTCTTCTGCAGCAGGTCGACGAACACCTGCTTGCCCTCTGCGCTCTTCATGTTCACGGTGATCGAGCGCTTGTTGCAGTTGAGCATGGTGAAGTACAGGCTGTCGGCCCTGGGCACGTCGCGCAGCTGGCCGCGGGTGGCGTCGCCCACCGGGTTCTCGAACTTGATCACGTCGGCGCCCATCCACGCCAGCAGCTGCGAGCAGGTCGGGCCCGCCTGCACATGGGTCATGTCGAGGATGCGTACGCCCTTGAGTGCTTCCATGCGTTCCTCCAGGATGCCTATTTCTTCTTCGCGGCCGGATTCAGGCCCGTGATGCGGCCGCTCTCGGTGCCGGCGGTCTGGTCGATCACCGCGTTGATGAGCGTCGGCCGGCGCGAGCGGACCGCTTCTTCCATCGCCTTGCGCAGCTCGGCCGGCGTCGTCGCGTACACGCCGACGCCGCCGAAGGCCTCCATCAGCTTCTCGTAGCGCGCATCCTTGACGAACACGGTGGGCGCGACCTCGCCGCCCCTCGGGTTGACATCAGTGCCCTTGTAGACGCCATTGTTGTTCATGATCACGACGCACACCGGCAGCTTGTAGCGGCAGATCGTCTCCACTTCCATGCCGGAGAAGCCGAACGCGCTGTCGCCCTCGATCGCGATCACCGGCTGCCCGGTCTCCACCGCCGCGGCGACGCAGTAGCCCATGCCCACGCCCATGATGCCCCAGGTGCCGACGTCGATGCGCTTCCTAGGCCGGTGCATGTCGACGATGGAGCGCGTGAAGTCGAGCGCGTTGGCGCCCTCGTTGACGAACATCGCCTCCGGGTTGGCCCTGACGATGTCGCGCACCACATTGAGCGCGCTGTGGAAGTTCATCGGCACGGGATTCTTCGCCAGGGTCTCGGCCATCCTGGCGACGTTGGCGGTCTTCTTGCCATGGACCGCGTCCAGCCACTCGGCCGGCGGCTTCGCCCAGCCCGCGCCCATGCCCGCCAGCAGCGCCGAGACGCAGGAGCCGATGTCGCCGACCAGGGGCGCGTCGATGCGCACGTTGCTGTCGGCCTCCTGCGGCGAGATGTCGACCTGGATGAATTTCTGGCCGCCCCACTCCTTGTGGCCCTTGCCGCCCCAGGTCCTGCCCTTGCCGTGCGACAGCAGCCAGTTGAGGCGGGCGCCAACCAGCATCACCACGTCCGCGCCCGGCAGGACGAACGAGCGCGCGGCCGAGGCGCACTGCTCGTGGGTGTCCGGCAGCAGCCCCTTGGCCATCGACATCGGCAGGTAGGGGATGCCCGTGCGCTCGACGAGCGCGCCGATGTCGGCGTCGGCCTGGGCGTAGGCCGCGCCCTTGCCGAGGATGATCAGCGGCCGCTTCGCGCCCCTGAGCAGGTCGAGCGCGCGCTTCACCGCGTCGGGCGCCGGGATCTGCCTGGGCGCCGGGTCGACGACCTGGATGAGCGACCTGCGGCCGGCCTCGGCATCGATGCCCTGCGCGAACAGCTTTGCCGGCAGGTCGAGATAGACCCCGCCCGGGCGACCGGACAGGGCCGCGCGGATCGCGCGCGCGATGCCCACGCCGATGTCCTCGGCGTGCAGCACGCGGAAGGCGGCCTTGGCCACCGGCTTGGCGATGGCGAGCTGGTCCATCTCCTCGTAGTCGCCCTGCTGCAGGTCCACGATCTCGCGCTCGCTCGAGCCGCTCACCAGGATCATCGGGAAGCAGTTGACGGTGGCGTGGGCGAGCGCGTTGAGGCCGTTGAGGAAGCCGGGCGCCGAAACCGTGAGGCAGACCCCGGGCTTCTGCGTCAGGAATCCGGCAATGGACGCGGCGTAGCCGGCGCTCTGCTCGTGGCGGAACGACAGCACGCGCAGCCCGTCGGCCTGCGCGCGGCGCGTGAGATCGGTGATCGGGATTCCGGGCAGGCCGTAGATCGTTTCGATGCCGTTGAGCTTGAGCGCGTCGATGACCAGCTGGAAGCCGTCGGTCGTGGGCGCTTGCGCTTGGCTGGTGGCGACTTGGGGTTCGACGGTGCCCATGGGGGACTCTCCGGGGAAGAGGGCGAAATGATAGGGAGAGGCCCCGGACGCCAACCTTGACTGCGGTCAAGCTTTTTCAGTCTAATCAACGCCCCCCATGACCACCATCGCCAACCACCCGCAGCGCAACACCCTGCGCATGCAGCTGCGGGAAAACCTGCTGCTGCGCGACATGACCCCTGCCCAGCGCCAGGAACTGGAGCCGCTGCTCGTGGTCTCCGAGTACCGCAAGGGCGATCCCCTGGCCCGCCAGGGCGACGAGGAGATGGTGCAGTTCTTCGTCCTCGAGGGCATGGTCAAGCGCGTGGTCTCCAACCCGGAAGGACACGAGATGATCCTGCGCTTCGCCGCCGAGACCGAAATGGACACCGCCTACGCGGCCTGGCGCCTGCGCACGCCCATCCCCTACTCCATCGTCGCCGTGACCCGGGTGCGCGCGGCCGAGGTGCCGATGCCGCAGTGGGTGGAATTCCTCGACCGGCACCCGGAGCTGAAGCTGCGCTTCGAGCACGAGGTCATGAAGCTGATGTCGGAGGTGATGGCGCACACCATCACGCTGCACCTGCTGGATGCGCCCGGCCGGCTGTCGCGCTTTAACCGCAAGCACCCGGAACTGGCCGGCCGCATCCCGAAGAAGGAACTGGCCGCCTACCTCAACCTGACCCCGGAGACGCTGTCGCGCCTGAAGCAGAAGCTCGGGCGGACCTGAGCGGGCGGCGTCAGCCCTGCTTGCCGCGCAATTTGCCCAGCAGCGCGGAGATCATCGGCCAGCCCAGCAGCGCCAACGCCAGGGTCGTCATCGTCCCCACCAGCGCGTTGGCGAACAGGATGCCAAGGTCGCCCTGCGACATCAGCATCGCCTGGCGGAAGGCGGACTCGGCGTTGTCGCCCAGCACGATCGCGAGCACCAGGGGCGCCAGCGGGTATTGCGTCTTCTTGAACAGGTACCCCAGGACCCCGAACACCACCATCATCCAGACGTCGAAGATCGCGTTCTTCACGGTGAACGAGCCGATGGCGCAGATGACGATGATCACCGGCGCGATGATCGAGAACGGGATCCGCAGGATGGCGGCGAAGAGGGGCACGCAGGTGAGCACCACGATCAGCCCGGCGATGTTGCCCAGGTACATCGAGGCGATCAGGCCCCAGACGAAATCCTTCTGCTCGACGAACAGCAGCGGCCCGGGCTGCAGGCCCCAGATCATCAGGCCGCCCAGCAGCACCGCCGCCGTGGGCGAGCCGGGCACGCCGAGGGTGATCATGGGCAGCAGGGCGGAGGTGCCGGCCGCGTGGGCCGCGGTTTCCGGCGCCACCACGCCCTCCACCTTGCCGGTGCCGAACTTGGCGCCGTCGGGGGAGAAGCGCCGCGCCACGCCATAACTCATGAACGAGGCCGGCGTGGCGCCGCCCGGGACGATCCCCATGAAGCAGCCCACCAGCGTCGAGCGGACCGAGGTCAGCCAGTAGCGCGGCAGCTCGCGCCAGGTCTCCAGCACGACCTTCGAGTTGATCTTCGCGCTGGCGCCCCGGAACGCGAGCCCTTCCTCGAGCGTGAGCAGGATCTCGCCGATGCCAAAGAGGCCGATCACCGCCACCAGGAAGTCGAAGCCGGTCAGCAGGTGCGTCGAGCCGAACGTCAGGCGCAGCGTGCCGGTCACGGTGTCGGTGCCCACCGCGGCGAGGGCGAAGCCGAGCATCATCGCCGCCAGCGTCTTGAACGGCGGCTCCTTGCTGGTGCCGACGAAGGCGCAGAAGGTGAGCAGGTAGACCGCGAAGAACTCCGGCGGCCCGAATGCCAGCGCAAATTTGGCCACCACCGGCGACAGGAAGGTGATCATCACCACGGCAAGCAAGGCGCCGATGAACGACGAGGTGAACGCCGCGGTCAGCGCCTGCCCCGCCTTGCCCTGCTGCGCCAGCGGATAGCCGTCGAAGGTGGTCGCCACCGACCAGGGCTCGCCCGGGATGTTAAACAGGATCGAGGTGATGGCACCGCCGAACAGGGCGCCCCAGTAGATGCAGGAGAGCAGGATGATCGCCGAGGTGGCGCCCCCCGGGGTCTGCGCCATGCCGAAGGTGAGCGGCAGCAGGATGGCGACGCCATTGGCCCCGCCCAGCCCCGGCAGCACGCCGATGATCACCCCGAGGATCACGCCCACGAACATGAGCGCGACGTTGGTCGGCGACAGCGCGACCCCGAAGCCGTGGATCAGGGAGCTGATCTCTTCCACCGCTCAGCCCAGCCCCAGCAGGTTCTCCAGCGGCCCTTTGGGCAGGGACACCTTGAACCAGTTCTCGAACACGACGAAGAACACCACGATCAGGCATCCGGGCACCGCGGCGGCCTTCCACCACGGGTACTTGCCGAGCCAGCGCATGAACAGCGCGATGTACAGGAACGAGGCGACGTAGATGCCGATCCAGCTCACCAGGCCCGCATACACCGCGGTCGGAACCAGCACGGTCAGGACCAGCCTCAACTGTCCGACCTCCACGAACGCCTTGTCCTCGGCGCGCTTGGCCAGCAGCGCGCGGGCCGCGTTGATGAGCGATGCCGCGCACATGATGAGGCCCAGGTAGAAGGGGAAATAGCCCGGGCGCGGTCCGTGCACCTCCTGCCAGCCGGTCCCCAGCCGCAGGCTGTCGGCGATCACGACGGCGCCGATGACGAAGAAGAACGCCGCCACTGCCAGTTCGGCGCTCTTCTGGCCGAATGCCGCCCGCCCTCCGCCCTCCGGGCCCTCGGTCATCCCCTGGTTGCCTCCCTGGTTCCGGTTGCCGTGCCTGGCTACTGTCCGGCGATGAAGCCGGCGCCCTTCATCAGGGACACGTGCCGCGCCTCCTCGCGCGCAACCCAGTCGGCGTATTCCCTGCCCTTCAGGGCGGTGATGTTGAACGCCCCTTCCTCCATCAGTTTCTTCCACTCCGGCGTCGCCATCACCTTCGCGAACAGGCCGATGTAGTAGTTCACGTGCTCGGGCTTGACCCCGGGCGCCATGAACACGCCGCGCAGCATCAGGTAGTCGATGTCCAGGCCGCTTTCCTTGCAGGTCGGGATATCGGCCCAGGACATGGTCGCGGTGACCTTTTCCTTGTACGGCATGCGCTTCAACTCGAACACGCACAGCGGCCGCAGGTTGCCGCCCTTCCACTGCGCCACTGCCTCGATCGGGTTGTTCACCGTCGCATCGACGTGGCCGCCCACCAGCTGCGTCGCCACCGCGCCGCCGCCCTTGAACGGGATGTAGGTGAACTTGGCCCCGGTCTTCTGCTCGATCGCCGCGGTGATGATCTGATCTTCCTGCTTGGCGCCGGTGCCGCCCATCTTCATCTTGCCCGGGCCGGCCTTCTTGACCGCGTCGATGAACTCCTTGGGCGTCTTGTAGGGCGTCTTGGCGTTCACCCACAGCACGAAGTTGTCCAGCGCCAGCATCTGCACCGGGGTGAGGTCGCGCCAGTTGAACGGCACCCCGGTCGCCAGGGGCGTGGTGAACAGGTTGGACAGCGTGATGATGATCTTGTGCGGCTCGCCGGCGGCGCTCTTGACGTCCAGGAACCCCTCCGCGCCGGCGCCGCCCGCCTTGTTGATCGGCAGGATCGACTGCTTCATCAGGCCGTGCTTGGCGACGATGCCCTGGACCGCGCGCACCATCTGGTCGGCGCCGCCGCCGGTGCCAGCGGGGATGATGAACTCCACGTTCTTGGTCGGCTCCCAGGTCTGCGCCTGCGCGCCGGTGGGCAGGACCGCCGCGAACGCGGCCGAGACTGCGAGTGCGATTCCGGTCTTCATTTTTCCCTCCTTCTGCAATTGAGGCTCCCGCCCGATTCTCGGGACGGACCCGGTGCCCTGACCTTGACTGCGGTCAAGATTTCCCGCTTAGCGGTGCACCAGCACCGGAATCCTGCTCCCGGCGAGAACTTTCCGGGTTTCGCTGCCCAGCAGCAAGCCACGCAGGCCGCGCCGACCGTGCGAGGCCATCACGATCAGG
>VGIA01000103.1 GCA_016868105.1 Betaproteobacteria bacterium | reverse complement strand
CCATGTTCCAGCCCTTGAGGATCTTCACCACGACCTCGCCATTGGCGTCAAGCCAGGCGCGCTTGCCCGCCCAGCTGAGGAACGACGACCCCGGGTCGAGCTCGGTCATGCGCGACAGCGCCCGCCCGCCCTTTTCCAGCACCGGCGTGATGAGTGAGTTTTCTGGATCATCTGATAACCAGGCAGGATCATGCGCGCCGCCACGCCGCTGCGGCTGCGGTCGAAGAGCCGCGCGCCGAACACGTCCTCGATCTCGCGCAGCATCTTGCTGACCGCGGGCTGGCTGAGGCTCAGCCGCCGCGCCGCGCCGCGCACCGTGGGCTGGTCGCGCAGCACCGTGAGGAGCTCCAGGTGCCGCAGCCGCAGCCGCCGCAGCACCGCGCTTTCGGCGCCGCCCGGGGCGTGGCCCGGCTCGGGCGCCGGCCGGCCTGGCGGCCGGGCGCGGCTCATGCGCGCGGCTTCTTCTTCGCCGCGAAGCGCTTGCGGGCCTCGACGGCCTCGTCGCTGTGCGCGGCGAGCGCGAGCTGGTCGGCCATGATGAACAGGATGTTGGGTGGCTTTTTCATGGATGACGGCCCCGATTCCGTGTATGCCGGCGCTGGTAGTGGGTGCACATGTCAATCGGCCAGCGGTAGTACGGTAATGTAACAATGGTACTGGTACAAAACTTCGGTCACGTCAGGTCGACCATCCCGCACGGCCTGGGCCCGTGTGGCGGGGGGCAGCGTGCGTCGAAGGGCGGCAACTCGGGTCAAAGGTGGACTGCAGGTACGACAACGTCTGCCCGAGGCCGCGCTCGAGCGCTCCTGCCTGGACGTGGTGCGCTAACTACCCGAGCGACCGGGTCGCTTCGCTCGCCCATGAGGCGAGCCGGTGCACGGTATCGCAGCGATCCTCGGCCGCGCCGCAGCACGCGGGCCGCACCGGACGGTAGCGGTGCGCGCGCGCAGGCCTGGCGTGCACCGCCGGCCGGTGCAGCGCCGCCGCTGGCCGCGCCACGGCAAACACCTCGCCCTCGAACACCGTGCCCCAGACCTTGAGGTCCTTGAGGCCTTTTGCGCCGACGCGGAACGGGTCGTCGTCCAGCACCGTGAAGTCGGCCTTCTTGCCGGCAACGATCGAGCCGATCTCGTGGTCGCGGCCGAGCGCGTGCGCGGCGTCGATGGTGATGCCTCGCAGTGCCTGGTCGAGCGTCAGGCACTCCGAGGGCGCGGCTACGGCGCCGGAACGGGTCTCGCGCGTCGCCGCGCACCAGGCAAGGAACAGCGGCTCGGTGGGCGCCATCATGAAGTCCGAGTGGAACGAAACCGGCACGCCGGCGCGCACCATCGAGCCGGCACGCACGATCTGGGAGGCCCGCTCCGGCCCCAGACCGAGCACCGAGTAGCTGTCGGCGAGCGCGTGCACGTAGTACGGGTTGACCGAGGCGACCACGCCCAGCGCCGCCATGCGCCGCACCTGCGCCGCCGAGGCGTAGCCCAGGTGATGGAAGGCGAAGCGATGGTCGAAGCGGGGCCGCGCGTGCATCGCGGCGTCGAGCGCACCGAGAAGGGCATCGACGCCGGCATCGCCGTTCACATGCACGTGCAGGCCGTAGCCCGCCTCCCAGAAGGTGCGCACGCCCTTCGCCAGCACCTCGGGCGTCATCATCCACTCGCCCTCGTGGCCGTCCATGTAGCCGGGCGCGTTGATGCGCATCAGCTGCGAGAACATCGCCCCGTCGGCATAGAGCTTGGCGGCCTTCAGCGTCTTCATGCGGCGCGTGTCGCGCGCGGGCAGCGCGTCGATGATCTGGAGCACCTTTTCGAATCCCGGATCCTCGTGCGCGGCTGCCTGCTTGCCTTGCGCCCGAAAGCCGAGCGCACCGGCGTGCGCGATGTTGAAGCAGCGGATCGGCCGCCCCGGCCGCTCCACGGCCGCCTCCCACGCACCGAACTCGAAGTCCCCGCCGAGCGACCCGAAGCCCATGTCGGCGATGGTCGTCAGGCCGCCCTGGTGCATCAGCTTCGCCATCTGTTCCAGTCCCGCGTTGAACCACTCGGGCTTCAGGAAATGCGGCATCAGCTTCGCGAGCAGCGTCTTGGTGCCGATCTCGAAGAAGTGGCCCTCGTCCCAGTCGATCTGCGGGTGCGCGCAGTCGGCCTTGGAGAGCCCGGCGAACTGCAGCGCCCTCGTGTTGGCGAAGATCTCGTGGAACGAGCGGTGCCAGACGATGAGCGGGCGGTCGGGGCAGACCTCGTCCAGCTCGCTCCTGCGCGGGCGCCGGCCGTGAAAGCCGTGGTGGAAGCCCCACGAGGCCATCAGTTCCGTGCCGCCGGACTTCGCTTTCACCGCCTCGCGCAGGCGCGCCCACCACTCGTCGCGCGAGCTCGCCGCCCTCGCCACGCCGCCGTCGGCGAGGCGCCAGTCCTCGGGCGCGATGAGTGCGGTGGGCAGGAGCAGCGCGCCGAGCCACGGGTGCACGTGGTTGTCGATCAACCCGGGCATCAGCACCTTGTCGCGCAGGCGCTCGTCCACCACCACCTCGCGCCCCTCGCGCCAGGGCGCAAACGAATCCAGATCGCCCACCGCGACGATGGTGTCGCCCGAGACCGCGACCGCGGTCGCCTCGGGGAGAGAGGCGTCCATGGTGATCACCTTGCGGGCCGGATAGAGCGTGAGCTTCGGGTAGGGCAGCGGCATCGGGTGTCTCCTCCATCGCCAACGCTAGGGCCCGCGCCTCGCCGCGGCATGACCGGATCAGCCTAGAATTTGCCCATGCCGGACACCCCGCCGCCGCTGCTCCCCAGCCCGATCGGCTTCCTGCTGGTGCCGCGGTTCACGGTGATCGCGCTGTCCTCGGCGATCGAGCCCCTGCGCATCGCGAACCGCTACGTGGCGCGCAAGTACTCGTGGAAGCTCGTCTCCGCCGACGGCCGGCAGGTGGCCGACGGCAACGGCATCGGCATCCAGCCGGACGCCTCGATCGACGCCGCCGGACGCCTCGGCACGCTGCTGGTCTGCGCGGACCACGACCCGGAGAAGGCCGCCACGCGACGCGCGGTCGCCTGGCTGCGCGGGCTGGATCGCGCCGGCGCGACGCTCGGCGGCATCGACACCGGCGCGTTCACGCTGGCGCGCGCGGGGCTCCTCGACGGGCGCCGCGCCACCGTGCACTGGGAGGTGGCGGACGCGTTCCGCGAGCGCTTCCCGGGGATCGAGATCACCGAGTCGCTGTTCGAGTTCGACGGCCCGCGCGTCACCTGCGCGGGCGGAACCGCGGTGCTCGACATGATGCTGCACGCGATCGCGCTCGACCACGGGCGCGCGATCGCGGATCGCGTCGCCGAGCACTGCCTGCACGACCACATCCGGCAGGCATCCGAACTGCAGCACATGGCGCGTGCGCGCCGCTCGCTCGCTCGCCATCCGGGCCTGTCACAGGCGCTGCACGTCGCCGCGCTGCGGCCGGACGCGCCGCCGGGCGTGGGCGAGCTCGCACGCGCCGCCGGCACCTCGTCGCGCCAGCTGACGCGACTGTTTCGTGCCGCGCTCGGCGAGAGCCCGGCGCGCTACCTGCTGCGCCAGCGGCTCGAGCGCGCGCGCCAGCTGCTGCGGCGCACCGACATGGCGGTGCTCGAGGTCGCGGTCGCCTGCGGCTTCGTCAGCCAGGCGCACTTCTCGCGCGCCTACCGCAAGGCCTGGGGCGTGGCGCCGCGCGATGACCGAAAAGAGCAAACTGGCGTCCGCCAGGGACAACTCGGCTGAGGCGCCCGCCCCTACAGTGGGCCGTCCAGAGCGCGAGGAGACAACCGCATGATCCGCATCGCCATCCTGACCGCGGCGCTTGCCTGCGCCGCCTCGCTTCCGGCGCACGCGCAAGGCCGCGCCGAAACGCTGATCGTCGGCGGCACGCAAACGCCGCGGCACTTCAACGCCGCGGTGCAGTCCGGCGTCGCCACGATGATGCCCGGGGCGCAGATCTTCGCCAGCCCGCTGCGCTTCGACGAGAAGTGGAACGCGCAGCCCTACCTCGCCGAGAGCTGGAGCTTCCAGGACGACGGCAAATCGCTATTGTTGAAGCTCGTGCCGAACGCGGTGTTCCACGACGGCAAGCCCGTCACCTCGGAGGACGTTGCGTTCTCGGTGATGACGGCAAAGGCCTTCCACCCGTTCCAGTCGATGTTCGGGCCGGTGGAGCGCGTCGACACGCCGACGCCCCAGATCGCGGTCATTCGCATGAAGGATCCGCACCCGGCGATCCTGCTGGCGATGTCGCCGCCGTTCCTGCCGATCCTTCCCAAGCACGTCTACGGCGACGGCCAGGACGTACGCAACCACCCGGCGAACCTGAAGCCCGTGGGCTCGGGCCCATACAAGTTCGTCGAGTACAAGCAGGGAGAGCACATCATCCTGGAACGCAACGAGAAGTTCTTCATTCCGGGGCGGCCGAAGTTCGCCAGGCTGGTGTTCCGGATCTTCAAGGACCCCTCGGCCATGGAGCTCGCGTTCGAGCGGAAGGACATCGACATGATCTCCTTCCACAGCTCGCCCACCAGCGTGCAGCGCCTGAAGCGCATGCCCCATGCGGTCGTCGAGCTGCGCGGCGGCGAGGCGATCGGGCCGCTCGGCTGGGTGGCCTTCAACATGAAGAAGAAGCCGCTGGACGACGTGCGCGTGCGCCAGGCGATCTCGTACGCGATCGATCGCGAGTTCATCGTCAAGAAGCTGCACGGCGGCGTGACGAAGGTGGCCACCGGGCCGATCGCGCCGGGGAGCCCCTTCTACACCGACAAGGTCGAGCCCTACCGATTGAACCTGGGCAAGGCGAACCAGTTGCTCGATGCCGCGGGCCTGAAGAAGGGCGCCGACGGCATGCGCTTCACGCTGCAGCTCGACGCCACGCCGGGCAGCCCGGACAACTACGGCCTGATCGCCGAGTACCTCAAGCCGCAGCTGAAGAAGATCGGCATCAACGTCAACCTGCGCGTCTCGCCGGACTTCCCCACCTGGGCGAAGCGCATCGGCGGCCACGACTTCGAAGCGTCGCTGGACGCCTCGTTCAACTACGGCGACCCGGTGATCGGCGTGCATCGCACCTACCTGTCGTCGAACATCCGGCCGGGTGTGGTGTGGTCGAACACGCAGAGCTACGTCAATCCGAAGGTGGATGAGCTTCTGGCGAAGGCAACCGTCGAGCGCAACCTCGAGAAGCGCAAGGCCCTCTACCACGCGTTCCAGAAGCAGGTGGTCGAGGACGTGCCGGTCGCCTTCACGCACGTCTGGTCGGTGGCCACGGTGGCGGACAAGGCGCTGCGGAACCTGCCGATCACGATCTGGTCGGGACTCACGCCGTACGACGAGATCGAGCGCAGGTAAGGCGATGAAGACGCTTCTCGTCACGCTGGCGCTCGTCGGCGCGCCTGGGGCCGCGTGATCCGCGAGGCCGGCATCAAGCTCGACTGACGTGGCGGCGAAGGAACTGCCGCGCCACGCGCGCTGCGTGGTCATCGGCGGCGGCGTGGTCGGCGCGAGTGTCGCCTACCACCTCGCCAAGCTCGGCTGGACGGATATCGTGCTGCTCGAGCGCCGGCAGCTCACCTGCGGCACCACCTGGCACGCCGCCGGGCTGGTCGGCCAGCTGCGCGCGACGCAGAACTTGACCAAGCTCGCGCGCTACAGCATCGACCTGTACGGCGCGCTCGAGGCCGAGACCGGGCAGGCCACCGGCTTCAAGCAAAACGGCGCGATCACCGTGGCGCCGAGCGCGGAGCGCTTCGACGAGCTCAAACGCAGCGCGGCGATGGGCCGGCATTTCGAGGTCGACGTGCAGGTGATCTCGCCCCGCGAGGCGCGCGAGCTCTGGCCGATGCTGGAGATCGCTGACCTTGTCGGCGCGATCTGGATGCCCAGGGACGGCCAGATCAACCCGGTGGACGTGACGCAGGCGCTCGCGAAAGGCGCTCGCCAGCGCGGCGCGCGCGTGATCGAGGGCTGCAAGGTCACCGGCATCCTCGCGCGCGACGGCCGCGCCTGCGGCGTGCGCACCGAGCGCGGCGAGATCGCCGCCGAGGTGGTGGTGAACTGCGGCGGCATGTGGGCGCGCGAGATCGCCCTGATGGCCGGCGTCGCGGTGCCACTGCACGCGGCCGAGCACTTCTACATCGTCACCGAACCGATGGCCGAGGTGAAGCCGACGCTGCCGGTGCTGCGCGACTACGACGGCTACGCCTACTTCAAGGAGGACGCCGGCAAGCTGCTGGTCGGCGCCTTCGAACCACAGGCCAAGCCCTGGGGAATGGACGGCATCGCGGAGGATTTCGAGTTCGGCGAGCTGCCCGAGGACTGGGATCACTTCCAGCCGGTGATGGAGAAGGCGCTCGCGCGCGTGCCGCGGCTTGCCACCGCGGGCATCCAGAAGTTCTTCAACGGCCCGGAGTCGTTCACGCCGGACAACCGGTACTACCTGGGCGAAGCGCCGGAGCTGCGCGGCTTCTGGGTCGCCGCAGGGTTCAACTCGATCGGCATCCAGTCGGCGGGCGGCGCGGGCATGGTGATGGCGCAGTGGATCGCGGACGGCCACCCGCCGATGGATCTTGCGGATGTCGACATCCGGCGCGTGCACCCTTTCCAGAACGAGGCCGGCTACCTGAAGGCGCGCGTCAGCGAAGCGCTGGGCCTGCTCTACGCCATGCACTGGCCCTACCGGCAGTACGAGACCGCGCGCGGCATCCGCACCTCGCCGCTGCACGAACGGCTGGTCGCCGCGAACGCCTGCATGGGCGAGACCGCGGGCTGGGAGCGGCCGAACTGGTACGCGCCGGCCGGCGTGACGCCGCATTACCGCTACAGCTGGGGACGGCAGAACTGGTTCGAGTACCGCGCGGCGGAATGCAAGGCGGCGCGCGAGCGCGTCGCGCTTTTCGACCAGAGTTCGTTCGCCAAGTTCATGCTGCGCGGGCCGGGCGCCGAGGCGCTGCTGCAGCGCGTGAGCGCGAACGACGTCTCGCCGCGCGAGCGCGCGGTGTACACGCAGTGGCTGAACGAGCGCGGCGGCATCGAGGCCGACCTCACCGTCACGCGCTGGGCGGACGACGCCTTCATGGTGATCACCGGCGCCGCGAATGGCCCGCGCGACCGCGCCTGGCTGGAGCGGCACCGCGCGGCAGGCTGCGAGATCGAGGACGTGACCGCGCGCTACGCGGTGCTCGGCGTCATGGGCCCGCGCTCGCGCACGCTGCTTGGGCGGCTCACCGGGACCGATCTCTCGAACGCCGCCTACCCGTTCGGCGCCAGCCGCGAGATCACGCTCGCGGGCGTGCCGCTGCGCGCCACGCGCATCAGCTACGTCGGCGAGCTCGGCTGGGAGCTGCTGGTCGAGTCGTCGCGCGCGGTCGCGGTGTTCGACGCGCTGCTTGAAAAGGGTTCTGACCTCAGCCTCGCGCTTGCCGGCATGCACGCGATGGACAGCCTGCGGCTGGAGAAGGGCTACCGCCACTGGGGCCACGACATCGCCGACGAGGACACGCCGCTCGAGGCGGGCCTCGGGTTCGCCTGCGCCTTCGACAAGCCCGGCGGCTTCATCGGGCGCGAGGCGCTCGTCGCGCAGAAGGCGGCGGGCGTGAAAAAGCGCCTGGTGCAGTTCGCGCTGCGCGATCCGGCCGCGCTCGTCTATCACAACGAACCGATCTGGCGCGACGGCGTGCGGGTCGGCTACCTCAGCTCGGCGTCCTACGGCCACACCCTCGGCTGCTCGGTGGGCATGGGCTACCTGAAGGGCGAGGCGCCGATCGACGCGGCCTGGGTGAACGCCGGGCGCTACCAGATCGAAGTGGGCGGCGAAAGGCTGCCCGCCCGCGCGAGCCTTGCCCCGCTCTACGATCCGAAGTCGCTGCGCACGCGCGACATCGCGCCGGCATGAACCGGGAGAACCTGATTCCGCGATACCATGTTTTCAGCAACCTTGGAGGGTCCGTCATGAGAGCCCTGTTCCGGTGTTCAACTGGGGCGACCCGGTGATCGGCGTTCACCGCACCTACCTCTCGTCCAACATCCGGCCCGGCGTGATCTGGTCCAATACCCAGAGTTACTCGAACGCGAAGGTGGACGAACTGCTCGC
>VGIA01000102.1 GCA_016868105.1 Betaproteobacteria bacterium | reverse complement strand
GACCAGGTGTTGATGATCGCGATCACCGGCTTGCCCGCGTAATCCGTGCGGTCGTAGCCCATCTGCGCGGTGCGCGAGCGATGGCCGAAGGCGCGCAGGTCCTTGACGCCGAACCAGCGGTGGCTGCGCAGTTCCTCGGGTTTCTTTTTCGTCACCTCGTCTCCTCAGGGCGAGCGAAGATTGTAAACTCAGGCCATGGCATCCGCCGGCGAGTTTCTCCTCCGCCCGCGCAGCTGGCAGCGCCTCGCCCGCGTCGCCGGCTACGCGACCGTGGCCGCGCTCGACCCCTCCAGCTACGGCCCGGCGGCGCGCGAGCTCGCGGTGCGCCAGATCTACCTCACGGCCTGGCGTGCGCTGCCGGGGTACCTCGCGTTCACCGCGCTGCTGAGCGTGGTGCTGATCCAGATCGCCGACGGCGCCTTGCGCGCCTACGGCCTGGCGCCGTATTCGCTGGAGCTGGTGCTGCGCGTGCTGGTGCTGGAACTGGTGCCCTTGCTCACGGTGTTCTTCGTCGCCTTTCGCTCCGGCGCCGCGGTCGCCGCCGAGATCGCGGTGATGCGGGTCACCGGGGAACTGGAGGACAGCGCCGAATCGGGTTCGGACGAGCTGCGCGGCGAGCTGGTGCCGCGGGTCGCGGCCACCGCGCTATCGGTGTTCGCGCTGACGACGCTGGGCGGCATGCTGGCGCTCGCCATTGCCTACTGGTCCTACTTCTATACGTCGCGCGCGGGCTTCTTCGTCTTCACGCGCGTGGTGGGCACGGTGTTCGACGACCTGGAGCTGGCAGGCCTTGCGCTCAAGTTCTTCCTCTTCGGCGCCGTGGTGGCGCTGATCCCGATCGCCTCCGGGCTGGAAGCCGAGCGCGGCCGCATGAAATCGGTGCCCGCGGTGGTGCTCGCCGGGCTGATGAAGCTGTTCCTCGCCGTGTCGCTCATCGAGGTGCTGGTCTTGATGGTGAAATACCTCTGAGCATGGACCCGAAACCGGCGGGCAGCGGCGGCCCGGCGCCGCGCAGCATGGGAGTGAAGGTGGGCATCCTGCTCGCCGTCACGGTCATCGTCGCGATCGCGTTCGTCGGCTACGTGCTCTACGCGCGCGGCACGTTCGAGAACTTCCAGCGCCTGACGCTGGTGGCCGACAACGTCGAGGGCGTCACCGTAGGCATGGACCTCACCTATGCCGGCTTCCCCATCGGCCGCGTGCGCCGGCTGTCGCTCGGCAACGACGGCAAGGCGCGCATCCACATCCGTGTCCCGGAAAGCGAGACGCGCTGGCTGCGCACCACCAGCGTGTTCGTCATGGAAGTGCCGCTGCTGGGCGGCGCCAGGCTGCGCGCCTACACCGGCAACCTGCAGGACCCGCCGCTGCCCGACCGGGCCGAGCGCGCGGTGCTGCGCGGCGACGCCAACGCCGAGATCCCGCGCATGATCGCCACCGTGCGCCAGGCGCTGCAGAACGTCGAGAACATGACCGCGCAGGACTCCAGCCTGCAGCAGAGCATCGACAACGCGAAAGCGGTGACTGCGCGCATGGCGGGAAAGTACGGCGTGCTGGGCGGGGTGCTGGGCAGCGAGGACAACGCGCGCAAGGTCATCGCCTCCATAGACCGCGCCAACGCGCTGCTGGCGAACCTGGGCGGGGTGTCGTTGAAGCTCGACGCGGTGCTGGCGAAGACCGACCAGCGCCTCCACGGCGCCGGCGGCATCGCCGACGAGACGCAGAAGGCGGTGGCGCAGGCGAACACCATGCTATCGGAGGTGCGTGAGCGCTTGGTGGCGGTCGACGCAATCCTGGCGGAGGCGCAGGCAACGGGCGGCAACGTCAGGGCTGCGAGCGCCGACCTGGGCGCGCTGCGCGCCGAAGTCGAGGCGAGCCTGCGCAAGGTCTCCTTGCTCATCGAGGAGATCAACCGCAAGTGGCCGTTCGAGCGCAACACCAAGATCAGGCTGCCATGAGCATCCGGACCGCGGCGCTTGTCCTGCTCCTTGCCGGCTGCGCCAGCGGCCCGCCGCCCCCTGACTGGCAGCTTGAGGCGCGCGCCGCGCTGCAGGGCTTCGAGAAGCATTACCTCGAGGGCAACTCGAAGCTGGCGGAGGCGGAGTTCGCGCGCGCGAAGAACGAGATTCGCAGGACCGGACGCGGCGACCTGATGGCGCGTGCCGAGTTGATTCGCTGCGCGGCACGGACCGCGGGCCTGGAGATCGACCACTGCCCCGGCTTCGAGGCGCTGCGGCGCGACGCGGGGCCCGAGGAGCTGGCCTACGCCGATTACCTCGTCGGCAAGGGCAAGCATGCGGTGTCGGAGGACGCGCTGTCGCGCCTGGTCGCCGCCGGCGTTGCGTTCCGGACGGCTGCCGTCACCCCGGCGCAAATCGCCGCCGCGATCGATCTTGCCTCCGCCCAGGGCTGGCGCCGGCCGCTGCTGGCGTGGCTGGAGGTGGAGGCGAAGCGCGCCGAGGCCGCCGGCGATCGCGAGGCGGCACAGCGCCTGCGCAGGCGCATGGCTGTTGTCCTGGGGAAGAACTAGGCGGCAGCTCGGTAGGTGAAGGAAGCCGCCCTCAGACGGCAGCTTTGTACTTCAGCGCCACGCCGTTCAGCTTCTGCAACTCCTCGAAGCTCAGGCCCTCGGCGCATATTTCCACCAGGTGCAGGCCGTCGGCCTTGATATCGATCACCGCCAGATCGGTGTAGACCCGGGTCACGCAGCCAACGCCGGTGAGCGGGTAGCTGCAGCGCTCGACGATCTTGGATTCGCCCTTCTTGGTCAGGTGTTCCATGGTGACGAACACCTGCTTCGCGCCGGCGGCGAGGTCCATTGCCCCGCCCACCGCCGGAATCGCGTCGGCCTCGCCGGTGTGCCAGTTGGCGATGTCGCCATTGGCCGCGACTTGGAACGCCCCCAGCACGCAGATGTCGATGTGGCCACCGCGAATCATGCCGAAGGAGTCGGCGTGGTGGAAATACGAGCCGCCGGCGAGCAGCGTCACCGGCGACTTGCCGGCGTCGATCAGGTCCTCGTCTTCCCGCCCCGGCGCCGGCCTGGGGCCGATGCCCAGCACGCCGTTCTCGCTGTGCAGGATGACCTCGCGGTCCCCGGGGATGTGGTTGGCCACCAGGGTCGGCAGGCCGATGCCCAGGTTCACGTAGGCGCCCTCGGGGATGTCGCGGGCCACGCGCGCCGCGATCTGGTTGCGGCCGAGTTTCTTCACGCCGCCCCCTCCAGGGCTGGCACCTTCACCACGCGCTGCACGAAGATGCCAGGGGTCACCACGTGCTCCGGATCGATCGCGCCCAGTGCCACGATCTGGCGCACCTGCGCCACGGTGCACTTCGCGGCGGCGGCCATGATGGGGCCGAAATTGCGCGCCGTCTTGCGGTAGGCGAGGTTGCCCCAGCGGTCGGCGCGGTCGGCCTTGATGAGCGCGTAGTCGCCGTGGATCGGGTATTCGAGCACGTAGTCGCGGCCGTTGATGTGGCGCGTTTCCTTGCCCTCGGCGAGCCGGGTGCCGAAGGCGGTGGGGGTGTAGAACGCGCCCACCCCGGCGCCGGCGGCGCGGAGGCGCTCGGCGAGGGTGCCCTGCGGCACCAGCTCGAGCTCGAGCTCGCCGGCGCGCCAGGCCTTGTCGAAATGCCACGAGTCGGTCTGGCGCGGGAAGGAGCAGAGGATCTTGCTCACGCGCTTGGCGGCGATGAGCGCGGCAAGTCCGGCGTCGGCGTTGCCGGCGTTGTTGTTCACCACAGTGAGGTTTCGCGCCCCCTGCGCGATCAGCGCGTCGAGCAGCGCCGAGGGCATGCCGGCGTTGCCGAAGCCGCCGATCAGGATGGTGGCGCCGTCGGGCACCTCGGCGAGCGCTGCGGCGGGGGAGTCGAGGATCTTGTCGATCATGGGGGAAATCTTAGCCGCGGACCGTGATGGCGGCCGGCAGCCTGTGGCCTCTGAAGTTAGTGTCTACTCACCGCAGCCCTGAACCCAAAATATTTCATAATCTACTTTGACTAAGTTTTTCAAGTAATTGAATAATATCAATATTTTAGATTTATGTGTTAACCCGCCGAAGTGTAGCTAAGTTGTTGTCAGACTTAAGAAAAACACCTCCCTTGGCTTGACCACTCCGCATCTTTTCGCATAAAGTGGGAAAACGTAGAAAAAAGTGGTGCATCAAGGATTCCTTTCCCTCACGGCGAGAACAGGCGGGAGACAAGTCAAATGGGTGGGTTGTTTCACGGCGCGGTGCTGGTCACGCTGGACGCGAAGGGCCGCCTGTCGATCCCAACGCGGCACCGCGACGCGCTGTTCGCCGGCGGCCACACCCTGGTGCTCACCGCGCATCCGGAAGGCTGCGCGCTGCTGTATCCCGAGACCGAGTGGGAGCGCGTGCGCGCGCAGGTGGCCAAGTTCCCCAGCTTCAGCGCGCAGGCAAGCTGGTGGAAGCGCCTGCTGCTGGGCTTCGAGGAGCACGTGGCGCCCGACGCCTCGGGCCGCGTGCTGCTCTCCAGCGGCCTGCGCATGCACGCCAAGCTCGAGCGCGAGGCGATGCTGGTCGGCCAGGGCCATTACTTCGAGCTCTGGGACGCCGGGGTCTGGAGCGCCAAGCTCGCCGCCGCGAACCTCACCGGCACCGGCGCCCCGCCGCAGGGCATGGAGGACTTCTCGCTGTGAGCGCCGGCGGCGAGGGGGACGCCACGCATGCCATCCCAGAGCGTGCCCGCCCGCAGCCTTTCGCATCGTCCGGTCCTGCTCGCGGAAGTGCTCCAGGGGTTGAACCTGCAGCCCTCAGGGATGACTTCGGGGACCTACGTCGACCTCACCTTCGGCCGCGGCGGCCACAGCCGCGCCATCCTCGCGCGCCTGGGGTCCGCGGGGCGCCTGGTGGCGCTGGACCGCGACCCGGAAGCGGTCGCGGCCGCGGCGGCGATCACCGACCCGAGATTCTCGATTCACCACGCGCGCTTCAGCGAACTGGACCGGGTGCTCGAGGCGGCGGGCATCGGGCAGGTGCAGGGCGTTGTCGCCGACCTTGGCGTGTCCTCGCCGCAACTGGACGACCCGGCGCGCGGCTTCGCGCTGCGCGGCGATGGCCCGCTTGACATGCGCATGGATCCGACGCGGGGCGTGTCCGCGGCGGACTGGATCGCCACGGCCTCGGAACAGCAACTCAGGGAGGCGATAGCCGGCTATGGGGAAGAACGGTTTGCTCAACAGGTTGCAAAGGCGGTTGTTGCTGCTCGGGAGCGCGAACCGTTCCTCCGCACACAGCAACTTGCCGCTGTCGTGGCTGCGGCGGTCGTCAAACGGCAGGCACGGCGCGAAGCCGGCCAGGATCCGGCGACGCGCACCTTTCAGGCCCTACGGATTCTGGTCAATCGGGAGCTTGAGGAGGTCGCGCTGATGCTGCCCCGGGCGCTCGCGCGCCTCGCGCCGGGCGGCAGGCTGGCGGTGATCAGCTTCCACTCCCTTGAGGACCGGCTGGTGAAGCGGGTGCTCAGGGCCGCGGCGGCGGCCGACGCGCTGCCACGGGATTTCCCGGTGCGTGCCCGCGATCTGCCACAACCGGCTCTGAGAATCATCGGCCGTGCGCACAAGCCCTCGGCCGCCGAAGTCGCTGCCAATCCCCGCGCGCGCAGCGCGCGGCTGCGCGTCGCCGAACGCACCGGCGCGCCCTTCGATGCCGGGGCACTGGAGCGCGGAATTTACACCGAACACGGGCCCGACGCGTGGCGAAGCTGAACCTCCTCCTCCTCCTGGTTCTGGTCGTCTGCGCGCTCGGGCTCGTCACCTCGCAGCACAAGTCGCGCAAGCTCTTCTCCGAGCTGGAGCGCGAGCAGGAACGCACGCGCCAGCTCGAGATCGAGTATGGCCAGCTGCAGCTGGAGGCGAGCACCTGGGGCCTGCATTCGCGCATCGAGCGCATCGCCGGGGCGACGCTGGGCATGCGCGCGCCCGACCCCCGCCGGGTGCGGACGGTGCAGAAGCTCGAGCCGGTGACCGACAAGGAAGCGCCGTGAGCGCCGCCAGCCTGCCGATCCCGGTGCGGCTGCCGGTATGGCGCGCCCGCGTGGTGCTGCTCGCGCTGCTCGCCGCCTTCGGCGTGCTGGTCGCCCGCTCGGCGTGGCTGCAGTCGGTGCAGACCGGATTCCTGCGCGAGAAAGGCGAGGCGCGCTACTCGCGCGTGCTGAAGGTGCCCGCCACTCGCGGCCGCATCCTCGATCGCCATGGCGACGTGCTCGCGGTGTCGACGCCGGTGCAGTCGGTGTTGGCGATCCCCGGGGACGTGCGCGCCACGCCGGCGCAGTTGAAGGCGCTCGGGGGGCTGCTCGCCATGGAGCCGCGGGAGATCGAGCGCCTCGTCGGCGATGACTCGCGCGGCTTCGTCTACCTGAAGCGCCAGCTGCCGCCGGAGACCGCGCAGCGGGTCGCGGCGCTGGGCATCGCGGGCCTCCACCAGGAACGCGAGTACCGGCGCTACTACCCCGGCGGCGAGACCATGGCCCACGTCATCGGCTTCACCGGGGTGGACGACGCCGGCCTGGAGGGCATCGAGCTCGCGCAGCAGGCGCAGCTCGCCGGCGCCCAGGGCAGCCGGCGCGTGATCAAGGACCGGCTCGGGCGCGTCGTCGAGGACATCGAGTCCATCCGCGCCGCGCGCGACGGCCGCGACATCACGCTGGCGCTGGACGCCAAGGTCCAGAGCCTCGCCTTCGGCGCGCTCAAGGCGGCGGTCGAGGCGCACCGCGCGCGCGCCGGGGCCATCGTGGCGATCGACGTCCGCACCGGCGAGGTGCTGGCGCTGGTCAACTTCCCGACCTACAACCCGAACAACCGGGCCAGGCGCTCCGGCGAGCAGCTGCGCAACCGCGTGGTCACCGACACCTTCGAGCCGGGCTCGACGCTGAAGCCCTTCACCGCCGCGCTGGCGCTGGAGCTGGGCAAGGCGACCCCGCAGACCATGGTGCAGACCGCGCCCGGCTCGATGACCATCGCCAGCTACACCATCCGCGACGCGCACCCGGCGGGCGCGCTGAGCGTGGCGCAGGTGATCCAGAAATCCTCCAATGTCGGCACCGCCAGGCTGGCGCTGCAGATGCCGCGGGAGGAGATGCACGCGCTGTTCCGCCGCGTCGGCTTCGGCGCGCTGCCGTGGGCCGGCTTCCCGGGCGAGGCCGCGGGCCGGCTGCGGGAGGCGAAGACCTGGCGGCCGGTGGAGCAGGCGACGATGTCGTACGGCTACGGCCTGTCGGTGAGCCTGATGCAGCTGGCGCGCGCCTACACCGTGTTCGCGCGCGACGGCGAGCTGGTGCCCTTGTCGCTCACCCGCACCGGCATGCCGGCCGCCGGGCGCCAGGTGCTCTCGGCGCAAACCGCGCGCGCCGTGCGCCAGATGCTCGAGTCCGCGGTGCAGCCCGGCGGCACCGCGCCGCGCGCCCGCGTCATGGGCTGGCGCGTCGCCGGCAAGACCGGCACCTCGCACAAGCAGGAAAACGGCGGCTATGCGCCCAACAAGTACATCGCGTCCTTCGTCGGCTTCGCGCCGGTTTCCGATCCGCGCCTGGTGATCGCGGTGATGCTCGATGAGCCCGCCGCCGGCCAGCACTACGGCGGCCAGGTCGCGGCGCCGGTGTTCTCGCAGGTGATGCAGGGTGCCCTGCGGCTGCTGGGCGCGCCCCACGATGCGCCGCTGGTGCCGGTGGAGCTGCCGGGCGAGGGCGATGAAGCGCGGGAGAGCACCTGATTGACGATGTCTTCGCGCAACTCGCGCGCCAGGGAGCTGCGCTGGTGCGGCTGACTTCGGACAGCCGCCGGGGGGCGCCCGGTGCGGCGTTCTTCGCCTGGCCCGGCGCGGCCGGCGACGGCCGCCGCCACATCCCGGAGGCGATCGGCCGCGGCTGCGCGGCGGTGCTGTGGGAAAGCGAAGGCTTTGACTGGAACGCCGAATGGCGCCTGCCCAACGCGGGCGTCAAAGGGTTGAAATCCCGGGCCGGCCTGCTCGCGCACGCGTTCTACGGCAGGCCCTCGGATTCGCTGTGGGTCTGCGGCGTCACCGGCACCAACGGCAAGACCTCCTGCACGCAGTGGATCGCGGCCGCGCTCGAGACGCGCGGCGAGAGGACTGGCCTCATCGGCACGCTGGGGGCCGGTTTCGCCGGCGCGCTGGGGCCGGTGGACAACACCACGCCGGAGGCGCTCGAAGTGCATCGCCTGCTGGCGCAGATGAAGCGCACCGGCGCCGGCGCCGCGGCCATCGAGGTGTCCTCGCACGGGCTGGATCAGGGACGTGTGAACGGGGTCGCGTTCGACTGCGCGCTCTTCACCAACCTCTCGCACGATCACCTCGACTACCACGGCAGCATGGAGGCCTACGCCGCCGCCAAGGCGCGTCTGTT
>VGIA01000101.1 GCA_016868105.1 Betaproteobacteria bacterium | reverse complement strand
CCTCGGCCTTGGGTGCCTCGGCCTTGGGTGCCTCGACTTTCGGCGCCTCTACTTTTTTCTCGGGCTGGGGGGCCTTCTTGGGCTCTTCCTTCTTGCCGCAGGCGGCAAGTGCCAACGCCGCGATGGCGGCGATCAGCAGCGACTTCGTCATGATTTTCCTCGTCTGGTTAATGGTCAGATATGCGCAAAACTTTTGCCACTCAGGCAGCTTCGCACGACACATTTTAGCACGGTTACTTGGCGCTTATTGAACTTCGAACGCTTTTCATGGGTTCAGCGATGCCGAATCGCCGAAACGACGTGATCGAGCACCTCCATCTCGCGCAGCGCCGCGTTCACGATCTCGCGGCTCATTCAACAACGCTTGATGCATCGAATTCCATGAATCGGCAGGGAATTTGAACAAACTGCTGGGAGGGTTTCCTACATTGATGGATTATACGAGTGGCGCGCCGCGCGGGCTGAAACGCAACAGGGCTTGTCAAATGCACTCGCAGGTCTAGAATCGACCGCGACGCGAATGCCCATGCTGCAACCCGGACAACAGGCGCCAGGATTCTCGCTCCCCGATGCGGACATGCAGACGGTGGACCTGGCTTCCTACATCGGCAAGAAGAACGTGGTGCTGTACTTCTATCCGCGCGACAACACCCCGGTGTGCGCCATGCAGGCGGCGGAGTTCTCCGACCACGAGGCGCAGTTCCGCGACTGCGGCTGCGTGATCCTCGGGGTGTCGCGCGATGACTGCCTGTCCCACGCCGAGTTCCGCGACCGCCACGGGCTGTCCATCAGCCTGCTTTCGGACGCCGACGGCGCGGTCTGCCGCCAGTACGGCGTCATCGAGGAGAAGGAGTCCGAGGGCGTGCGCCGCGAGTGCGTGCAGCGCTCGACCTTCGTCATCGACAGGAAGGGCGTCATCCGCCACGCCGTCTACTCGGTGAACCCCCGCCGCCACGCCGCCGAAATCTACGACGTCGTGCGCAAGCTGAAGAAATCCTGACCGGCGCGGATCGGTCGGCGGCGGCGGTTTTCGCCTATCATTGACGCCGTGGGGGATGCGCCAAGCTCGGTCGCTCTCAACATGCTCCACCCGTACCCGGAGCCCAAGGCGCGGGTCAGGGCAGCTTGAGGGCATTTGCGCTCATGCTTGCGCTTGCCTGCGCGCCGGCCGTGGCGCTGACCCCGGCGGCGAAGGAGTTCCTCGAGATCTCGAAGGCCCTGGAACCGGTGCAGTGCGAGAAGCGCCAGCTCAGGCGCGCCATGGCGCTGGCGCAGGTCGAGCAGCGCGGCGGGGACATGAAAAAGCTGCAGGCGCGCTTCGCCGCCCTCAACAAGGACCCGAAGACGGCGAAGCTGGAGAAGCGCCTGGCGGAACTGGAGAGCCAGATCCTGGACGGCAAGGGCCGCGCCCGCGACCCGCGGGACCTGGAGGCGATCAGCCTGCAGCAGCGGCAGGCGTTCTACCGCTGCGACTAGCCCTGGGGCCGCAGCCAGCGGTTCCAGATCGCCCGCGCCGGCGCCAGGGTCTCGCCCGCGGCGAGGCCCACCGGGCCGCCAAAGGTTGCCGATCGTGCACATTCATCCGCGGCGCAGCCGTGCAGGTGGGTTCCCAGCACCAGCGCCGATTCCCCCGCGAGCTTCTGCGCCAGCAGCGCGCCCAGGATTCCCGAGAGCACATCGCCCATGCCGGCCGAGGCCATGCCGGGATTGCCCGAGGTGTTGATGAACCAGTGGCCGTCGCGCGCCACGATGAGGCTGCCGGCGCCCTTGAGCAGGGCGTGGGCGTTGAATTCCTCGGCGAGGTTCTTCGCCGCCGCCAGGCGATCGGCCTGGATCCCGGCGGTCTTCAGGCTGAGCAGGCGCGCAGCTTCCGCGGGATGCGGGGTGATGAGCGTCTCGGCGCTGCGCCGCGCGCAGGCCAGGCGCAGTTCCACGTTCGCCGACATCATGTTGAGCGCGTCGGCATCGAGCACGCAGGGGATGTCGCTCGCCAGGACCGCGCGCAGGATGGTCTCGGCGCGCTCGCTGTCCCCGAGGCCCGGACCGATGACGATGGCATCGAGGTCCTGGCCGAGGGCGTCGTCCGGGTGGCGCAGCATCAGCTCCGGGGCCACCGGGTCGAGGGCGATGTCCGAGAGCATGCCGAGGTGGACCTTGCCTGCGCCCAGGCGCAGCGCGGCGCGCCCGGCCAGCAGCGCCGCGCCCGCCATGCCCTCGGCGCCGCCGAACACCGCCACCGAGCCTGCCATGCCCTTGTGGAAGTTGCGCGGGCGCAGCTTGAGCGCATGGGCGAACAGCGCGGGCTCGGCGACCCAGCCTCGCGGCGCGACCAGCTTCGCGGCTTCCAGCCCCAGGGTTGCGACGCTCACCTCGCCGCAATGGTCCGGCCCCTCCAGCGTCAGCAGACCCGGCTTGAGGGCGATGAAGGTGATGGTGTGCGTGGCGCGGATCGCGGCGCCCAGCACCCCTCCGGTGTCCGAGGCGATGCCGCTCGGGATGTCGAGCGCGAGCACCGGGCAGCCCTGCGCGTTGGCGCAATGGACCAGTTTCGCGTGCTCGCCCGCCACGGGCCGGGCGAGGCCGATGCCGAACAGGCCGTCCACGACCAGGCCCCAGCGCGTCTCGGGCGGAATGTCGGCGAGCTTTTCCGCGGTGACGACGCGCAGGAACTTCTGCGCCAGGATGCGCGCCACGATGCGCGCGTCGCCGCCGTTGTTGCCCGGGCCGGCGAGCACCAGCACGTCCTTGCGGTTCTCCGCGAGCAGCGTGAGCGCGAGTTCGGCGGCGGCGGCGCCGGCGCGCTCCATGAGCGGCGGCACGGTTGCGCCCGCGGCCTGCTCGATGCGGCGGATGTCGGCGGTGAGGTAGACGGGGCGCGACACGGCGGGCGGCCGCTACTTCGCCTTCTGGATCAGGACGTCAGGCAGCCAGGTGGCGATCTGCGGGAACGCGACCACGATCACGAGCGCGAGCAGCATCATGCAGAAGAACGGGATCGAGGCCAGCGCGACGTAGTTCGAATCCCGCCCGCTCATGGTCTGCAGCACGAACAGGTTGAATCCCAGCGGCGGGGTCAGCTCCGCGATCTCCACCAGCAGCACGATGAAGATGCCGAACCAGATGAGGTTGAAACCGGCGGCCTCGACCATCGGCAGCACGATGGAGGTGGTGAGCACGATCATGGAGATGCCGTCCAGCGCCGTGCCCAGCAGCAGGTAGATGAGGGCCAGCACGGCGATCAGGCCAAGCGGGCTCACGCCCAGCGAGGCAACCCACTCGGCGAGCGCCTTCGGGATCCCGGTGAAGGCCATGCTGGAGCTGAGGAACGAGGCCCCGGCGAGGATGAACAGGATCATGCACGACAGGCGCGTCGCGCCCATCAGGCTCGCCCGGAAGTTCTCCGGCGTCAGCGCGCCGCTCCACCAGGCGATGGCGATCGCGCCCAGCACGCCGAAGGAGGCCGCCTCGGTGGCGGTGGCGTAGCCGGTGAACATGGCGCCCATGACGAACGCAATCAGGATCAGGCACGGGATCAAGTTGCGGCCGCGGCGCAGGCGCTCCCTGAGGGGGATGTGCTCGGTCTCCTTTGGCGTCTTGTCCGGGTTGAGCAGCGCCCAGACGATGATGTAGCCCGAAAACAGCGAGATCAGCAGGATCCCCGGCAGGATGCCGGCGATGAACATCTTCAGGATCGAGACTTCGGCCGCCACCGCGTACACGATCATGATGATGGAGGGCGGGATCAGCAGCCCCAGCGTGCCGGCGCCGCACAGCGAGCCCAGGCACATCCTCTCGTCATAGCCGCGGCGCTTGAGCTCGGGCAGCGCGACCTTGGCGATGGTGGCGCAGGTGGCAGAGGACGACCCCGAGACCGCAGCGAAGATGCCGCAGCCCAGGATGTTGACGTGCATCAGGCGCCCGGGCAGCCAGCCCAGCCAGGGCGACAGGCCCTCGAACATCTCGTCCGACAGCCTGGTGCGGTACAGGATCTCGCCCATCCAGACGAACAGCGGCAGCGCGGCGATAGTCCACGAGGCGCTGGAGCCCCAGAAGGACTGGAACAGGTTCACCGCGGGCGGGCTGGAGCTGAAGAATTGCAGCCCGAACCAGGCCGCGATGCCCATCGAGATCGCAATCCAGACCCCGCCGGCCAGCAGCACCACCAGGATCGAGAACACCATGGCGGCGATGACGATGGTGCTCACAGCGACTCCGAGAAGTCCTTGCTGGCGCGGCGCTCGTCCTCGGCCGCCTGGTAGGCGGGCGTGGCGCCGCGCAGCAGGCAGACGAAGTCATCCAGCACGGCGACAAACAGGATCAGGACCCCGATCACGGCGCTCAGCTGCGGGATCCAGATCGGGATCCGGATCAGGCCCTGCGCCACCTCGTTGAATCGCCAGCTGTCGTAAACGAAGTTGAGGATGGCATAGGCCATGTAGCCGGCGAAAACCACGGTCAGCGCCAGCGCGGCCAGCTCCAGCGCGCGGCGCGGGCGCGGCGGCAGGTGCTCCAGCAGCAGCCCGACGCGCACCAGCTCGCCCCTGCGGAAGGTATGGCCCAGCGCGAGGAACGCGGCCGCCGCGCAGAGCCACGCCACGATGTCGTCGGCCCCGCGCAGCAGCAGGCCGAATTCGCGCATGCCTGCCTGCGCCAGCATCACCACCGCGATGCTGGCCAGGCACACTGCCGCGAACGCCCCGCTGGCCGCGTAGAGGCGGTCGAGGAACCGCCTCAACGGCTTACTTCCGGTAGGCCTTGACGATGGCGTCGCCGTCGGCACCGGCCGCCTTCAGCCACTCGCCGGCCATCTGCTCGCCGATCTTGTTGAACCCGGACACCATCGCCGCGTCGGGCGCGCGCACCGCCATGCCGTTGTCGGCCAGCATCTTGTTCGCCGCCTGCTCGCGCGCGCGGGAAAGATCCCAGCCGCGCTTCTCTGCAGCCGCGGCAGCGTCGGTGAGCGCCTTCCTGTTTGCCGCCGACATGCCCTGGAAGGCGCGGTTGTTCACCACCACTGCGTTCTTCGGGTGCATGGCGTTGGTGGTGTAGTAGTTCTTGACGAACTCCCATGCCTTGGACGAGGTGCCGGTGGCCGAAGAGGTGATCATGGCGTTGACCGTACCGGTGGCGAAGGCCTGCGGCAGCTCGGGCACCTGGATCACGGTCGGGCTCGCGCCCAGCAGCTCGGCGAGGCGCGCCGTGAGCGGGCTGTAGGTGCGGAACTTGGTGCCCTTGAGGTCGGTGATGGCCTTCAGCGGCTCCTTGGAATAGATGCCCTGGCCGGGCCAGGCCACCGAGTACAGCAGCACCAGCCCGCGGCCCTGCAGCTTCTTCTCCAGGATCGGCTTCTGCGCCTGGTAGAGTTTCCAGGCGTTGTCGTAGCCGGCGGCGAGGAAGGGCACGTTGTCGGCGTTGAACACCGGTTCCTCGTTGCCGAACTGGCCGAGCAGGAACTCGGCGATGCTGACCTGGCCGGTGGAGACCGCGCGCAGCATGTCCGGGTGCTTGATCAGCGAGCCGTTGGAATGCACGGCGATGGCAATCTGGCCACCGCTGCCCTTGGCGACTTCCTCGGCGAACTGGCGCACGTTGATGGTGTGGAACTCGCCGTCGGAATACGGGGTGGGCATGTCCCACTTCGTCTGCGCCTGCGCGGCGCCGGTGGCGAGGATCAGGGCGCCAGCGACGGCGGCGGCGATAAAGGTTCTGCGCGGTGTCATTGGATTCTCCGGGTTCAATTCTGTAGGAAAGCGGCGACAGTGTCGGCCAACGCGAGCGACGCTGTCAATCCGGGCGATTCGATGCCGTAGAGGTTCACCAGGCCCGGCAGGCCGTGCTCGGCCGGACCCTGGATCGCAAAATCCGGCGCCGGGTCCTTCGGGCCGGCGGTCTTGGGCCGGATGCCGGCGTAGCCCGGCGACAGCGCCCCGTCGGGCAGCCCGGGCCAGTAGCGCCGGATGGCGGCGTAGAAGCGCGCCGAGCGCCCCGGGTCCACGCTGTACTCGATCCGGTCGACCCATTCCACGTCCGGGCCGAAGCGTGCCTGCCCGGCGAGGTCGAGCGTGATGTGCACGCCCAGGCCCCCGGGCTCGGGCACCGGGTAGATCAGGCGCGAGAACGGCGCGCGCCGCGCGAGCGAGTAGTAGTTGCCCTTGGCGTAGAACTCGCCCGGGGCGAGCGCCGCGGGGTAGCCGTCGATGCGCCGGGCCACCGAGGGCGCGCTGAGGCCGGCTGAGTTCACCAGCAGGCGGCAGCGGATCGGGTCGGCGCCGGCGACGCGCAGCTCGAAGCCCTCGGTGCGCACCGCGGCGCGCTCGAGCGGGCTCTTCAACGCCAGCATGGCGCCGGCGGACTCGGCCTCGCCCAGGTAGGCGAGCATCAGGGCGTGGCTGTCGACGATGCCGGTGGAGGGGGAGTAGAGCGCGGCGGCGCAGCGCAGCTCGGGCTCCAGCGCCAGCGCCTGCTCGCGGCTCATCCAGACGAGGTCGCTGACGCCGTTGGCATGGGCCTGCGCCTGGATGGCCTGCAGTTCCGCAGCCTGCGGCTCGTCGGTGGCCACGATCAGCTTGCCGCTGCGCCGGTGCGGGATGCCGCGCTCGACGCAGTAGCGGTACAGGCGCTCCTTGCCCTCGACGCAGGCGCGCGCCTTGAGCGAGCCCTTCGGGTAGTAGATGCCGGCGTGGATGACTTCCGAGTTTCGCGAGCTGGTATGGGTGCCGATGGCGTCCTCGGCCTCCAGGATCACCACCTCGCGGCCCTGCAGCGCCAGGGCGCGCGCCGCCGCCAGCCCCACGACGCCGGCGCCGATGACGACGCATTCGACCGTGTCCATCGCCTGCGCCTACCCCAGGGCGAAGCTGCCGAACAGCCGGCGTTGGGCGACGAATGCCGCGGCGCCGAACAGGGCGATGGTGCAGGCCGCCGCCGCCGCGGTGCCGTCCTGCGTCGGGGTGAGGCCCAGGGCGGTGACCGCCGCCAGTGAGGAGCTGGAGACGAAGGCGATGATCGTCATCTCAGCGCCCAGCCTGGTGGCGAGCGCGGCCAGGAAGCGCCGGTCGCCCAGCAGCAGCGTCAGGTCCAGCGGGGCGGCGGGCGGCTGAGCGAGAGCCGCGGCGGCTTCGGGCGAATCGGACACCGCCAGATTCTACCGACGGGCGCGCTTATAATAGAAATGCGCGCGTCTTCCTTTTCCCACCTGGGGCCGTTTCACGCTTGAATCCTTCTTCGATCTTTTCCAAGACCGGCAAGGGCCCGCGGGAGGCTGGCGGAAAAACCAGCCGCTTGTCGCGCGCCGACCGGCTGAACGCCAACATCAGCCTGGACACCGACGCCTCGGGCGGCCCCGGCGGGCGCATCGCCGACGAGCTCAAGACGCCGGCGCAGGTGCAGCGCGCGGCGCTCACCATCGCCGGCAAGCTGCAGGAACCCCAGATCAGGAAATAATCTGCCCTCCACCGTCTCTCGATTCCGCGGCGCCCGTGCGCTGTCGGAGTTCCGGCTGGCGAAGCTGCTGTCCCGAATCAAGGCCGTTCACCCCGCCGCGCGCGCGGTCGGCGCCGAGTTCTGGCATTTCGTCGAGTCCTCCTCGCCGCCGGCGGCGGCACAGTCGGCGCGGCTGGAGCGCCTGCTGCGCTACGGCGCCCCCGCGGTGCAGGCCGGGGGCGCGCTGTTCCTGGTGGTGCCGCGCCTGGGCACCATTTCGCCCTGGTCCTCGAAGGCGACCGACATCGCCCGCAACTGCGGCCTGACGCAGGTCCTGCGCATCGAGCGCGGCACCGCGTACCGGGTCGATTGCGCCGCGCCGCTTTCGCCGCCGCAGCGCGCCGCGATCGCGGCGCTGCTTCATGACCGCATGACCGAGGTGGTGCTGTCCTCGCCCGAGGAGGCCGCGGCGCTGTTCCGCCACGTCGCGCCCCGGCCGCTGGGGCATGTCGCCCGCGCCGAGCTGGTGGATGCGAACCGTCGCCTGGGCCTCGCGCTGTCGGAGGACGAGATCGCCTACCTGCGCGCCGCCTACGAGGCGCTCGGGCGCGACCCGACCGACGCCGAGCTCACCATGTTCGCGCAGGCGAACTCGGAGCACTGCCGGCACAAGATCTTCAACGCCGAGTGGATCGTGGACGGGGAGAGGTCGCCGCAGTCGCTGTTTGACATGATCCGGCACACCCATGCCGCCAACCCGCAGGGCACGGTGCTCGCTTACTCGGACAACGCCGCCATCATCCAGGGCCGCCGCGCGAAGCGCTTCTATGCCGGCGCCGACGGGGTCTTCGGCCCGCACGAGGAGCTCACGCACACGGTGCTCAAGTGCGAGACCCACAACCACCCGACCGCGATCTCGCCCTTCCCGGGCGCGGCCACCGGCGCCGGAGGCGAGATCCGCGACGAGGGGGCCACCGGGCGCGGCGCCAGGCCCAAGGCGGGCCTGGTGGGCTACTCGGT
>VGIA01000100.1 GCA_016868105.1 Betaproteobacteria bacterium | reverse complement strand
GAGCACGACCTCTACCTGCCGATGGGCACGCTGGAGCAGCTCGACGCCAACAAGAAGGGCCTCTCGGACGTGGCGCGCAACGCGCGCCAGGCGAGCCGCTTCCTCGACGAGATCGTGTCGGCCAAAAGCGGCGACATCGCCGCCGGGCTGCCGCTGCGCACGCGTGAAGGGGGGCCGCACGCGCCCGGGCGCCTGTTCCTGCAGACCGAGGCCATCAACGCCAACCTGCCCGCGACCCTGCCCGCGGGCAAGACGGACAACCAGATCCTGTCGGTGGTCCGCCACCTCAGGACCAAGCAGCCGCAGCGTGCTGTCATCCTGGTGTCCAAGGACATCAACATGCGCATCAAGGCGCGGGCGCTGGGGCTCGCCGCCGAGGACTACTATAACGACAAGGTGCTGGAGGACACCGACCTTCTCTACACCGGCATGCGCAGGCTCCCGGCCGGGTTCTGGGACAGCCACGGCAAGGACATGGAGTCCTGGAAGAAGGACGGCCACACCTACTACCGCATCCGCGGCCCGCTGGTGCCGCAGTTCAGCCCGAACGAATTCGTCTGGGAGGATTCCGGCGAGCGGCCGCTGCTGGCGCGGGTGACCGAGCAGTCCGGGCGCCTCGCCGTGCTGGAGACGCTGCGCGACTACGGCCACGCCAAGAACGCGGTCTGGGGCATCACCGCGCGCAACCGCGAGCAGAATTTCGCCCTCAACCTGCTGATGAACCCGGCGATCGACTTCGTCACCCTGCTGGGCCAGGCCGGCACCGGCAAGACGCTGCTCACCATCGCCGCCGGCCTGACGCAGGTGCTGGACGACAAGCGCTACTCGGAGATCATCATGACGCGGGTGACGGTGCCGATCGGCGAGGACATCGGCTTCCTGCCCGGCACCGAGGAGGAGAAGATGCAGCCCTGGATGGGCGCGCTGGAGGACAACCTGGACGTGCTCAACGCCTCGGACGCCTCCGGCGGCGAATGGGGCCGCGCCGCGGCGCGCGACCTGGTGCGCTCGCGCATCAGGATCAAGTCGCTCAACTTCATGCGCGGCCGCACCTTCGTCAACAAGTGGCTGATCATCGACGAGGCGCAGAACCTGACGCCCAAGCAGATGAAGACCCTGGTCACCCGCGCCGGCCCCGGCACCAAGGTGGTGTGCCTGGGCAACATCGCCCAGATCGACACCCCCTACCTCACCGAGGGCTCCTCCGGCCTGACCTTCGTCGTCGACCGGATGAAGGGCTGGGCCCATGCCGGCCACGTCACGCTGGCGCGCGGCGAGCGCTCGCGCCTGGCGGATCACGCCGCGGCATCGCTGTAGTTTTCTGCTAATCTTCGCAGCCCCCGAACCAAGGAACCACCCGATGCATGCGTTGAGAACCGCAGTTGCCCTCGTCGCCGCCCTCGCCTTTGCGCTGCCCGCGGCGGCGCAGACCAAGGGCTACGAACCGCAGGTCGGCCAGGCCGGCAAGGACGTGATCTGGGTGCCGACGCCGGACGAGGTGGTCGAACGCATGCTGCGCATGGCGCAGACCACCAAGGACGACCTGGTGTACGACCTCGGGGCCGGCGACGGCAAGATCGCGATCGCGGCGGCGAAGAAGTTCGGCGCCCGCGCGGTGGGCATCGAGTACAACCCGGACATGGCCAAGCACGCCCAGTCCAATACCGAGAAGGCCGGCGTCGCCGGCCGCGCGCGCATCATCCAGGGCGACATCTTCGTCACCGACTTCAGCCAGGCCACGGTGGTCACCATGTACCTGCTGCCGGCGCTCAATCTGAAGCTGCGACCGACCATCCTCGCCATGAAGCCGGGCACCCGCGTCGTCTCGCACTCCTTCACCATGGACGACTGGGACGCCGACGAGACCTCGAACATGGACGGGCGCCGCGCCTACTTCTGGCTGGTGCCGGCCAACGTCATGGGCAACTGGCAGCTGGAGGCGGGCGCCGAACGCTTCCAGCTCAGCTTCGAGCAGCGCTTCCAGAAGATCGAGGGCTCGGTGGCGCTGGGCGGCACCGCCAGCGGCGGCCTGCGCGACGCCAGGCTGCGCGGCGCGGCCATCGGCTTCGCCTTCGTCGACAACAACGGTGTGCGCCGCGACTACAGCGGACGCGTGGCGGGCGGCCGGATGGAAGGCACGTTCCGCACCGAGGACGGCAAGGAAGGCCGCTGGAGCGCGGCCAAGAAGTAGCCCGGCTGCTGCGCTACAACTTCTGGTGCGAGCCGTCGCAGAACGGCTTGCCGGCGCTGTGCTTGCAGCCGCACAGCCAGAGCTTCTGCGCTTCGGACACCGAAAACCGCACCGGGGAAAAGACCCCGCCGGCCTTGTGCGCGCCGTCGCAGAACGGCTGGCGCTTCGACAGCCCGCAGGCGCACCACCAGTAATCGCCGGGAGCCAGTTCCACCGCATAGGGGGACTTCTGGGGTATCTGCGGCTCGGTCATGGGCAATTCTCCGTGGTGAACGCCTAGCGGTACGGGTCCCGCGCCCGGTCCTCGAACCGGGTGTGCTCGCCCAGGAAGGTGAGCTCCACCTTGCCGATCGGACCGTTCCTCTGCTTGCCGATGATGATCTCGGCGGTGCCGCGCGACTCGGGCTTCTCCGGGAAATAGAGCTCTTCGCGGTAGATGAACAGGATGACGTCGGCGTCCTGCTCGATGGCGCCGGACTCGCGCAGGTCCGACATCATCGGCCGCTTGTCGTTGCGCGACTCCAGGGCGCGGTTGAGCTGCGACAGCGCCACCACCGGCACGCCCAGCTCCTTGGCCAGCGCCTTGAGCGAGCGCGAGATCTCGGAGATCTCGGTGGCGCGGTTCTCGCCCGCCGAGGAGGCCGACATCAACTGCAGGTAGTCCACCAGCACCAGGCCCAGCTTGCCGTACTGGCGCGACATGCGCCGCGCGCGGGCGCGCAGCTCGAGGGCGTTCAGGGCCGCGGTCTCGTCGATGAAGATCGGCGCCTCGTGCAGCTTGCCCATCGCCGCCGAGAGCTTCTCCCACTCCTCGTCGTTCAGGCGCCCGGTGCGCATCTTGTGCTGGTCGACACGGGCGAGCGACCCCAGCAGGCGCATCGCAATTTGCGTCGCGCCCATTTCCATGCTGAAGATCGCCACCGGGCCGCCCTCCTTCATCGCCACGTGCTCGGCGATGTTCAGGGCCAAGGCGGTCTTGCCCATGGAGGGGCGGCCGGCGACGATGATCAGGTCGCCGGGCTGGAAGCCGGCGGTCTTCTCGTCCAGGTCGGTGAAGCCGGTGGCGACGCCGGTGACATCCGATTTATTGTCCTGGTGGTACAGGTGGTCGATGCGCTCGAACACCCGCGCCAGCACCGGCTGAATGCCCTCGAAGCCCTGGGTGCCGCGGTTGCCGGCCTCGCCGATCTCCATGATGCGCGACTCGGCCTCGTCCAGCAGCTGGCCGACGTCCTTGCCCGACGGGCTGAGGGCGGATTCCGCGATCTCGGTGGCCACCTGGGCAAGGCGCCGCTGCACCGAGCGCTCCCGCACCAGCTCGGCGTAGCGCCGGATGTTGAGCGCGCTGGGGGTATTCTGCGCCAGGGCGCCGAGGTAGGCGCTGCCCCCGGCGCGGTCCTTGTCCTCGCTCGCCTCGATGGACTCGCCCACGGTGACCACGTCGGCCGGCCGCCCCGCCTCGATCAGCCTGAGGACATGGCGCCAGATGCGCCTGTGGTCGTCGCGGTAGAAGTCCTCGGCGCTGACCAGGTCGGCGACCCTGTCGAAGGCGGTGTTGTCGATCAGCAGGCCCCCCAGCAGCGACTGCTCGGCCTCGACGGAGTTCGGCGGCACCTTGAGCGCAAGCAGCTGCGGATCGGTGGGCTCGCTGCGGCGCGCTTGGGTCTGTGCCATGGGAAAGGAAGATGCTACAAAAGAAAAAGGGCTGTCGCCAGCCCTTTCTCCGGGTGCTGTTTCTGCTGCGTTTTTTCCGCTCAGGTCTCGCCCAGCACCGAGACTTTAACCGTCACCACCAGGTCGGTGTGCAGCTGGATCCGGATCTGGTAGTCGCCCACCTGCTTCAGCGGGCCCTCGGGCATGCGCACCATGGCGCGCTCGACCTCGTGGCCCTGCGCCTTGAGCGCCTCGACGATGTCGTAGTTGGTGACCGAGCCAAACAGCCGGCCGTCGACGCCGGCCTTCTGCGCGATCTGCAGCGTCAGGCCGTCGATCTTCGCGCCCCGCTCCTGCGCCTTGGCCAGCGCCTCGGCCTGGGCCTTCTCCAGCGCCACGCGCTGTACCTCGAAGGCCGCGATGTTGGCCTCCGTGGCGCGCTTGGCCTTGCCCTGCGGCAGCAGGAAGTTGCGCGCGAAGCCGTCCTTCACCTTGACCACCTCGCCGAGGTTGCCCAGGTTGGCGACCTTCTCCATCAGGATCACTTGCATGGCTGCATTTCTCCGATCACGCTCAGTGCAGGTCGGTGTAGGGCAGCAGCGCGAGGAAGCGCGCGCGCTTGACCGCGGCCGACAGCTGGCGCTGGTAGCCGGCGGAGGTGCCGGTGATGCGCGCCGGGATCAGCTTGCCGTTCTCGCCCACGAAGTCCTTGAGCAGATCGATGTCCTTGTAGTCGATCCACTCGATCTTCTCCGCGGTGAAGCGGCAGAACTTGCGGCGGCGGAACAGGGCCCGCTGGCCGCGGTCCTTCTTGTCCTTGCCCTTGCCTTTGAACTTGCCCTTGCCTTTGCGGGGGGGAGGCATGTCGTGCTCCTTTGCTCGGTCTGTTTGTCTGACTATCGGACTATTCGAATTCGATATGGGTCACGTGCAGCACCGGCTTCCTGGAGCGCCGGCTCCGCGCGCACAAAAATCCTTCCGCCTTCACCTTGCGTCCGGGTTCGCTTCCGGCCACCAGCCGCGCCAGGGTCTCCAAGGCGATCGCCTCGAGCTCCACGTTCACCTTCCTGGGCGCTCCCGCATGCTCCAGCTCCGACTCGTGCCGGATGCGGAACTCGACCACGGGGATGCCGGCGGGGGTGTGGCGCAGGCCCCTGAGCTCGGCCACGGTGCCGGAGATCTCGAGGCGGTTGGCGCCGCTCAAGTGGCGGCCGCCGCCTCCGGCGCCTTGCTGTCGGCCGGCTTCTCGCCGCGCTCCATCATGGAACGGGACTTCTCCTCCTTCATCATCGGCGAGGGAGCGGTCAGCGCCTTGGTCATCTTGACCGTGAGGTGGCGCAGCACCGCGTCGTTGAAGCGGAAAGCGTGTTCGAGCTCGCTCAGGGTCTCGGCATCGCACTCGATGTTCATGAGCACGTAGTGCGCCTTGTGGACCTTGGCGAGCGGGTAGGTGAGCTGGCGGCGGCCCCAGTCCTCGAGGCGGTGCACCGTGCCCTGGCGGGCGGCGACCATGCCCTTGTAGCGCTCGACCATCGCCGGCACCTGCTCACTCTGGTCGGGATGGACGATGAAACAGATCTCGTAATGCCGCATGCGGGGGTTCTCCTTGTGGGTCAGCCATCCACCATGCGAAGTGGTATGGCAAGGAAGGGCGCGGATTCTACAACAGAATCCGGCGCTTAGGCAAAGCCCTTCGGTGTTCCGCGCCGCCGCACCGATTCGAACAGGCAAACCCCCGCCGCCACCGAGACATTGAGGCTCTGCACCGCCCCCAGCATCGGGATCCGCACCAGCAGGTCGCAGGTCTCCCGGGTCAGACGCCGCATGCCCTCCCCTTCCGCCCCCAGCACCCAGGCAATGGACCCCGGCAGGTCGACCTCGTAGAGGGTCTTCCCCGCCCGCTCGTCGGCGCCGATCACCCAGATGTTGCGCTCCTTCAGCTCCCGCAGGGTCCGGGCGAGGTTGGTGACCATGAAATAGGGCGTGATCTCGGCGGCGCCGCTCGCCACCTTGGACACCGTGGCGCCCACCCCCGCAGCGCGGTCCTTGGGCGCGATCACGCCGTGCGCCCCGGCGGCGTTCGCCACCCGCAGGCAGGCGCCCAGGTTGTGCGGATCGGTCACCCCGTCCAGCACCAGCAGCAGCGGGCGCTCGATGGTCTGCAGCAGCTCATCCACGCTGTGCCCGGTCTTGCGCGCGAGCACCCGCGCCACCACGCCCTGGTGGCCCCCGCCGCCCTGCAAGCCCTCCAGCCGCTTCGCGGGTACGCGCATCATCTTGATGCCCGCCTTCTCCGCGGCGGCGACCAGGTCCTTGGCCCGCGCATCGTTGCGCGCCTCGTCCACTAAGATCTCGATCACCGAGGCCGGATCGGCGCGCAGGCTCGCCAGCACGGCGTGGAAGCCGAACACGGTGCGCGGCCCGGGCTTGCCCGAGCCGCTCATGCCTTCTGCGCCGGCACGAAGTCGATCTTGCGCGTCTCCACGTCCACCCGCACCAGCTTCACCTTGATGCGGTCGGCCAGCCGGTAGCGCTTGCCGGTTCGTTCACCCAACAGCATGTGGCGCGCGGGCTCGAAGCGGTAGTAGTCGCGCCCGAGTTCCGAGATGTGCACCAGGCCGTCGACGAAGAAATCCTCCAGCGTCACGAACAGGCCGAAGGCCGTGACCCCGGTGACGCGTCCCTCGTAGGTGCCGCCCACGTGCCGCTGCATGTAGCGGCACTTGAGCCAGTTCTCGACGTCGCGGCCGGCCTCATCCGCGCGCCTCTCGCATTCCGAGGCGTGGCGGCCGAGTTCCTCCCAGTCCTGCCCCTCGTAGCGCCCGCCGGCGAGGCAGGCCTTGATCGCCCGGTGCACCAGCAGGTCCGGATAGCGGCGGATCGGGGAGGTGAAGTGCACGTAGGCATCGAAGGCGAGGCCGAAGTGCCCGAGGTTCTTCGGGCTGTAGACCGCCTGCTTCAGGGACCTGAGCAAGATGGTCTGCAGCAGCGCAAAGTCGGGCCGCCCCTTCATCTGGTCCAGCAGTTCGGCGTAGTCCCCGGGCCTGGGCTTGTCGCCGCCGCCCAGCGCCAGGCCCAGCTCGGCGAGGAACTCGCGCAGCGCCTTCACCTTCTCCTCGGCCGGGTTGGCGTGCACGCGGTACAGCGCCGGATGCCCGCGCCGGGAGAGGAAATCGCCTGCGCAGACGTTGGCCGCCAGCATGCACTCCTCGATCAGGCGGTGGGCCTCGTTGCGCGGCACCGCGACGATGCGCCGGATCTGGCCGTCGGGGCCGAACTCCATCTTGGTCTCGACGGACTGGAAATCGATCGCGCCCCGGCGCGCGCGCGCCGCCAGCAGGACCCTGAACACCTCGTGCAGCTGGCGCAGGTGCTGCGGCGCCTTGCCCGAGGCGAGGCGCTTCCAGACCTCGTCGTAGCTGAGCCGGGCGTGGGAACGGAACACCGCGGCGTAGAACTGGTAGCGCGCGATGGTGCCCCGGGGCGTGATCGCGATCTCGCACACCATGGCGAGCCGGTCGACCTGCGGATTGAGCGAGCAGATGCCGTTGGAGAGCTTCTCCGGCAGCATCGGGATCACGCGGCGCGGGAAGTACACCGAAGTGCTGCGCTCGCGCGCGTCCCGGTCAAGCGCCTCGCCGTCGCGCACGTAGTGCGAGACATCGGCGATCGCCACCCACAGACGGTGCCCATGCCCTTCGCGCACCGCGCAGACCGCGTCGTCGAAATCCCTCGCCGTCTCGCCGTCGATGGTGACGAAATGCAGCGCGCGCAGGTCGCGCCGCCCCTTGAGGTCGGATTCGAGCACCTCGTCGGGCACGGCGCGCAGGGCGGCCAGCGACTTGCTGGAGAACGCGTGCGGCAGGTCGAACTTGCGCAGCGCGATCTCGACCTCCATGCCCGGGTCGTCCCAGGCGCCCAGCACTTCGGCGACGCGGCCGACCGGCTGCACGCGCTTGGAGGGCTGCGCCACCAGTTCCACCGTCACCACCTGGCCCGCCTTCGCCTTGCTGGCCTCGGCCGGCGGCACCACGATGTGCTGCGCGAAGCGCTTGTCCTCGGGCGCGAGGTACAGCAGGCCGTGCTCGGCGTGCAGGCGGCCGACGATGCGCCGGTTGCTGCGCTCGAGCACCTCCACCAGTGCGCCGACCGGCCGCCCGCGGGAATCCTCACCGCCGAGGCGCACCGCGACGCGGTCGCCATGCATCGCCTGGCGCATCTGCTCCTGCGGCAGGAACACGTCCGGGCCGCCGTCGTCCCGCACCAGGAAGCCGAAGCCGTCGCGATGGCCCTCGATGCGGCCGGCGACGACGTCGATGCGCTTGGCCACCAGGTAGCTGCCGGCGCGGTTGCGCACCACGCGGCCGGTGAGCTCCAGCGCCTCCAGCGCGGCGGTCAAGGCCGCCTTGTCGCCGGCGCCCTTACCAAGCTCGCGACGAGTCAGCGGCGCGCCGGCGCGCTCCAGGATCTCGAGGATCTCGCTGCAAGAGTCCGCCTTCGGTGCGCCGGACCGGCTTCGCTGCGGCTGGGGCCGTCGACGCGCCCGCCTATGCTTTGACATGGTGCAGCAAGGCCCCTAGAATCCGCTCCCCCTGCCGAGGTGGCGGAATTGGTAGACGCACATGGTTCAGGTCCATGCGGTGGCAACACTGTGGGGGTTCGAGTCCCTTCCTCGGCACCAG
>VGIA01000099.1 GCA_016868105.1 Betaproteobacteria bacterium | reverse complement strand
TTTTGGCCGACACGATCTCGTCGAGGAAGCGGCTCGCCTGGCGCGCGTTGCGCGCCACGTCCGAGAGGCCCTTCTTGTTGGCGTCGAGCTGCTCCAGCGTGCCCATCGGCAGGTAGAGGTCGTGCTCCTCGAAGCGGAACAGGCTGGAGGGGTCGTGCATCAGCACGTTGGTGTCCAGCACGAACAGCTTGGCGAGGCGCCTGCGCGCCGTGCAGCGGGGGCGTTTCGTCATGGCAGGCAGGGGTTCTGCGCCTGCGGTCCGTTCATCCTGTTCCAGCGATTGCGCGCTCTCAGAGGGTCTTAACAAAGTCGAGTACCTCCTGTGCGTGGCCGGGGACCTTCACACCGCGCCATTCGCGCGCCAGCCCGCCCTCGCTGTCGATGACGAAGGTGCTGCGCTCGATGCCGCGGACCTGTTTTCCGTACATGTTCTTCATCTTGATGACGCCGAACTGGGCGCAGGCGGTTTCTTCGGCGTCCGCGAGCAGCTCGAACGGCAAGCCCATCTTGCGCTTGAAGGCCTGGTGCGACTTGAGCGAATCGCGCGAGACGCCGAACACCTCGGCGCCCGCCTTGCGCAAGGCCTGGTGCAGGTCGCGAAAACCCTCGCCTTCGGCCGTGCAGCCCGGGGTGTTGTCCCTGGGGTAGAAGTACAGCACCAGCGTCTTGCCGCGGTGCTCCGAGAGCCGGAAAGGGGCGCCGCCGGTGCAGGGCAGGGTGAAGTCCCGCACCTGGCTTGCCGATGCGTTACTCGGCATGAAACTCTGTAGTTAGCAAGCCGTCTGAGCTGTGCGAGGCAACGCTTTCATTGAACATGTTTTCTGCTTGCCGTGCAAGCGTGGCGAGGCCCACCAGGTTGGTCGGCTGCGGTCCCGGACGCTGGGAACCCGTTGAATCCGAAAGATAACACGATATCAATGGGTTGGGCGGTGCCGGCGGCGTCGGTGGCGAGGGTGCCGTGGGACGGGGCCTCCTTGATGAGTTCCACCCCGGCCTGTGCCAGTACGCCCAGTACGCCCGCGAACGCCCTCCAGCCTCCGGCCTGCCAGCGCGCAGGGCTGGCCTGCTGGCGGGGGATGCCGATGAGGGCGTCGGGCGCGACCGGATCGGGCGGGATGTCGCCCGGCGTGGCGTTGGTGCCCGCCTAGGCCGAGGACCGTCATGCGACCAGCAACGCGGCCGCGACGCGCCGTTCCTCGGCCATCAGGATGTTGTAGGTGCGGCACGCCGCCGCGGTGTCCATCACCTCCAGGCCGACGCGCGCCTGCATCAGCGCCTCGGTCAGGCGCGGGTGCGGGAAGCGTTGGCGCGCGCCGGTTCCCAGCAGCACGATCTCAGGACGCGCCTGGGCGAGAAGCGCGAAGTCCTCGGCGCGCAAGGCCTCGAACCCGGCCACCGGCCAGTCCACGAGGCGGTCGGGAAACACGATCAGGCTCGATTCGCGGCGCTCGCCGTTGACCGCGAACCAGCCCTCGCCATAGGCGGTGAAGGTGTTGCGGGTAGAAGGGGCATGGGCGTGAAGCTTCATGGCGGGGCTCAGCCGACCAGCCGGAATCCGGCGGCGGCGAAGTGGTGGTCGAAGGCGAACGCCAGGCTGATGCGGGCGCGTTTCATGATCGCGAAGCTGGTGGCATCGACGGCCGAGAGCCTGTGCAGGCCGCCGCGGCGGAAATACGCCCAGGAACTCTCCAGGTCCCTCAGCTCGCAGGGCAGGATGCGCACAATCGAGGGTGCGTAGATGGAATCCTTCCATGCCAGCGCCACGTCGCGGTTCGCGTTGCGCTCAAGGAAGGTGAAGGTTTCGATCACCACCGGCACCGAGGTGTGCAGTTTCGCGCCGCCGCCGCGCAGCATCTCCCATTGATGGCGGGCCTGGGGGTGCAGCGGATCCCTGGACAACGCGAGCGCGATCCAGGCGCCGCTGTCGACGAACGCCGGCTCGCGCTGCCGCATCAGCGCTCGTCGTGGACCGAATCGTGGTCCACGGAACTGCGCCGGGGCTCGCCGTCCCAAAGCGCGACCGGACCGGCGGCCTGCGGGACCAGCACCGCCTTGCGCACCGCCTCGCGCACCAGCTCGGCCACGCTGCGGCCCGAGCGGGCGGCCGCGGCGCGCAGCGCGGCGAGTTCCTCCTTGCGCAGGTAGACCTGGGTCTTTTCCATATGTGTCAGCTTATGCCTTGAACTGCCATATGTCAAGCCCGGGCGGGTTCGCTGCTAGAATCAGGCCATGCACGAGTTCTCGCGAATCAAGCGCCTGCCCCCCTACGTCTTCAACATCACCAACGAGTTGAAGATGGCCGCGCGCCGCCGCGGCGAGGACATCATCGACCTGTCCATGGGCAACCCGGACGGGCCGACGCCGCAGCACGTCGTGGACAAGCTGGTGGAGGCGGCGCGCCGCCCCGACACCCACGGCTACTCGGTATCGAAGGGTATCCCGCGCCTGCGCCAGGCGATCTGCGACTGGTACCAGCGGCGCTTCGCGGTGGGCTTGGACATGGACCGCGAGGCGATCGTCACCATCGGCTCCAAGGAGGGGCTCGCCCACCTGATGCTCGCGACCCTTGAGCGCGGCGACACCGTGCTGGTGCCCAATCCCTCGTACCCGATCCACATCTACGGCGCGGTGATCGCCGGCGCCGACATCCGCTCGGTGCGCATGACCCCGGGGGTGGACTTCTTCGCGGAACTGGAGCGCGCCATCGGCGAGCTGTTCCCGAAGCCGAAGATGCTGATCATCGGCTTCCCGTCGAACCCGACGGCGATGTGCGTCGACTACGAGTTCTTCGAGAAGGTCGTCGCCATCGCGAAGCAGCACGACATCCTGGTGGTGCACGACCTGGCCTACGCCGACATCACCTTCGACGGATGGAAGGCGCCCTCGATCATGCAGGTGCCCGGGGCGCGCGAGGTCGCGGTCGAGTTCTTCACCATGTCCAAGAGCTACAACATGGCCGGCTGGCGCATCGGCTTCATGGTCGGCAACGCCGAGCTGGTGCATGCCCTGGCGCGCATCAAGAGCTACCACGACTACGGCAGCTTCACGCCGGTGCAGGTGGCCGCCATCGTGGCGCTGGAGGGGCCGCAGGACTGCGTGGACGACATTCGCCAGACCTACCAGAAGCGTCGCGACGTCATGGTCCGGGGCCTGCATGAGATCGGCTGGATGGTCGAGAACCCGAAGGCCTCGATGTACATCTGGGCCAGGATCCCGCCCTTCTACCAGAACATGGGCTCGATCGAGTTCACCAAGCGGCTGCTGGAGGAGGCGAAGATCGCGGTGTCCCCGGGCATCGGCTTCGGCGACTACGGCGACGGCCACGTGCGCATCGCCCTGATCGAGAACGAGCAGCGCCTGCGCCAGGCGCTGCGCGGCATCCGCGAGATGTTGCGCAAGGACGGTCTTCTCAAGGGGGCCGCGTGAAGCCCGTCAATGTCGGGCTGCTGGGCATCGGCACGGTCGGCAGCGGCACCTGGAGCGTCCTCAGGCGCAACGCGAGCGAGATCGAGCGCCGGGCCGGGCGCGGCATCCGCATCACCCGCGTCGCCGACAAGGCCCTGGAGCACGCGCGCAAGGTCACCGGCGGCAAGGCGAAGCTGACCGCGCAGGCGCGCGAGGTGACGCGCGCGAAGGACATCGACATCGTCATCGAGCTGATCGGCGGCACCGGCATCGCGCGCGAGCTGGTGCTGGACGCGATCGCGCACGGCAAGCATGTGGTCACCGCCAACAAGGCGCTGCTCGCCACCCACGGCAACGAGATCTTCAAGGCGGCGCAGAAGAAGGGCGTGATGGTGGCCTTCGAGGCCTCGGTGGCGGGCGGCATCCCGATCATCAAGGCGCTGCGCGAGGGCCTGGCGGCCAACCGCGTCGAGTGGATCGCCGGCATCATCAACGGCACCTCCAACTTCATCCTCTCGGAGATGCGCGACAAGGGCTTGGCCTTCGCCGCCGTGCTCAAGCAAGCGCAGAAGAAAGGCTACGCCGAGGCCGACCCGAGCTTCGACATCGAGGGCGTGGACGCGGCGCACAAGCTCACCATCCTCTCGGCGCTCGCCTTCGGCGTTCCGATGCAGTTCCCGAAGGCCTATACCGAGGGCATCTCGAAGCTGACCCAGCAGGACATCGGCTACGCCGAGGAACTGGGCTACCGCATCAAGCTGCTGGGCATCACGCGGCGCGCGAACAAGGGCATCGAACTGAGAGTCCACCCGACCCTGGTGCCGGCGCGGCGCCTGATCGCCAACGTCGAGGGCGTGATGAACGCGATCCTGGTCAAGGGCGACGCCGCGGGCGCGACCATGTACTACGGCGCCGGCGCCGGGAGCCTGCCCACCGCGAGCGCGGTGGTGGCCGACCTGCTGGACGTGACGCGCCTGATCACCGCCGACCCCGACCAGCGCGTGCCGCACCTCGCCTTCCGGCCCGACCGCCTGGCGGGCGACCCGATCCTGCCCATCGGCGAGGTCGAGACTTCCTACTACCTGCGCATGCGGGTGCAGGACCGGCCCGGCGTGCTCGCCGACATCACGCGCATCCTGGCCGACCTCAGGATCTCCATCGACGCCATGGTGCAGAAGGAGCCCGAGGAGGGCGAAAGGAGCGTGGACATCGTCATGCTCACCCACCGTGCCCTCGAGAAGAACGTCAATGCCGCGATGAGGAAGATCGAGAGGCTGCCGACGGTGGTCGGCAAGGTCACCCGCATCCGGCTCGAAGAATTGCTTTGATGCTGTACCTCTCCACCCGGGGCGAGGCGCCGGCGAGGCGCTTCACCAAGATCCTGCTCGAGGGCCTTGCCGCCGACGGCGGCCTGTACGTCCCCGAGCGCTACCCCAAGGCGGACCTGAAGTCCTGGCGCTCGCTTGCCTACCGCGATCTCGCCTACGAGATCCTGTCGCGTTTCATGGACGACCTGCCGGACCTGCGCCGGCTGGTGCACCGTTCCTACACCAAAGCGGCCTTCGGCAGCGACGACATCACCCCGCTCGCGACGCTGGAGCCGGGCCTGCACATCCTGGGCCTCTCGAACGGCCCGACGCTGGCGTTCAAGGACCTGGCGATGCAGCTGCTGGGGAACCTGTTCGAGGAGGCGCTCGCGCGCGAGGGCCGTACGCTCAACATCCTCGGCGCCACCTCGGGCGACACCGGCTCGGCGGCCGAATACGCCATGCGCGGCAAGCAGGGCATCCAGGTCTTCATGCTCTCGCCGCACGGGCGCATGAGCGCCTTCCAGCGCGCGCAGATGTTCTCGCTGCAGGACCCGAACATCCACAACCTGGCGGTGAAGGGCGTGTTCGACGACTGCCAGGACGTGGTGAAGCAGGTCAACGCCGATACGGCGTTCAAGGAGCAGTACCGCATCGGCGCGGTGAATTCCATCAACTGGGCGCGCATCGCGGCGCAGGTGGTGTACTACTTCAAGGGCTACTTCGCCGCCACCAGATCCGATACCGAGCAGGTCTCCTTTGCCGTGCCCTCGGGCAACTTCGGCAACATCTACGCCGGCTACGTCGCGCGCGAGATGGGGCTGCCGGTGCGCAGACTGATCCTGGCCAGCAACGAGAACGACGTGCTGGACGAATTCTTCCGCACCGGTAGCTACCGCCTGCGCAAGACCGCGGCGGCGACCTCCAGCCCCTCGATGGACATCTCCAAGGCCTCCAACTTCGAGCGCTACGCCTTCGACCTGCTGGGGCGCGACGGGCAGGCGCTGGCCCGGCGCTGGCGCGGCCTGGATTCGAACGCCGCAGTGGACCTGAGCCTGATCCCGAGGAAAGGATTCGCCTCCGGCCGCAGCACGCACGCCGACCGGCTGGCGACTATCCGCGCCGTGCATGCGAAGTACGGCCTCACCATCGACCCGCACACCGCCGACGGCGTCAAGGTCGGGCTGGAGCAGCGCGAGGCCGGCGTGCCGCTCATCTGCCTGGAGACCGCGCTGCCGGCCAAGTTCGCCGACACCATCCGCGAGGCGCTCGGGCGGGATCCGGCGCGGCCGGCGGGCTTCGAGAAGCTGGAGCAATTACCGCAGCGCTTCGAGGTGATCGAGGCGGATGCGGCGGCGGTCAAGCGCGTCGTTGCGGGGGTGGTGGCGCGCCAGATGTAAGCACTCGGTACATTGGCGGCCCCTACCAGCCCGCCTCTGCCAGCGGTTCGCCTCGGGCCGCGGACACGCGCAGCCAGGACACGAAAGGCGAGCCCCAGGGCACCACGCGCCGCAGGCCCGGCAGCGGCTCGTCGTCGCGGTGGACGTGCGTGTCGCCGTGCACCAGCACCAGCCGGCCGCCGAAGCGCGCGGCCTGCGCGGCAAGCACTTCGCGCAGGTGCGCATAGGCGTCGCCACGCCCGCGTCGCCAGAAGCGCGGATCGGCGTGCAGGAAGACGAAGACGCGCGCGGACCGCTCCTTTTTCGCCTGCGCCAGGCTCTCCTCCAGCCACCCGAGTGTCGCAGCCATGCGCGCATCGCCCAGCTCCGGGCTCGCGCCGCCGGGCACGTTGAGGGCGACGAAATGCATGCCGTACGCGGCCCAGCGCGCGTTCTCGCAGTGCCCGGGCTGGCGTGTGAGCGCAAGTCCGCCGCCCAGCCCGCAAAACAGGCTGCGCCATGCCTCGAGGCGCGCGAGCGGGTCCATGCCGTGGCGCGCGCAGTCGGTCCACTCGTTGTCGCCGGGAATCAGCACGAACGGATGCCGGATGGCCTCGAACTGGCGCTTGCGCGCGGCAATCCAGGCATCGCTGCAGCCCTGGCCCCTGCCGCTGGTGCCGAGGTCGCCGACATGCACGACGAAGGCGAGGTCCTGCGCGTTGATGCGCCCGATCAGCGCGTCGAGCTTTTCGACCTGGGCGGGCAAGTAAGGCGTGTCGCCGAGCACGCCGAAGGCGAATCCGGGACCCGGAAGCGGCGCGAGCTGCGCACAGCCGCCGAGGAGGAACACCTGCAGGCTGAGCAGCAGGGCGGCAAGACGGGAAAAACAGCGACTGCCCCTGTTTTTGCTAGAGGCCGTAGGCCTTCCTCAGCAGCGTGAGGGGATGCGCCTTCGCGGCCTTGCCGCCATCGGCGCCCATGCCTTGCAGGATGTGGCGCCCGGCGATCGGGCAGTCGGAACTCACGTAATCCGGCGCGGGCGCCGCCATCTGGCGGAACACCGGGCCGCCGATCTTCATGGAATTGGCGTAGTACTCGCGCTTCACGCCCCAGGTGCCATCGTGGCCGGCGCAGCGCTCCACAGTGGTGACCGCGGTGTCCGGCACCATCTCCAGCATCTCGCGCGTCTTCTGGCCCACGTTCTGCACGCGCGAGTGGCAGGGGATGTGGTACGAGACCTTGCCCAGGCCGGCCTTGAAGTCCTTCTTCAGCAGGCCGTCCCTGGCGCGCTGCACGAAGTACTCGAAGGGATCGAACATCGCCGCGCGCACCGCCTGCACCTGGGCGTCGTCCGGGAACATGAGCGGCAGCTCCTGCTTGAACATCAGGGTGCAGGAAGGCACCGGCGTCAGGATGGCGTAGCCTGCCTCGGCCAGCTTGGCCAGCGGCGGGATGTTGATCGCCTTCAGCTTCGCCACCGCCTCCAGGTCGCCCAGCTCCAGCTTGGGCATGCCGCAGCAGGCTTCCTTCTCCGCCAGCACGTGCGGGATCTGGTTGTGCGCGAGCAGCGCCACCAGGTCGTGGCCGATGCCGGGTTCGTTGTAGTTGACATAGCAGGTGGAAAAGATGGCGACCTTGCCGGGGGTCTTGGCGCCGTCCTTGACGGGCAGGGCGGCGCTCGCGGCGGCATGGCTGCGGAACTTCGCCGGCGAATACGGCGGCAGCTCGCGGTCCTTGTGGATGCCCAGCGCGCTTTCCATCGCCGAGCGCGCGAGGCCGTTGCGGTTCACCGCGTTCACCGTCTGCGCCACCACCGGGATCGCCGCGAGCTTGCCCAGGGCGTCGGTCGACGAGAGCAGCTTGTCCCGGAACGAGGTCTCGCCTTTGCGGAACTTGATCGCCTTGGCGCGCAGCATCAGGTGCGGGAAGTCCACGTTCCACGGGTGCGGCGGCACGTAGGGGCACTTGGACAGGTAGCACATGTCGCACAGGTAGCACTGGTCCACGACCTTCCAGTAGTCCTGCTTGGCGACGCCGTCGACCTCCATGGTCTTGGATTGGTCGACCAGGTCGAACAAGGTGGGAAAAGCGGTGCACAGGTTCACGCAGCGGCGGCAGCCGTGGCAGATGTCGAACACGCGCTCGAGTTCCTCGAACGCCTTGGCCTCGTCGTAGAACGCCTCGCTCTTCCAGTCCAGGGGGTGGCGGGTGGGGGCTTCCAGGCTGCCTTCGCGCATGGGCGGGGAGACTAAGGCCGGTCCCGGGATCGCGCAATCGCTTCTGGCGATTGCGGGGATAGCCTGCGGCTATGGCGCGGCATCCGAGGCGCCGGGCGACGCTCACCAGGTCGCCGTCGGCGATTTACCTGTTCGTGAACCTCCCGAAGGCGCTGCAGAGTTCGCGGCGGTCCTGGAACGATATGTACCGTTGCACTGGGACCACATGAGGCCCGAGGAGCACCAGGTGCTGC
>VGIA01000098.1 GCA_016868105.1 Betaproteobacteria bacterium | reverse complement strand
TGCGGAGGCCAGTTCCGGGCTACTTCCTTCGCGCACGGCGCAAGCCCGCGATCCGCCTGCCCGGCTCCGGCGACTCGTAGGCGCGCGCGAACTCGTCCACGCTGGCGCGGATGCTCGCCTCCAGCGGCAATTCCTCCCACATCTGGCACAGGCGCTTCTGGGCGCGGATGGACTCATCGCTGCCGGCGAGGATCGCATCCACCGCGGCGTTGACCGCAGTGTCCAGGTGAGCCGCCGAGGCGACCTTCTCGACCAGGCCCCATTGCAGCGCCTCCTGCGCCAGGACCGCCTCGCCAGTCATCACCAGCCAGCGCGCGCGCCCCGCGCCCGCGAGGCGCGGCAGCAGGGCCGCCTCCACCACCGAGGGGATGCCCAGCCGCACCTCGGGCATGGAGAACAGCGCGGTGTTCACTGCGATCCGGATGTCGCAGGAGGCGGCCAGTTCCAGCCCGGCGCCGATGCAAAAGCCGTTGATGCGCGCCACCACCGGCACCGGGCAGTGGCGCATCGCGGCGCAGGCCTGGTGCACCTGGCCGATGAATTCGCGCGCCGAGGCCGGGTCCAGGGAAGCGAGCGCGTCAAGGTCTGCGCCGCCGACGAAGGCCTTGTCGCCGGCGCCGGTGAGCACGATCGCGCGCAGGCCGTCCTTTAGTTCCGCCTCGCGCATCACGCGCACCAGCGCGGCCATTGCCTCGCGTGTGAAGATGTTGAGCTTGCTCGGATTGTCGAGCGTGACGCGGGCGACCAGGCCGTCTTTGCGCTGCTCGTAGTCCAGGCGGACCATCAGGCGGCCTTCGCCTGCGCAGCCATGAAGGCTTCGAGCTTGCGCGCGTCGGCGTCGAACTTGCGGATGCCCTCCGACAATTTCTCCACCGCCATGGCGTCCTCGTTGTGCAGCCAGCGGAAGGCCTTCTCCTCCAGCGACAGCTGCTCGATGGGCATGCGCAGTGCGGCATCGGCCGAGAGTTTGGCCGGCACCTCGCCTTCGGTCCGCGACAGCCTCTCCAGCAGCTCCGGGGCGATGGTGAGCAGGTCGCAGCCGGCCAGCGCCAGGATCTGCGCCGGCTTGCGGAAGCTCGCGCCCATCACCTGGGTGCGGTAGCCGTGGCGCTTGTAGTAGTTGTAGATGCGCCTCACCGAGGCGACGCCGGGATCGTCCTCGATGGCGATGTCCTCGAGCTTGCGCGCCGCCCGGTGCCAGTCGAAGATGCGCCCGACGAAGGGCGAGATGAGCGTCACGCCGGCCTCGGCGCAGGCCACCGCCTGCGCGAACGAGAACAGCAGGGTCAGGTTGCAGTGGATGCCCTCGCGCTCGAGCTGCTCGGCGGCGCGGATGCCTTCCCAGGTGGCCGCAACCTTGATCAGCACGCGCCCCGGGCCGATGCCGGCCTGCGCGTAGAGGGCCATCAGGCGCCGCGCCTTCGCCAGCGTGCCCGTGGTGTCGAAGGACAGGCGCGCGTCGACCTCGGTGGAGACGCGGCCGCGGTCCTTGTTCAGGTGCTTGAGGATCTCGCAGCCGAAGTTGACGAACATCCGGTCCAGGTCCGCGTTCACCAGGTGCCGGAAGCGGGGATCCTGCGCGGCGGCGAGCAGCAGCGAGGGGTTGGTGGTCGCGTCCTGCGGTTTCCAGCGGGCGACCGCGTCGATGTCGCCTGTATCGGCAACGACGATCGATCGGCGCCTGAGGGCTTCAAGTTGGTTCATGGCCGCAGGCAAGGATACAACGCGCGCTCTGCACTCGTGCGCAACTTGCAGGTTCGACCCCGATTGCGCGCCGCTTCCGGCGTCGCGGTAGGGTTGGCCGATGGGCATACCCCGCGCTGTCGGCATCAATTACCGCCTCGGCACCACGGCGTTCGCCCGGTCCTTCGTGGTGCCCGGCCTGATCCTCCGGGAGCGGCAGGCGGGGCCACTGACCTGGATCCCCGCCGCGCTGGGCTTGCCGACCTGGCCCGCCTATGGCGCGGCGTTGGCGACCGCGCTCAGCAATGCGCTGATGCGCGGCTGGCGCGGCGCCGGCTTCTCGCGGGCCACCTTCGCCGTCAGCGCCTTCGTCTCGGTGGGCGCGCCGGGGTTCATGCGCCACCCCGGTACTAATTGAACTGGTGACGCGGCTGTGCTTCACGGGCTCGGGCCGCTTGAGGCATTTCGTGCCCCCGGTCGGCGAACTCGACGGCTGCGGCGCCGACGCCCGCACCGCCTGAATCCGGCTACCCCCTGCAAGCCCTAGGGGTTTGAAATCTCAGGCTTTCCTTTATGCCCACCGAGGGGTAAACTTCCCGTGCGCCGGCGTGTGGTACATAAGGCGCTGAATAATAATGAAAAATGCAGACGATGCGTTTTTCCTTGACCAGGAGACAAGGGTTGCAGCCCACCGAGACGAAGTCCCCCGGCTACTTCCACAAAGTCGTTGATTGCCAGTGGGCCTGTCCGGCCCACACCCCGGTACCGGAATACATCCGGATGATCTCCGCAGGCCGCTACGCCGATGCCTTCATGGTCAACTGGAAGTCGAACGTGTTCCCGGGCATCCTCGGCCGCACCTGCGACCGGCCCTGCGAGCCGGCCTGCCGGCGCGGCCGCGTTGAGGACGAGAACCTCGGCAAACCGCAGCCGGTCGCCATCTGCCGCCTGAAGCGCGTCGCCGCGGACCTGAAGGGCGACGACATCAGGGCGAGGATGCCGAAACCCGCGGCGAAGAAGAACGGCAAGCGCATCGCCTGCATCGGCGCCGGCCCCGCCTCGCTCACCGTGGCGCGAGACCTCGCCCCCCTGGGCTACGAGGTCACGGTGTTTGACCAGGACCCGCGCGCCGGGGGCATGATCTGGTCGCAGATCCCGCGCTTCCGGCTGCCGCTGGAAGTCATCGACGAGGAGGTGGGCCTCATCCTCGACCTCGGCGTCACCTTCAAGGGCGGGGTCAGGATCGACTCCATGAAGAAAGTGCTGGCGGCAGGCTGGGACGCCGTGTTCGTCGGCACCGGCGCGCCGCGCGGGCGCGACCTGGACATCCCGGGGCGCAAGGAAGCGGCCAAGCACATCCACATCGGCATCGACTGGCTGTCGTCGGTGTCCTTCGGCCACACCACGAAGATCGGCAAGCGGGTCATCGTGCTGGGCGGTGGCAACACCGCCATGGACTGCTGCCGCACCTCGAGGAGGCTCGGCGGCGAGGAGGTCAAGGTCATCGTGCGTTCCGGGTTCGATGAAATGAAGGCGAGCCCCTGGGAGAAGGAGGACGCCGCGCACGAGGGCATCCCGATCCTGAATTTCCTGGTGCCCAAGGCCTTCCTGCACCAGGAGGGCAGGCTGACCGGCATGAGCTTCGAGAAGGTGAAGGCGGTGTACGACGACAAGGGCAGGCGGAGCCTGGTGCCTTCGGGGGAGCCGGACCAGAGCTTCGAATGCGACAACGTCCTCATCGCGGTGGGGCAAGAGAACGCCTTCCCCTGGATCGAGAAGGACGCGGGGATCAGGTTCGACAGGTGGGGCATGCCGGCAGTGGACAAGGTCACCTTCCAGTCCTCGCTGCCCAACGTGTTCTTCGGCGGCGACGCCGCCTTCGGCCCCAAGAACATCATCTGGGCGGTGGCACACGGCCACGACGCGGCGATCTCCATCGACAAGCTGCTGCAGGGCGAGGACATCCGCGAGCGGCCCGCGCCCGGCATGTCCATGATGTCCCAGAAGATGGGCATCCACGAGTGGAGCTACGACAACGAGATCGCCAACGACCGGCGCTTCGCGGTGCCCTGGGCCGATATCAAGCAGACGCTGAAGAACGTGAAGATGGAGGTGGAACTGGGCTTCGACGCCGCCACCGCGTGGAAGGAGGCGCAGCGCTGCCTCAACTGCGACGTGCAGACGGTGTTCACCACCCAGCTGTGCATCGAGTGCGACGCCTGCGTCGACATCTGCCCGATGGACTGCATCAGCTTCACCCCGGACGGCGAGGAGAAGGAGGTCCGCACGCGCCTCACCGCGCCCTCGACCAACCTGACGCAGGACCTCTATGTCGCCACCGGCCTCAAGACCGGCCGCATCATGGTGAAGGACGAGGATGTCTGCCTGCACTGCGGCCTGTGCGCCGAGCGCTGCCCCACCGGCGCCTGGGACATGCAGAAGTCGCTGATCGAGATGACCCATGCCGGGCCCGCCGCGCGCAGCCCGCTGCACAAACAGCACCAGAGGGCGGCATGAAGCGCGAACCAGTAGACAGCCTGCAGGAACAATCCATCCGCGTCGAGCTTGCCGCGGCCTACCGTGTCGCCGCGCTGCTGGGCTGGTCGGAACTGATCTACGCGCATATCACCGCGCGGGTCCCGGGGCCCGAGCACCGCTTCCTCATCAACCCCTACGGCCTGCGCTGGGACGAGGTCACCGCCTCCAACCTGGTGAAGATCGATGTGGATGGAAATGTGGTCGGCGAGAGCCGCTACGGGGCCAATAAAGCGGGCTTCGTGATCCACAGCGCGATCCACATGGGTGCAAAGGACGCGAACTGGGTGTTCCACACCCACACCCTGGCCGGCATGGCGGTGTCGGCCCAGGCCTGCGGCCTGCTGCCGATCCACATGTACGCGCACAACTTCTACCAGGCGCTGTCGTACCACGACTACGAGGGCCCGAGCATGCGCCTCGGGGAGCGCGAGCGCATCGTCGCCAGCCTGGGCGAAAACAGCGCGCTGATGCTGCGCAACCACGGCCTGCTCACCACCGGGCGCACCATGCCCGAGGCCTGGATCCGGATGTGGCGCCTGGAGCGCGCCTGCCAGATCCAGCTCGCGGCGCAGGCCGGCGGCAAGCTGGTGGAGCCCAGCCCGGAAATGTGCCGCCAGTCGCAGGCGCTGGGCAACGAGTTCCTCACCGAGGCGGCGCCCCTGGGTGAGCTGGAGTTCGCCTCGCTGCGCCGCCTCGTCGACGAAAAAGACTCCGGCTACAGGAGCTGATGCAGATGAGCGTGAAAAGAATCGAAGCCGTCAACGACTTCGTCATCAAGTTCGCCAACGTCAACGGCTCGGGATCGGCCTCCGCGAACGAACTGTTCGCGCGCGCCTTCCTGCGCATGGGCATCCCAGTGTCGCCGCGCAACATTTTCCCCTCCAACATCCAGGGCCTGCCCACCTGGTACGAAGTCAGGGTGTCGGAGAATGGGTGGCTGGGGCGCCGCGGCGGCTGCGACCTGATGGTGGCCATGAACCCGCAGACCTGGGCGCAGGACCTGAAGGAGATCGACCCCGGCGGGTACCTCTTTTACGACAACACCAAGCCGCTGCCGAAATCCCGTTTTCGGGAGGACATCCACGTCGTCGGCATGCCGCTCACCGAGATCTCCAACTCCGCCTACACGCTGCCGCGCGAGCGGCAATTGTTCAAGAACATCATCGGCCTGGGGGCCCTGGCCGCGTTGATCGGCCTTGAGCCCGAGGTCATCGCCGAGCTGATCGGCGAGCAGTACAAGGGCAAGGAGAAGCTGCTCAAGCCCAACCTGAACGCACTGCAGCTGGGCCTCAATTACGCCCGCGAGCACCTGAAGGACGCCATCGGCCTGAAGGCGAAGCGCGCCTACGCCGTGGGCGAGCAGATCTTCATGGAAGGCAACGCCGCCACCGCCCTGGGCTGCGTCTACGGCGGCGCCACGGTCTGCGCCTGGTACCCGATCACTCCCTCGTCGTCCGTTGCGGAAGCGTTCACAAACTATTGCTCCAAGCTGCGCGTGGACAAGGACACCGGCAAGAACAAGTTCGCCATCATCCAGGCCGAGGACGAGCTGGCGTCGATTGGCATCGTCACCGGCGCCGGCTGGAACGGCGCGCGCGCCTTCACCGCCACCTCGGGCCCGGGCATCTCCCTGATGTCGGAGTTCATCGGGCTGGCCTACTTCGCCGAGATCCCGGCCACCATCATCGACGTGCAGCGCGGCGGGCCCTCCACCGGCATGCCCACGCGCACCCAGCAGTCCGACCTGCTCGCCTGCGCCTACGCCTCGCACGGCGACACCAAGCATGTGCTGCTGTTCCCCGAGGACCCGCACGAGTGCTTCACCATGGCCGCCGACTGCCTGGACCTTGCCGAGCGGCTGCAGACCCCGGTGTTCCTGATGACGGACCTGGACATCGGCATGAACCACCGGCTGTGCAAGCCGCTCAAGTGGGACGACGCCCGTCGGTACGACCGCGGCAAGGTCATGACCGCGGAGATGCTCGATGCCGGCAGGGAGTTCGCGCGCTACAAGGACCTGGACGGCGACGGCATCCCATTCCGCACCTATCCGGGCACGCATGAGTCCAAGGGCGCCTACTTCACGCGCGGCACCTCGAAGAACCCTTCTGCCATCTATTCCGAGGCGGGGCCCGACTACCAGTACAACATGCAGCGGCTCTTGAAGAAGCATGACTTTGCCAAGACCCTGGTGCCCAAGCCCCTGCTCACGCCTTCGCGCGAGCCGGCGCGGTTCGGGGCCATCTATTACGGCTCCACCAGCCCGTCCATGAACGAGGCGCTGGAATCGCTCGCGCAGCAGGGGATCTTCGTCAACGCCCTGCGCGTGCGGGCGTTCCCCTTCGCCGACGAGATCCAGGACTTCGTGCACTCGCACTCCAAGGTGTTCGTCATCGAGCAGAACCGCGACGCGCAGATGAAGACACTGCTGGTCAACGAGGCGCACATCAACCCGGCGTCCCTCGTCTCGATCCTGCACTACGACGGCGCACCGATCACGGCGCGGTTCATCACGAAGGAAATCTCCGAGATCGCCGCCGCGCTCAATGTGCGGCCGATCAAGAGGGACAAGGCGGCCTAGATGAGCGGCCTGCGGCTGCTGGTCCTCGGCTACCGGACCTGGCTCATCGACAAGGCGGGCCGCTGCGCGCTGCCCGGGGCCTACGGGCAGGCGGTGATGGTCGATCCGAGCTCCAAGCTCGTCGTGGTGCACGCCGCGGCGCATGCCGAGCCGCGCGACAGCGCCTCCGGCGGGCCCCAGTTCAGGTTCTTGCATTCCACCCTCAGGACGCTGGCTGCGCTCTCACCATGACCTATCTCGCCAAACCCAGGCTTCACCACCCGACCCTGAAGAAGAACGCGGTGGGCTACACCCGCCGCGACTACGAGGGCAAGGTTTCCACGTTGTGCGCCGGTTGCGGGCACGACTCCATATCCGCGGCGCTGATCGAGGCGTTCTGGCAGCTGGACATCCAGCCGCACCGGGTGGCGAAGCTCTCGGGGATCGGGTGCTCTTCCAAGACGCCGGATTACTTCCTCGGCAATTCGCATGGCTTCAACACCGTGCATGGGCGCATGCCTTCGGTTTTGACCGGGGCCAACCTGGCCAATCGGGATCTGACCTACATCGGGGTGTCGGGGGACGGGGACTCGGCTTCCATCGGCCTTGGGCAGTTCGCGCATGTCATGCGGCGCGGGGTCAACATGGCCTACATCCTCGAGAACAACGGGGTGTATGGCCTGACCAAGGGGCAGTTCTCGGCGACGGCGGACAAGGGCTCGAAGGCGAAGAAGGGGTCCGTCAACTCCGATTCGCCTGTCGATACGGTGAGTTTGGCTCTGCTGATGGGGGCTACCTTCGTCGCGCGGTCCTTTTCCGGAGACAAGCAGCAGCTCGTTCCCTTGGTGAAGGCGGCCATTGCCCATCCGGGGGCTGCTTTCATCGACGTGATTTCGCCCTGCGTGGCGTTCAACAACCATGAGGGATCCACCAAGAGCTACGACTACGTCCGGGCGCATAACGAGGCGGTCAACCGGCTGGACTTCTGGCCTTCGCGGGAGGCGATCACCGCCGAGTACCGGGAGGGGGAGGTGATCGAGGTTGCGGCCGGGGCGGAGGGGGGGATCCTGAAGTTAAGGAAGCTGGCGGCGGACTACGATCCCTCGGACAAGATCAGTGCCATTACCCATATCGCGCGGGCGGCGCAGAAGGGGGAGGTGTTGACGGGGTTGTTGTATGCCGCGCCGGATGCGGAGGACTTGCATGCGCATCTGAATACTTATGGGGCGGCGTTCAATACGCTGGGGGCGAAGGAGCTTTGTCCGGGGAGTGGGGTGCTGGAGAGGATCAACGCGTCTTTGAGGTAACTCCGGGCGTTCGCTGCGGCTGCTTGGCGCTGCTCACACCGGCGCCTAGCGCAGCGCGCCGTCCTTCCGCACCCGGTAGAACTCGTTGATCCCGGCCCGCTCGCGCAGGCCCGACAGGTCGTCCCCGCCCGGTGAGCTGTAGTGCGGGATGCCGATGGCGTCGGCGATGCGCACGAAGCCGTGGAACGCGGCGGCCACGGCGCAGGCATCCACCAGCCCCGCTTCGCCCAGCGCCTCGCGCAGCGCGCGGCGGCCGGACCCGGTGCGCGCGTCCTCGCGCCGCACCACCGCCTCGGTGAACGCCGCCAGCGCGGCGGCGTGCGGGATGCCCGCCTCCGCGCCGAATCCCCTCGCCACGCCCGCCACATCCACCTGCCTGCCTTGCGCTTGCATGCTCTCACGGAGCATGTAGGAATGGGCAGCGGTTCAATAGGCGCACTGGTGCAGCGCCGAGACGCGCGCCGCGATGAGCTCCACCTGCGGCCGGGCGATGGCGCGCACCGATTGGTCGAAGCG
>VGIA01000097.1 GCA_016868105.1 Betaproteobacteria bacterium | reverse complement strand
CGGTCCTGCAGGCCGAGCGCCTGGGCGCCGCCCAACGTGGCGAGGTAGAGCGCGCGCAGCGGCGACAGGTTCTGCCCGCGCAGCTGCGCGACCTTGTACGCCTCGTGCAGGGTGCGCAGCATGCTGAAGCTGGTGCCGCCGCCGACGTCGGTCCCCAGGCCCACGGTCATGCCACAGGCCCCCGCGGCGGCGAGATCGAACAGGCCGCTGCCGAGGAACAGGTTCGCTGTCGGACAGAACGCAGCCGCAGCGCCGCGCTCGGCCATCCGCCTGCGGTCCGCGTCCTCCAGATGTACGCAGTGCGCGAACACCGAGCGCGGGCGCACCAGGCCGAAGCCGTCGTAGACGTCGAGGTAGCTGCGGCTGGAGGGGAAGAGGTCGCCCACCCAGGCGACCTCCTCCCGGTTCTCGGCGAGGTGGGTCTGCAGGTAGAGGCCCGGGAATTCCTCCAGCAGCCGGCCGGCGCGCCGCAGCTGCTCAGCCGAGCAGGCGGGGGCAAAGCGCGGCGTCACGGCGTAGAGCAGGCGGTCGCGGCCGTGCCAGCGCCCGATCAGCTCCCGGGTCTGCGCCTCGCCGCTCTGGGCGGTGTCGCGCAGGTCCTCCGGGCAGTTGCGGTCCATCAGCACCTTGCCCGCGATCATGCGCAGGCCGCGCGCCTGCGCCGCCTCGAAGAACGCGTCCACCGACTGCGGATGCACGGTGCCCACCACCATCGCGGTGGTGGTGCCGTTGCGCAGCAGCTCCTCGAGGAAGAAGTCGGCGACTTCGCGCGCGTGCGCCGGGTCCCCGAAGCGCCGCTCAACGGGGAAGGTGTAGCGCTCCAGCCAGTCGAGCAGCCGCGTGCCGTGCGAGGCGATCAGGTCGGTCTGCGGATAGTGGATATGGGTGTCGACGAACCCGGGCAGCAGCAGCTTCCCGGAATGATCCCGGCGCGCCGCGTCCGCGGGCAGCCGGGGCAGCAGCGCGCGCGCGTCGCCGGCCTCGAGCACGCGCCCGTCGCGCAGGAGCAGGATGCCGTCGTCAAAGTACTGCGCCGCGCCGCCCGCGGGTTCGTCGCCCGGGTCGCGCAGGAAATGAAGCAGGCTGCCCCGGAGGGCGAGTGTCTCGCTCATCCGGGGCGGCTTTGCCGCCGCACGCCTATTTCTTCGGCAGCTGGCCCTGCACGCCCTCGACGTAGTAGTCCATGGCCGCGAGCTGGTCGTCGGGCATGGACTTGCCGGCGGGCACGCGCACCTTGCCGGCCTGGTCCTTCACCGGCCCGGCGAACGCATGCAGCTTGCCCGAGCGCAGGTCGGCCTCGGCCTTGGCGACCATGTCCTGCACCTCCTTGGGCACCACCGGGTTGATGGGCGCGAGCTTGACCATGCCGTCCTTGATGCCGCCCCAGAGGTTCGACGGCTTGTGCTTGCCGGCGAGCGCGTCCTGCGCCACCTTGGTGTAGAAGGCCCCCCACTGGTGCGTGCTCGCGGTGAGGTGCGCCTTCGGGCCGAACTTGGACATGTCGGAGTGATAGCCGATGGCGTACACGCCCTTATCCTCCGCCGCCTGCACCGGGGCGGTGGAGTCGGTGTGCTGGGCGATGACGTCCGCGCCCTGCGAGATCAGCGTCGTCGCCGCCTCGCGCTCGCGGCCGGGGTCGTACCAGGAGTTGACCCAGATCACCTTGACCTCGGCCTTGGGATTGACGCTGCGCATGCCGCGGGTGAAGGCGTTGATGCCCTGCAGCACCTCCGGGATCGGGAACGCGGCGACGTAGCCGGCGACGTTCGACTTCGTCATCTTGCCCGCGACGATGCCGGTCAGGTAGCGGCCCTCGTAGAAGCGCGCGTTGTAGGTGCCCACGTTCGTGTCGCGCTTGTAGCCCGTGGCGTGCTCGAAGGCCACCTTGGGAAAGGATTTCGCCACCTTGATGGTCGGGTTCATGTAGCCGAAGGAGGTGGTGAAGACCAGGGTGTGGCCGCTGGTGGCGAGCTCGCGGATCACGCGCTCGGCGTCCGCGCCCTCGGCGACGTTCTCCACGTGCTTGGTGGCGACCTTTGCGCCAAGGGCCTTCTCCATCTCCCGGCGCCCGAGTTCGTGCTGGAATGTCCAGCCGGCGCTGCCGATCGGGGTGACGTAGACGAAGCCGATCTTCAGCGGCTGCTGCGCGGCGGCGCCGCCGGCCAGCGCCAGCGCCAGGGCCGCCCCGATGATTGCCTTACCGAAATTGCTTGGCATGTGCATGTCTCCTCCTCAAGGGTTGGTCGTTGCCGGTTGCTTCAGGCATCCGGATGATAAGGCTTGCCCAGCGAAACCGGCGCGTTCAGGCGGATGGTATGCGGATTGCGCGAAATTAGCACCAGCACGACGATGGTCGCCAGGTAGGGCAGGCTGGAGAGCAGCTGGGAGGCGACCGCCACCCCGGCGCCCTGGGCGAAGAACTGCAGCATGGTGACGCCCCCGAAGAGGTAGGCGCCGGCCAGCACGCGCGCCGGCCGCCAGGTGGCGAACACCACCAGCGCCAGCGCGATCCAGCCGCGCCCCGCCGTCATGCCCTCGACCCACATCGGGGTGTAGACGATGGACAGGAAGGCGCCGGCGATCCCGGCCATCGCCCCGCCGAACAGGGTCGCCAGGTAGCGGATGGCGATCGCCGGATAGCCGATCGCGGTTGCGGAGGCCGGCGACTCCCCCACCGCGCGCAGCACCAGTCCGGCGCGGCTGCGGTAGAGGAACAGGCTCACCAGGACCGCCATCAGCCAGGACAGGTACACCAGGGGCTGGTGCGAGAACAGCATCGGCCCGAGCAGGGGGATCTCTGAGAGGAGCGGGACCGGCACCGCCTGCGGCGCCTGCAGCGCGACGCTCTCCAGCGGCTTGCCGGCGAAGGCCGACAGCCCCAGGCCGAACAGGCTCAGCGCAAGCCCGGCCGCCACCTGGTTGGCCTGCAGCGTCAGGGCGAGGACGGCGAAGACGAACGACATGGCGGCGCCGGCCAGCATCCCCGCCAGCACCCCGACCCACGCACTGCCGCTGGCGACCGTGGCGGCGAAGGCGGCGATCGCCCCGACCAGCATCATGCCCTCGACGCCCAGGTTGAGCACGCCGGACTTCTCGGCGACGAGTTCGCCCAGCGCGGCGAACACCAGCGGCGTGCCGGCGGCCAGCGTGGCGACGACGATCGGCACCAGCAGCTCGGTCATGCGGCGGCCTCCTCGCGCGGGGCGGGGGCGCGCGGCAGCAGCCGCACGCGGTAGTGGACCAGCACGTCCGAGCCGAGCAGGAAGAACAGCAGCATGCCCTGGAACAGTCCGGTGATCGCCGAGGGCAGGCGCAGCTCCATCTGGGCCGATTCCCCGCCCAGGTACAGCAGCGACATCAGCAGGCTCGCGAACACGATGCCCACCGGGTTCAGGCGGCCGACGAAGGCGACGATGATCGCCGCGAAGCCGTAGCCCGGGGAGACGGACGAGGTGAGCTGCCCGATCGGCCCGGCCACTTCGCCGACCCCGGCGATGCCCGCCGCGGCACCGCCGGCCAGCATGCCGATCCACACCGTGCGCCCGGAGCTGAATCCGGCGTAGCGCGCCGCCGCCTCGGCGAGGCCGGCAACGCGCATCTGGTAGCCGAGGAAGCTCCGCTCGATGAACAGCCAGCCGCAGGCCACCGCGCCGAGGGCGACCAGGAAGCCGGCGTTCAGCCGCGTGGGCTCCGCCAGGATCGGGTACAGCGCGGCGTCGGCGAACATCCTGGACTGAGGGAAGTTGAACCCCTGCGGGTCGCGCCACGGCCCGTGCACCAGGTACGACAGCAGCAGGGTCGCGACGTACACCAGCATCAGGCTCACCAGGATCTCGTTGGTGTTGAAGCGGTTGCGCAGCAGCGCGGGAATCGCCGCCCAGAGCAGGCCGCCCGTGGCGCCCGCCAGCACCATGAGGACCAGGAACCAGCGCGACTCGGCACCGGGAAAGGCCAGCGCCAGGCCGCCGCCGAAGATGGCGCCCAGGATCAGTTGGCCCTCGGCGCCGATGTTCCAGACGTTGGCGCGGTAGCCGATGGCGAGCCCGGTGGCGATCAGCATCAGGGGCGAGGCCTTGAGGACCAGCTCCGCGAGCCCGTTCAGGCTGGACACCGGCCGCACGAAGAAGGCGTGGAACGCGGCCAGCGGCTCGCGGCCCAGGCCGGAGAACACGATGAAGCCGGCGACCACCGTGAGCGCGGTCGCCACCAGCGGCGAGAGGTAGCGCATCGCCCGCGAGGGCGCGGGGCGCGCTTCAAGGCGCAGGCGCACGCGCCGCCTCCCCGGCATCCGGCGCGGCGCCCGGCCACAGGCCGCTCATCCAAACGCCGATCTCCTCGACGCTGGTGTCCCGCGTGCGGGCCGCGGGCGAGAGCCGGCCCTTGGCCATGACCGCGATGCGGTCGCAGATCTCGAACAGCTCGTCGAGCTCCTCGGAGATCACCAGGATCGCGGCGCCGGCGTTGCGCAGGTCGATGAGCGCCTGGCGGATGAACGCCGAGGCGCCCACGTCCAGGCCCCAGGTCGGCTGCGACACCACCAGCATCCTGGGCGCCTGCAGCAGCTCCCGCCCGACGATGAATTTCTGCAGGTTGCCGCCCGAGAGGCTGCGCGCCTCGGCCTCCGGGCCGCCGCACATGACGGCGAACCTGCCGATCGCCTCGAGCGCGAACGCGCGCAGGCGCGCGCGCTGCACCAGCCCCCCGCGCACCATGCCCGCCGCGCGGTGCGCGGTCAGCAGGGTGTTCTCCGACAGCGTCATGGTGGGCACCGCGCCGCGCCCGAGCCGCTCCTCGGGCACGAAACCGAGGCCCATCCGGCGGCGCCGACCCGGATGCAGCCGGCCGGCGGCGACCCCGGCGAGCTTCACCGCCTCGGCGCGCCCGAGCGTGACCTCCCCCGACAGCGCGCGCAGCAGCTCCTGCTGGCCGTTGCCCGAGACCCCCGCGACGCCGACGATCTCCCCGGCGTGCACCCTCAGGCGGATGTCCTGCAGCTCGGTGCCGAAGGGGTCCTGCGCGGGCAGGCAGAGCCCGTCGAGGACCAGCCGCGCCTCGCCGCTGGTGCGCGCCTCGGCGTGCTCGCAGACCGGCAGGTCCTTGCCGATCATCATGCGCGCCATGGAGGAGGCGGTTTCCCGCCGCGGATCGCAGGTCCCGGTGACCCGGCCGGCGCGCAGCACGGTCGCGGCGTGGCACAGCGCCTGGATCTCGTCCAGCTTGTGGCTGATGTAGAGGATCGAGCAGCCTTCCGCCGCGAGCTGGCGCAGGGTCTCGAAGAGCCTTCGCACCGCCTGCGGGGTGAGGACCGATGTCGGCTCGTCCATGATCAGGAGCCTCGGCTCTAGCAGCAGGCAGCGCACGATCTCGACGCGCTGGCGCTCGCCGACCGAGAGCGAATGCACCAGCCGGCGCGGGTCCAGGGGCAGCCCGTAGCGCGCCGAGACTTCCTCGATGCGCCGCGCCAGCGCCGCGAGGTCGCGCTCGCCGGGAAGCGCGAGGGCGACGTTCTCGGCCACGGTGAGCGTCTCGAACAGCGAGAAGTGCTGGAACACCATGCCGATGCCCAGCGCGCGCGCCGCCTGCGGGCTGGGGACCTCGATGCGGCGGCCTTCCCAGCGGATCTCGCCGGCGTCGGGCCTGGCCACGCCGTAGATGATCTTCATCAGCGTCGACTTGCCGGCGCCGTTCTCCCCCAGCACGGCGTGGATCTCGCCGGGCAGGACCGCGAGGTCAATGCCGTCGTTGGCGACGACGGCGGGATAGGCCTTGCGGATGCCGCGCAACGCGAGGCGTGGCGCCGGGGATTCAGCGCCCATGCACGCGCTCTGAGGGTGCGGCGAAGGCCATGCACCGAGAGTATATGACGCGGGGAAACGCGGGCTTTCGGGGGGGGCGGTTCGCCACCGCATCGCCGCCCCGAGGGGCGGTCACCGGCGTCATCGCGAGCGCGCGCGCACATTTTCGCGCGCCGTGCTCACGCCTCAGAACTTCGCTTGCACCCGGAGCCAGAGTTTGTCGGTGTCCACCGGGAGGGACTTCGTGTCGTAGGAGCTGAACCTGATGCCGACGCGGCCGGGCGGTTGGTTAAGTCCGCGGTTGCAAGGTTAAACGATGGTTCTGGTTGGCGCCGTATCGCTCGAATTCGAGCGATACGGCGCGGCGAACTCCGGCCGTTGCAGCGCGTCGGCGAGCGCGGCGCGCCAGCGTGTCGCCCGCGAGTGCCGGCGCGCCAGCGCATCCGGCAAGGGCGAGGAGCCCCGCGCCAAGCAGCCAGCCCGCGATTGAGCCTGCGGCCGCCTCAATCATCGGCTTCGGCTTGCGCCGCCGCCGCGTCCATCTGCCGCGCGAGCTCGGGCGGCACGGTCTTGTGGATGGCGACGCCATAGGCGGCCACCAGCAGCGCCGCGAGCACGCCGCCGTACACCGCCACCGAGCGCGTCTTCAGGTGCGCGAGCAGGGAGCGGAAATTGAGCGACAGGTGCGCGATCGCCGCTGCCACCATCAGGATGCCGAAAGTCTTGTGCACCGGGTGCATCTGGATGGTGAACGAGGGCCTCTCGACGACGAACATCATGAGCCCCGAGGTGGCCATGGCGACAAAGGAGACGGCGAGGGTGACGGCGGCGATCTTTCTCATCATGCCAGGCGGCACCTCGGGTGGCGGCGGGCGCACGGTCGTCTGCTGCGGGGGGCGCTCATTTCCAGCCCCCGGCCACCGCGATTAGGCGCGCGCTGACCGGGCGCTCCTCGATATTCGCACGCGCCACGTCGACGACCAAGCGGTAGCGGGCCTCCGCGCGCGGCGTGAAGTAGGTGCCCCAGCCGCCGTCGGCGCCAAGGCCGATGCGCTGCGGCCGCGTGGCGCGCGGCGCCATCGTGACGTAGATCTGCTGCCCGCGCTGGTAGACGAACCAGGCGTCGCCCGCCTCGGACCAGAGCCAGTCGGCAAGGCGCCCGTCGGCGTGGACGACGAGCTCGTCCTTCTCGTTTTCCAGGACGAGGCGCAGCGAAACCGCCGCCGGCGGCGCCTGCTCCCCGGGCCGCGACGCCAGCTTCAGGCCGAGGGTGAACTCCACGCCCGGCAGGCGCGCGAAGCGGAACTCCCGCCTGCCGGGCTTGCCGAGGTCCACGGGCCCGAGGTCGAGCACGTAGCGGCTGTGCGGCGCCTGCGCGCTGTTGTTCGTGAACGCGCCGTCGCCTTCGTGCACGAGCGGCGGCGGGCTTTGCCACTGGCCCAGGCCGCGCTCGTGTTCCGGGGCAAGCTGCGCGATCAGCGTCGCCACGAGCCCGGGAACGCGCTGCGAGCCCGGGAACGCGTTGGCCATCCGAAACCACCTGGATGAGATGCAAATCAAGGTCCGCGCGGAATAGCCGAGAGGCATGCACCGCCTGCAGGCGTTGCGGCTGGGAATAATGGTTTTCAGAACAGCCGGCCGCATACCCGCGCCGTCTGCAATCCTTGCACAATCCCGCGCCGTTACCGGATAAGATAGCAGCCTTCGGCGTCAATGGCGGTCGTTTGCAGCCAAGGCGCGACATTGCGGAACGCGATGCGCGGGGCCGTGCAAAGTCGTAGGTCGCTGGAGTAGGCGCTGAGTTGATTGAGGATTGGCGTCGTCGATCCGTTATTCAAATCAAGCCCGTGGATCTCCGTAAGGACGCGCCCCCGGCAGGCAATCACGAGCGAGCCGGTATCACGAGGTTGTGAAACTTCTTCAATCCAGAACAACAAGGCATCTTCCGTGTCATACAGCGGGTCAAAATGCGCCTTTAGGCCTGCCGAGATCCGTGTAAACAAATCATTCATCACAATCATGTCACTATGCGTGAATTATTCTTTTGCGCGCATTTCTTCGCGCTGCAGCGTCAGATACACCCAGTCGACTACTCCATCGCTGGGTTGGTAGCCGCTGACGATGCGCTCGAGTATGGCACGGATGACCGGAACATCGTTTACGCCGATGGCAATGCTTAGTGCGTTGAGTTTTTCTTCCAACTGCGACCAGCTGAGGAACTGCTCATGCGCCTTCATGATGCGCGGGTGATGGGTGGGCTTGGGGTTTTCGCCAATCAGCAACTCTTCGTAGAGTTTTTCGCCCGGACGCAGGCCGGTCACGGTTAACTCGATGTCGCCATCGGAGTGCAGCTCGTCGCGTACCTTCAGGCCCGACAGTTCCACCATGCGGCGGGCCAGGTCCATGATCTTGAAGGGTTGGCCCATGTCCAGTACAAACACATCGCCCCCTTGACCCATGGCGCCGGCCTGAATGACTAGCTGAGCGGCCTCTGGAATGGTCATGAAGTAGCGGGTGATGTCGGCATGGGTGAGAGTGATGGGCCCGCCGTTCTTGATCTGCTCGCGGAACAGCGGCACCACCGAGCCGCTAGAGCCCAGCACATTGCCAAAGCGCACCATCGAGAAGGTCGTCCGGGTGCTGGGCGCCCGGCCGCCTTGGGCCGTGACCGCCGGGTTCTGTTCGGCCAGGGCCTGCAGCACCATTTCTGCCAGGCGCTTGGTGGCGCCCATGATGTTGGTAGGGCGCACCGCTTTGTCGGTACTGATCAACACGAAATTGCGCACCCCGTTGCGCGCAGCGGCTTCGGCACACACTCGGGTGCCCCACACATTATTGCGCACGCCCTCGGCCGGGTTGTGTTCCACCAGGGGCACATGTTTGTAGGCGGCCGCGTGGTACACCGTGTGCGGCTTCCAGGTGTCCATGATCTCGTGCATGCGTACCTCGTCGCACACCGAA
>VGIA01000096.1 GCA_016868105.1 Betaproteobacteria bacterium | reverse complement strand
GCCTCGAACAGGCCCACCTTCGGGCCGATGGCGCCGCGCATGCCCGGGTTGCCGGCGCGCACATGGTCCTCCTCCAGCCACGGGCAGTAGATCTTGTGGTGCCGCGCCGCGGAGCCGAAGTCCCACAGCCACGGCTGGCCGGTCCCGGTCAACAGCGTGTAGCGGATCAGCTTGTCGCGCGCCCACTCGCCAATGACGGTGGAGGAGATGTAGCGGATGTTGTGCTGGTCGAAGCACAGCATCGCGCCGAAGCCGGATTTCGCGAGCGACCGGCGCGTGCGCGCGAGGCGGTACCTGTGCAGGCGCCTGAAGTCGATGCGCTCCTCGAAGTCCACCTGCGTGATGCCCGGGGCCTGCAGCGGGCGGTGCCAACGGTGCGCGGGCTTCAGGTCGTCGGGGTCGACGGGGGCGAAGGCGGGCTTGGGGGGGCGGGCGGGCTTCTTGGCCAACGGCAATCCTCCTCAGGGGACGCAGGATAGCATCGCTGCGCTGGGAGACGCCCGCGTCCGCGGCTTGCGCGCTAGTAAAACATCGTTTAACATGGCGGCATGATCAAGAACATCTCCAGGATCGGCAACTCCCGAGGCCTCATCTTCGATGCCGCGCTCTGCGAACTGACCGGGCTGCAGGAAGGCGACCAGGTGAACGTCACTGTGCATGAGGGCGGTGCGATCACCCTCACGCCGATGCGGCCCAGGATCGAGGCGGCCGACGCCGCGAAGTCCGCCAGGGCGCTGATCGGCCGCAACCGCGAACTGTTCCGCCGCCTTGCCTGAACGTGGGTTCCTGCACCTTGACGTGGAGGCCGTACTCGCCATCCACGCCGAAGTGCTGGCCGCCCATGGCGGCGGGCGGGGCCTGAGGGATCGCGCGCTTCTCGAATCCGCGGTTGCGGCACCCCAGGCCTCGTTCGGGGGCGAGGCGATGCTCGGCAGCGCGCTCGAGATCGCGGCCGCCTGCCTCTTCTATCTTTGCCGCAACCATCCCTTCGTTGACGGGAACAAGCGGACCGCCCTGGCCGCCGCGCTGGTATTCCTCGAGTCCAATGGCCCCCTGAAGGACCCGGACCTGCCGGGCAGGCACGTGGATGCATGGGAAGCACTGGTGCTGGATGTCGCCGCGTCGCGGCTGGACCGGGAACAGACGACCGCGCGGCTGCGCAGGCTGCTGCGGGCCAAGCGCTGAGGCGGCTCAGCGCAGGTCTCTGAACCCCTCGGTGAGGCCCGGCACGCAACCGGGGCACCCGCCCCTAAGCCGCCCTCCGCCCCCCGTCCTCCCGGAAACCGAGGTCCGTCCCTGATTTGCGCGGCAACTCCCCGATCGCGCACGCCACCGCATCCTCGACGCGATCGAGGAACACGAACGCCAGCTTTTCCCTGGCCGAGGCAGGGACGTCCTCCAAGTCCTTTTCGTTGCGCCTGGGCAGCGTGACGGTCTTGATGCCGGCGCGGAGCGCGGCCAGCACCTTCTCCTTCACCCCGCCAACGGGCATCACCAGCCCGCGCAGCGAAATTTCGCCGGTCATGGCGACGTCGGACCGGACCGGCTTGCCGGTCATCAGCGAGGTGATGGCCAGGTACATCGCAACGCCCGCGCTGGGGCCGTCCTTCGGGGTCGCTCCGGCAGGCACATGGAGGTGGATGTCCAGCTTGTCGAAACTTTCTCCCAAATACCCCTTGGCCAGCGTCAGCGCCGCCTGCGCGGACTCCTTCATGACCTCGCCCAGTTGCCCGGTGAGGATCAGCTTGCCCGAGCCCGGCACCCTGGAGGCCTCGATGAACAGGATGTCGCCGCCCACCGGCGTCCAGGCGAGGCCCGTGGCCACGCCCGGGACGGAAGTCCGTTGCGCCAGTTCGTTCTCGAACTTCCTCGCGCCCAGGACGGCGTGCAGGTCGCCTTCCTCGACGGCGACGGTTTCCACGCCGCTGGCGGCGTCCTTCACATCGCCCTCGGCGATCTTCATCGCCGCCGAGCGCAGCACGGCGCCGATCTGGCGCTCCAGGCTGCGCACGCCCGCCTCGCGGGTGTAGTCCTCGATGAGGGCGCGCAGCGCCGCGTCGGAAATCGTGGCCTGTCCCTCTTTCAGTCCGTTGGACTCCATCTGGCGCTTGAGGAGGTACTTGCGCGCGATCTCCAGCTTTTCCTCGGCGGTGTAGCCCGGGAGCTGGATGATTTCCATGCGATCCCGCAGCGGGCCGGGGATGGTGTCGAGCTGGTTGGCGGTGGCGATGAACAGGACGCGCGAAAGGTCGTAGTCCACGCCCAGGTAGTTGTCGCGGAACCTCGCGTTCTGCTCCGGATCGAGCACCTCCAGCAAAGCGCTGGAGGGGTCGCCATGGAAGCCGCCCGCGCCCAGCTTGTCGATCTCATCCAGCATGAGCACGCCCGCTTGGGAGCCGGCGCGCTTCACCGCCTGGATGACGTTGCCCGGCAGCGCGCCGATATAGGTGCGCCGGTGGCCGCGGATCTCGGCCTCGTCGTGGGTGCCGCCCAGCGCCACGCGCTGGAACTTGCGGCCCGTCGCCTTGGCGATCGACTGCCCGAGCGAGGTCTTGCCCACGCCGGGAGGCCCGACGAAGCACAGGATCGGGCTCTTGCCCTGCGGATTGAGCTTCCTCACCGCCAGGTGCTCGAGGATCCGCTGCTTGATCTTCTCCAGCCCGTGGTGGTCCTCGTCCAGCACCGCGCGCGCGGCGGCAAGGTCGATCGCCGGCTGCGGCTCGGGCTTCCAGGGCAACTCGGTCATCCACTCCAGCCACGTCCTCAGCATCGAGGCCTCGCCCGAGCTCTCGCCCATGCGCTTGAGGCGCTTGAACTCCTTGCCAACCTGCTTGGCCACGTCCTCGGGGAAGCCCGCGGCCTCGATGGCCTTGTTCAGGTCCTCGGTCTCGGCCTCGGTCTCGGCGTCATCGCCCAGCTCCTTCTGGATCTGGCGCATCTGTTCCCGCAGCACGTGCTCGCGCTGGCGCTCGTCGAACTCGGCGCGGGTCTTGTCGCCGATCTCCTTGGAGAGCTTGAGCACCTGCACGCGCTGCGCGAGCAGCCGCAGCACCTTGTCCAGGCGCGCGCCCAGTTCCACGGTCTCCAGGATGTCCTGCTTGTCCTCGTTCTTGATGTCGAGCAGGTTCGCGACCATGTCGGCAAGTTGGCCCGGCGCATCCATGGACTGCACCACCGCGGCCAGCTCGTCCGGCGCGTTGGGCAGCAGGCGGATGGCCTCGGCGGCAAGGTCCTTCAGCTGCAGGAACTTCGCCTGGAGCTCGGAGGATGCGTCGTCCACCTCGCCCCTCGCCTCGGGAATCCAGGCCACGCTGGCGACCAGGAACGGCCAGCCCTCCAGGAACTGCAGTACCTGGAAGCGTTTCTCGCCTTGGACCAGCAGGTGGTGCGCGCCCTCGTTCTGCGCCACGTGGCGCGCGATGGTGCAGGCGGTGCCGATGCGGTGCAGGTCGGCCGCGCCGAGGTCATTGGCGGAGGGATCGCGCTGCAGGAGCAACCCGACCTTGAGCTTGCCCCGGCTCGCTTCCTGGGCCGCGGCGATGGAGGCGGCGCGGCCGATGGCGATGGGCGTGAGCACGCCCGGGAACAGGACCGCGTTGCGCATCGGGATCAGGATCAGCGCATCCTCGGGGATCGGCCGCACCGTGAGCGAGGTCGAGCGCCGGCCCGGCATGTCCTTCGCCGCCTCGTCGGTGGTGCGTTCCAGTACTTCCTGCTTGCGCCTGCGCCAGAAATCCATCGTCGCTCCTAGGTGAGGCAAAACCCGGCGACGCGATTGCGCGCCTCCACCTCAAAATGGGGACGAATGGCGGGGGATCAAGCCGCCGGCGGCGGCCCGGGCAGGTGATTGCCCTTGAAACGAAAGGGTTTTAGCGCTTGCGGAACGGCGGCTTGCGGGGGCCGGGCCGCGGCGGGCCGCCGGCGGGGCGCGTGTCGAGGTGCCGGAAGCTGATCCGGCCGCGCGACAGGTCGTAGGGCGAGATCTCCAGCGTGACGCGGTCCCCGGCGATGATGCGGATGTGGTTCTTGCGCACCTTGCCCCCGGCGTAGGCGAGCACCACCATGCCGTTGCTCAGCGTGACGCGGAACTGAGTGCTGGGCAGCACCTCGTCCACCACGCCTTCCATTTCCAGCATCTCCTCTTTGGCCATGCCACTTCCGAAGTTTGGGCAGGCCGGCATTCTACAATGTCGCCCTCGCAAATAACCGGGGATTTCATGGCAACCACCACCGCCAGCGGGCTCAAGTACGACGAGGTCACCCTGGGCCAGGGCAAAACCGCCGCCGCCGGCATGAGCGTCACGGTGCACTACACCGGCTGGCTCACCGACGGTGTGATCAAGGCGAAGAAATTCGACTCCAGCAAGGACCGCAACGACCCGTTCGTCTTCCCGCTGGGCGCGGGTCAGGTCATCAAGGGCTGGGACGAGGGCGTGCAGGGCATGAAGGTGGGCGGCACGCGCCTGCTGACCATTCCCGCCAACCTGGGCTACGGCGCGCGCGGCGCCAGCGGCGTGATCCCGCCCAACGCCACGCTGCTGTTCGAGGTGGAATTGCTCGGGGTCGGCTAGGAGAGCAGGCCGCGCTTAGCCCGCGGGCGGAATTCTCTTCCAGTCCGTAGGGGTGCCGGGCGTGGTGGAGAGCAGCATCCACGCGCCGTCGGCCAGGTAGTAGCAGCCGCATGCCTGCATGTGGCCGAAGCCGTCGAAGTGCAGCACGAAGATGAACCTGGGGTAGCCCACGGTGGCCGGCTGCGCCTGCACTTCCGCGAAGCAGTAGTCGCCGCTGTGGTGCAAGTGCAGCACCCGCCACTCGACGTCGTCGTCGGGAAATTGGTACTGGCCGATGTCCTGGATGCGCTCCCGGACCGCGGCCTCGCGCTTGGCCTTGACGGGCACGGCAACCTCCGGGGGGAAGCTTACCCCCAGACCATCGGCTTGAGCGATCCGGGCAGGTACAGCGGGTGCGAGGGCTCGCCCGCGCCGGTGATGCGCAGGGCGTGCAGCTTCACACCGGATCTGCGCAGCATCGCCGCTACCGCCGCGCCCCGCTCCAGCAGCCCGGCATGGTTGCCCCACGCGCAGACCACCAGCGCCGCTTCCTTGGCCGCTCGCAGTATATCGCGGTCGTTGCCGGGCCCGATGGGGTCACCCGCTGCCTTCAATTTCTTCGGAGCGGTGGCGCGGAAGGCGAATACGTTGGTGACGATGAGCGCGCCGTAGCCCCAGGACTCGGCGTAGTTGCGGGCGCGGGAACAGGTGGGATCGAGCTTCAGCTCGTCCGCGGTACTGGGGTTCAGCATCACGAAGTTGGCGGCGGGCGCATCCGACCAGCGGCGCCACAGCAGCGTGCGCCAGGTGCGGCAGGGGGAGAAGCGGGCGCCGGCGGCGCTGACCGCTATCGGCAAGGGTGCCCTCAGGCGACTTCGAACTTCAACTGCTTCAGGTCCGCCTGGGGGACGCGACGCTTGAGCCCGAGGAGCTCCATTCCCACGACCTGCTTGTCGGCGTTGAAGTCAAGCACGATTCCCGGCTTCACCTCCTCGGAATCGACCACTTCGGAGTCATCCCGGGACAGGCACAGCGCATCCACCTTCTCGTCGTGGTGCATCTTCATGGCTTGCCTCTCTGCCTGCGGTCGAAGTACGCCGATACGATCCGCGCCGGAATGACGAAATCATTGTAGACCACCCGCCGGACCCGGTCATCGCGAGCCGCGATTCTTCACCTTGGCCGCGTGCGCGATCAGCTCGTAGCCCTCCAGCTCCAAGCCATATTCCAGGCGGTGGTTTGCGCATCGTTGACCAACGCCCTGTATATCCCGGCCTAGGTACGGAGACAGGCTACGGTTTGGGCTTTTGCTTGAGCAGCTCGGCCAGGCCCGCCAGCGGCCTGGAGCTCGCCGGCGCTGTCCCGGGTCCCTTCCCGTCCCCGCCCGCCCGCGCGTCGGCCATGCGCGCATGCTCGTTCTCGTGACAGTAGAGGCACAGCAGCTCCCAGTTCGAACCGTCGGGCGGATTGTTGCCGTGGTCGCCGTCCTTGTGGTGCACGGTGAGCTCGCGCAGACGCACGCCCGAGAATTCACGCGCGCAGCGGCCGCAGATCCAGGGGAAGAGCCTGAGGGCCTGGTCGCGGTAGGCTTTCTCGCTGGTCACGGGGCGCCCGTCGATCGCCGGATGGTCGGCTGGCGCCTATTCTAGCCTTAGCGCTTCGCCGCGGCGCGCAGCCGCTCCGCCACGCGCTTCCTCAGCCGTTCAGGCGCCACAGCGCCGCATTCAGCACCGCGGCGAACGCCACCCACGCCAGGTAGGGAGCGAGCAGCCAGGCCGCCGCGCGCTCCACCCGCCACGCCAGCACGATGGTGGCCGCGATCGCCGCCAGCAGCACCACGATTTCCACCAGCGCGGCGCCGATCATGCGGCCGCCGAAGAACAGGAACGACCACACCAGGTTCAGCAACAGCTGCAGGTACCAGGCCGCGAGCGCGAGGCGCGAGGCCGGCCCGCCGCGGCGCCACAGCCGCCAGCCGGCGACCGCGATCATGGCGTAGAGCGCGCTCCACACCGGGCCGAACAGCCAGTCGGGCGGGTTGAACGAGGGTTTCGCCAGCCCGGCATACCAGGTGCCGACGCTGCTCGAGGTGGCCCAGCCGCCGGCGGCCGAGACCAGGGCGACGAGGAGGAGGAACGCAGCCAGGCCGGCGAAGTCGCGGCGGGGCGAAGGCGCGAGCTGCGGGTTCATGCCCCGGAACATGCTTGAAATCCGCGGTTTGCGCCACTAGATCAAAAATATGGAGGTCACGACCACCACTTTCGAAGCCGAGGTCCTCGAGGCCTCGAAAACCCTGCCCGTGGTGGTGGACTTCTGGGCGCCCTGGTGCGGCCCCTGCCGCGCCCTCACCCCGGTGTTGGAGAAGGTCGCCCTGGAATACGCCGGGCGGGTAAAACTTGTGAAGATCAACTCCGACGGCAACCAGGACCTGTCGCAAGCCTTCGCCGTCCGCTCCATCCCCAACGTCATCGCGTTCAGGAACGGTGAGCCGGTGGCGCAATTCCTGGGCGCGCAGCCCGAGGGCCAGGTGCGCGCCTTCTTCGACAAGCTCCTGCCCTCGGCCGCCGAGCTCGCGCTCGCCGCAGCCGAGGCGCACTTCGCCGCCGGCCGGTTGGACCAGGCTGAGGCGCAACTGGCGAAGGTGCAGCCCAACCTGGATACCGATGCGCGGCTCGAGGCGCTCAGGCAGGGCATCGCGTATGCGAGGGCCGGCAGGGACGGCCCGGGCGAGGCGGAACTGAAGGCACGGCTCGCGGCCAACCCGGCCGACCACGAGGCGCGCGCCGCGCTCGCCGCGCTCTACGGCGCGAAGAACCGCTACCGCGAGGCCATGGACGAGCTGCTGGAGATCGTGCGCCGCGCCAGGCACTGGAAGGACGGCGAGGCGCGCAAGCAGATGCTGGCGCTGTTCACGCTCGCCGCGACGCAGCCGGAGTTGGTGTCGGAATACCGGCGCAAGCTGTCCTCGGCCCTGTACTAGCCCCTGCGCGCCAGGCGCGCCAGTTCCGCGCCCTCCACCAGACGGATCCGGTTCTGCGCCGCGAAGCCGCGCGCCTGCTCGGAGAGATCGCCCGCGAGCACGTACAGGCATTCTCCCGCCTCGCGGGCCTCGCCGGCCGCCTGCAGCTCGCGCAGCGGCTCGACGCCGGTGCGCGCCGCCTTCCAGCGCTTGCAGGCGACCAGCAACTTGCGCCCGGCCTTGGTCAGCTCGAAGTCGGCCTGAGCGGCGCCCAGGCGCTCCACGGCGTAGCCGTCGCGCCGGAAACCTTCCTCCAGCAAGTTCGAGAACTCCTCCCAGTGCATGCTTCGCAGCACCTCCAGTGCAGCGGCAATCTTCCCGGCGCTGGGGGCGCGCAGCTGGCGCCAGGCGGCCACCAGGCTGATGATGAAGATGGGCAGCGAGCCGAAGGCGGCGTAGCCCCACGGGATCACCAGCCGCAGCACGGCGAAGATCGCCAGCGTGAGCAGCAGGCTGACCCACCAGGGCGAGCGCAGCAGCACCGCGAACAGCGAATTCTCGTGCATGCGCCACTTCACGCGGTGGCCTGCATCCGGCGCGCCAGCGCCGCCGGCGTCACGATGGCAAAGGGCAGCGGCCGGCCCTTGCGGTGCCCGGTCTCCAGCAGCGCGCGGTCGCGGCTGACGAGAAAATCGGCGCCGCAGGCGCGCGCGAGTTCCAGGAACTTCTGGTCCTCCGGGTCGCGGCAGTCGGGCAGCCGCATCGCCGGGTGCGCCGCGGAGGGGTCCAGGATGTGCACGATCGTGCACATATGCGCATGGCAGGCAGCCTGCGCCGCGGCATCCAGCGTGCGCTTGCCGCGCTCGTAGGCGAGCACGCGCACGAACTCCGCCTCGCAGGCGGGGTCGATGTGGATCGCGGCGCGGCCCGTCTTCACGGCGGCGGCGAGCGGCTGCGCCGACGGATCCTCGAACACGAGCCAATCCAGCCAGACGTTGGTGTCGAGCGCGAGCCTGAGCATGGTGCTAGCTTACTGCCTTACCATGCGCTCGCATGCCGCTGCCCGCCCACCTGCCCCGCAGCATCTCGAAGGAGGAGATGGCGAACCTGCCCATCCGCCGCTGGGAAGGCGAGGTGCGGCTGGTGGAGGATGCGCGAGAACTGGAGCGCGCGGCCAGGGAGATCCAGCACCAAGCGCTGATCGGCTTCGATACCGAGACGCGGCCCGCGTTCCGTCCCGGGGAGAGCTACCCCCCGGCGCTGGCGCAGGTGGCCACCGCGCACAGGGTGTACCTGTTTCCGCTGCTGCGCCTGGACTGCTCGGCGGTGCTGGCGCGCATGCTGGCCGAACCCCGCATCACGGTGTCGGGGGTGGCGCTCGCCGACGACCTGCGCCTGCTCAGGAACCAGTTCCCGTTCGAGCCGCAG
>VGIA01000095.1 GCA_016868105.1 Betaproteobacteria bacterium | reverse complement strand
TGGAGCCCGGGCTGAACGAGGCGAAGTTCAGCTTGCCCGGATGGGCCTTGGCGTAGGCCACGAGGCCCTTCACGTCGTTGAACGGCAACGAGACGTGCGCGGTCAGCACGGTGGCGGACTTGGCGCCGGCCGTGATCGGGGTGAAGTCCCGGAACGCGTCCCAGGGCGCAGGCCGGAACAGGTGCGGGATCTGGACATGGGTGGCGATGGTGTAGAACAGCGTGTGCCCGTCCGGCGCCGCCTTCTGCACCTCGCGCGCGCCGATCACCGTCGAGCCGCCGGGCTTGTTCTCCACGATGGCCGAAAAGCCGGGCGTCTCGTTGACCTTCTGGGCGATCGCCCGGGCTTGGATGTCGGTCTGGCCGCCGGGCGGGAACGGCACGATGATCCGGATCGGCTTGCCCGGGATCGGGAACTGCTGCGACTGGGCCGCGCAGGCGAAGGCCAGCGCGCAGAACGCCACGGTGAGTCTGGTCATGGTTGCCCCCCAAAGGACGGCGCTAGCGTAGCAGATGTCTTGCTATGTTGACGAGGTGGATCTGGCTGCTGCCCTCGTAGATGCGGAAGGCGCGCACGTCGCGGTAAAAGCGCTCGATGCCGCGGCCCAGGGCGCGCGCGGCCTCGATCATGGGCCTGGGCGTGCCGCGCAGCGCGCGTGCCGGTTCGTTCACCGCGCCGATGCGCCCGACCATGGCCTGCCTCGGCTGGGTGGCCCGCATCTCGGAGGGGTATTTCAGATTTCCCCGGCGCAGAAATGCTTGCCCTCGCTGCGCACGACGATGGCGCCGACCGACTCGTTGTCCGCTGCGAGGCGCAGCGCCTTGGTCGGGCCGCGCGAGATCCCGGGCGTGAGCGCGTTGCGCTGCGCGGTGTTGTCCATCGTCAGCTCGAGCACGCGCCCGAGGCGGCGCTCCAGCACCCTTGGCTCGGCCACGCTCAGTGAATGCCCATGGCGGCTTCGATGTTGCGCACCATCGCCACCAGGCGCGGGCCGATGTCCTCCTCCAGCTGGCCCTTCTTCAGCATGAAGGCCGGGATGCCGCAGTTGAAGGACACGATCTCGCCATCGACGTTGCGCCGCATCGGCGTGCCACAGGCGTGGACCTCCCGTCGCAGGTCGCCGCTGGAGACGCAGAAACCGCGCGTGCGGATGTCCTCCAGGCTCTTGACGATCGAAGCCTGGTGCTTGCGCAGCATCTCGGGCTCCTTGACCTTCATCTGGTTCAGCGTCGCCTCGCGTTCGGCGGGCGTGCAGGCGTACAGGTAGGCGCGCCCGATCACCGACTGGGCGATCGGCACCGCAGTGCCGATGTCCGGCAAGGTGTTGACGTTGCCGTTGCGGCAGGACTCGACGTAGACCATGTTCAGCCGGTCGCGCACGCCCATGCTCACCGAGCCGTTGCAGTAGTCCGCCAACTCCTTCATGAACGGTCGCGCGATCTGGCGTATGCTCATCGAGGCAAGGAGCGGGTAGCCGATCGAGAGCACCGCGGAGCCCAGTTGGTACTTGCCCATGCGCATGTTGTGGCGCAGGTAGCCCAGCTTGGTGAGGGTGTAGGTCAGGCGGGAGACGGTGGGCTTGGGCAGGCGGGTGCGCACCGAGATTTCCTTGTTGCCGAGCATCGGCTCGACCGGGGTGAAGCAGCGCAGCACTTCCAGGCCGCGTGCAAGGGTGGTGGCGAACTGGCGGTCGCCTTCGTGCTCGTAGCTGTGGGTGGGCTGCGGGCAAGGCGCAGGGACGGGTTCTGAAGCACCCATGGACGGGCTCCTGGAGTTGTTCGAGCTGCGGACGGGAGTACTGTTCCGCGTTTCGATATTCGGTCTGGGTCACACAGCTGTCAACTTATCCATACTTGATATCACATAGTGGAATGACGATGAGCAAGTCATTGTTTGATCTGGAAGGAAAGGTGGCCCTGGTAACCGGCTCCACCAAGGGCATCGGCAAGTCGATCGCCGAGGAATTGGCCCGTGCCGGCGCGAAGGTAGTGGTCTCCAGCCGCAAGGCGGAGGCCTGCGAGGCGGTCCGGCAGGAGTTGGAGGCCAAGGGGCTGGCGGTGCTGGCGAAGCCCTGCAACATCTCCCGCAAGGAGGAACTGGAGGCGCTGGTCCGGTTCACGCAGCAGGCCTGGGGCCGGGTGGACATCGCCGTCGCCAACGCGGCAGTGAACCCGTACTACGGGCCGCTCGCGCAAATTCCGGACCAAGCCTTCGACAAGGTGTTCCTCAACAATGTGAAGAGCGTGCTGTGGCTGGCGGGCATGACTATCCCGGCCATGGCCGAGCGCGGCGGCGGTTCCTTCATCACCGTGGGTTCCATCGGCGGCATCATCGCCAACACCGTCATCGGCGCCTACGGCATGTCCAAGGCCGCCAACCACCACCTAGTGCGCAACCTGGCCGCGGAGTGGGGGCCGAAGGGTGTGCGTGTGAACGCGATCGCGCCGGGACTGATCAGGACCGACTTTGCCAAGGCGCTGTGGCAGGACGAGGCGCGGCGCAGGGAGCGCGAGGCGAACACGCCGCTCAGGCGCCTGGGCGCGCCGCGCGACATTGGCGGCATCGCGGTGTTCCTGGCTTCGGAGGCGGCGGCATTCATCACCGGGCAGACCATTGTGGCCGATGGCGGAGTGACGATCCTGTGAAGGCCTATCGCGTGTTCGATGTAGGCAAGTTCGGCGCCGGCCGGATCGCTGAGATGTCCCGCGACGAACTGGACGCTGGCAACGTGGCGGTGAAAATCGCCTATGCCAGCGTCAACTACAAGGACGCGCTCACCGCGCGCGGCAAGGCGAAGATCGCGATGAAGTTTCCGCTCGTGGCCGGCATCGACTTGGCGGGCGTCGTCGAGGCATCCGGGGATGCGCGCTTCAAGCCCGGCGACGAGGTGATCGTGCACAGCTTCGGCCTCGGTGCCGAGCATGACGGCGGCTACGCGGAGCTTGGCCGGTTCCCCGCCGACTGGATCCATCCGCTGCCCGAGGGCCTGTCCCTGTTCGAATCGAGCGCGCTGGGCGTCGCTGGGCATACCGCGGCGCTCGCGATCGACCTCATGGAAATGAACGGCCTCGCGCCCGCCAAGGGCAAGGTGCTGGTGAACGGCGCCACCGGCGGGGTGGCCTCGATCGCGATCGACATCCTCGCGCATCGCGGCTACCACGTGGTCGCGATGAGCGGCAAGCCGCAACAGGCGCAGTACCTGAAGGGCCTGGGAGCGAAGGAAATCATCGGCCGGGCGCAGATTCCGGAGCGGCAGCGTCCGCTAGAAGATGCGCAGTGGGCGGGCGCGGTGGACGCGGTGGGCGGCGCGCAGCTGGGATGGCTGCTGCGGCGCATGCAGCGCGACGGCGTGGTGGCCGCGTTCGGCAACGCGAGCGGAGCCGATTTCCAAGGCAATGTGCTGCCTTTCATCTTGAGGGGCGTGCGCCTGCTGGGGGTGAACGTGAACAATCCGTTTGAAACGATGAGCCGCCTCTGGGGGCGCCTGGCGACCGACCTCAAGCCCCGGCACCTGGAGCGCATCGCCCGCCGCATCCGCTTCGAGGACCTCGACCAGGCGTTCGACGAGCTCCTGGCGGCCCGCGTCACCGGGCGGCAAGTGGTCGATTTTTCGCTCCGCTAGGCGAGCGCGCCCGCGTCCACACGCGCCGGCGTGCCGGTCACCATCGAAGCGGCCGGCGACAGCAGCCACACCACCAGCGCGGCCACGTCCTGCACCTTGCCGAACTCGGGCAGCGCCTGGCGCGACATCATCATGTCGCGGTAGGACTGGCTGGCGAACAGCGGCCCGGCGAGCGGCGTTTCCACCGGCCCCGGGCAGACGCAGTTCACGCGGATCCGGTTCCTGCCGTAGAGGCGCGCCGCGGCGCGCGTCATGCCGACCACCGCGTGCTTGGAGGCGGTGTAGGCCGGCAGCATCGGGCTGCCTACCAGCCCGGCGATCGACGCCGCGTTCACGATGGAGTAGCCGCCCGCGGGCGCCGGCGCCTGCAGCATGGCGCGCAGCTGGGCCTGCATGCACAGCCAGAGGCCGCGCGCATTGACCGCCATGACGCGGTCGAAATCGGCCAGCGCGACCTCGGCCATCGGCGCCATCGGCCCCAGCACCCCGGCGCTGTTGAAGGCGCCGTCGATGCGGCCATAGGCGCGCATCGCCGCTGCGGTGAGCGCAGCCACGGAATCTTCCCGCGTGACATCGAGCGCGGCGGACAGCGCTTCGCCGCCCGCGGCGCGAGCCTGGTCGGCGGCCTGCGCCGCGCCGGCGGCGTTGATGTCGCCCAGCGCCAGCCGAGCACCGGCGGCGGCAAGGCTCAGCGCGACGGCGCAGCCGAAGCCGGAAGCCGCACCGGTGACCAGGAAGGAACGGCCACGCAGGCCGGTTGCATCGCTCATGGGCTTACCTCATGAAGGGTTTAACACGAGATGGAGGGGTCGCAGCGCCTCTTCTACATTAGCATGCTGCCGCAGTAGACTTGCCTTTGCCCAAGGAGGGGCACATGGACCTGAACTATTCCCAGGAAGAATCCGCGTTCCGCGACGAGGTGCGCGGCTGGCTGAAGGCGAACCTGCCGCAGGACCTGCGCCAGAAGATTGCCAACTACGAGGAACTGGGCCGCGACGACCTACTGCGCTGGCACCGCATCCTCGCCAAGAAGGGCTGGGTGGCTCCGGCTTGGCCCAAGGAGTGGGGCGGCACCGACTGGAACGTGGTGCAGCGCTACATCTTCGAGGAGGAGTGCGGCTTTGCCGGCACCCCGCCGCTGATCCCCTTCGGCCTCGCCATGTGCGGCCCGGTGCTGCTGCGATTCGGCACCCCGGAGCAGAAAAAGCGCTTCCTGCCGGGCATCTACAACGGCGAGGCGTTCTGGTGCCAGGGCTACTCCGAGCCCGGCTCCGGCTCGGACCTCGCTTCGCTGAAGATGAAAGCCGAGCGCGTGTCGGACAAGGGCGGCGACCACTACGTCTGCAACGGCCAGAAGATCTGGACCACGCTGGGCCATTACGCCGACTGGATCTTCTGCCTGGTGCGCACCGACTCCAACATGGCGAAGAAGCAGGAAGGCATCTCGTTCCTGCTCATCGACATGAAGACCCCCGGCATCACGGTGCGGCCTCTGATCCTGATGGACGGCGGCCACGAGGTGAACGAGGTGTTCTTCGAGAACGTGAAGGTGCCAGCGGAGAACCTGATCTACGAGGAAGGCAAGGGCTGGACGGTGGCCAAGTACCTGCTGGGGCATGAGCGCATGAACACCGGGCGCATCGGCGCCTCGAAGCGGGAACTGGCCAAGCTGAAGGATTTTGCTGCCCGGCAGCCGGGAGACGACGGCCGCCCGCTCACCGAGGACCCGCGCTTCCGCGACAAGCTGACGCGCGTGGAAGTGGAGCTGATGGCGCTGGAGATCACCAACCTGCGGTTCCTGGACCAGATGCGCCGCAGCGGGCAGCCCCCCGGGGCGGACGTTTCCATGCTCAAGATCAAGGGCACCGAGATCCAGCAGGCGCTCACCGAGCTCTCGATGCAGGCGGTGGGGCCGCTGGCGCAACCGTTCAAGGTGGTGGCCAACGACCCGGGGTTCGATGCCTTCACCGCGGGCCTGGCGCCGCGCTACTGCAATTTCCGCAAAACCTCGATCTACGCCGGGTCGAACGAGATCCAGCGCAACATCATCTCCAAGATGACGCTGGGGCTGTAGGGGGACGGCATGAACTTCGACTACAACGAAGAGCAGCAGCTGCTCGCCGACTCGGTCCGGCGCTTCCTCGCCAAGGACTACGGCTTCGAGGCGCGCAAGAAGATCGTCGGTTCCAGGCAGGGCTGGAGCGCGGAGGTCTGGGCACAGCTGGCCGAGATGGGCCTCACCGGCCTGCCGTTCTCGCCGGACTTTGGCGGCTTCGGGGGCGGCGCGGTGGACCTGATGGGGGTGATGGAAGCCGCGGGCGACGCCTTGCTGGTCGAACCCTATCTACCCACGATCATGGCGGGGCAGCTGGTTGCGCGGGCCGGCAGCGACGCGCAGAAGAAGGCGATCCTGCCGCAGGTGGTGCAAGGCAAGCTGCGGCTTGCCTTGGCGCATGGCGAGAAGGGCGCGCGCTACAACCTGGCCAAGGTCGCCGCCAGCGCCAAGGCCGCCGGCGCCGGATGGGAGATCACGGGCGAGAAGTCCGTGGTCCTGGGCGCGGCGGCGGCGGACCGGATCGTGGTGTCGGCGAACACGGCGAAGGGCATGAGCCTGTTCCTCGTGGACACGAAGGACGCGAAGCTGAGGTCCTATGTCACGCTGGACGAGATGCGCGCGGCGGACGTCACGCTGGCCGGCGCGAAGGGCGAGCTGCTGGGTGCCGAGGCCGGCGCGCTGGCACTGGTCGAGGAGGTCGCGGACTTCGCCACCGCGCTGGTGTGCGCCGAGGCGGTCGGCGCGATGAAGTTCACCTGCGACACCACGCTCGAGTACCTGAAGACGCGCAAGCAGTTCGGCGTCACCATCGGCACCTTCCAGGCGCTGCAGCACCGCATGGTTGACATGTACGTCAGCTACGAGCAGGCGAAATCCATGGCCTGCCTGGCGTGCAGCAAGGTGGACGCGCCCCTGGATGCGAAAGACCGGGCACGGGCAGTGTCCGCGGCCAAGATCAAGATCGCCGACAACGCGCGCCACATCAGCCAGGAGGCGATCCAGCTGCACGGCGGCATGGGCATGACCGAGGAGATGAAGGTGAGCCACAGCTTCCGGCGACTGACCATGATTGCGCAGCAGTTCGGCGATGCGCAGCACCATCTCACCCGCTTTGCCCGGTTAAGCTGATGCCGCAGAACAAGTCGTGGACCGTTGCCAGCTTCCCGGCCGGGGCGCTCGCCGAGGAGAACTTCAAGCTGGTCGAGTCCCCCGCGCCCGCGCCGAAGGAGGGCGAGGTGCTGGTGAAGAACCTTTGGCTGTCGCTCGACCCTTACATGCGCGGGCGCCTGTCGCAGGCCAAGAGCTACGTCAAGGGCCTCGAGGTGGGCGATGTCATGGCCGGCGAGACCGCCGGCGAGGTCGTCGAGTCCAGGCATCCGGGTTTCAGGGCCGGCGACAAGGTCACTGCGCCCTCGGGCTGGCAGCTGTACTGGGCCGGCAAGGGCGAGCTGCTGACGAAGGTCGATGCCTCGAGGGTGCCGCTGTCGTATTTCCTGGGCTGCTTGGGCATGCCCGGGCGCACCGCGTACTTCGGCATGAAGGACATCTTGGCGCCCAAGCCTGGCGAGACCGTCGTGGTGTCCGCGGCCTCGGGCGCGGTGGGCAGCGTGGTGGGCCAGATTGCCAAGGCCTGGGGCTGCCGCGCGGTGGGCATCGCCGGAGGCAAAGCGAAGTGCGACTACGTCACCGGCGAGCTGGGCTTCGACGCCTGCGTGGACCACAAGGCCGGGAACCTGTTCCGCGACCTGAAGGAGGCCTGCCCGCTGGGCGTGGATGCCTACTTCGAGAACGTCGGCGGCGAGATCCTAGACACCGTGCTGCGCCTCATGAAAGTGAAGTCCCGCATCGCCGTCTGCGGCCTGATCTCGGACTACAACACCACCGAGCCCTACGGCGTGAAGATGTTCCGTTCGATCCTGGTCAACCGCATCAAGGTGCAGGGCCTGATCGTGTTCGACTGGCTGGAGCGCTATCCCGAGGGCAACAAGGCGCTGCAGGAGCTGGTCGCCGCGGGCAAGCTGAAGACCCGCGAGTCGATCCTGGAAGGCATCGAGAAGGCGCCCCAGGGCCTGATCGGGCTGCTGAAAGGCGCGAACTTCGGCAAACAGTTGGTCAAACTGGCCTGAGGTATCCCATGATCGAGCTCTACACCTGGCCGACCCCGAACGGCCACAAGGTCCACATCCTGCTGGAGGAGACCGGCACGCCCTATCAGGTGCACCCGATCGACATCGGCGCCGGCGACCAGTTCAAGCCCGAGTTCCTGAGGATCTCCCCCAACAACAAGATGCCGGCGATGGTGGACAGCGACGGCCCGGGCGGCAAACCGATCTCGATGTTCGAGTCCGGCGCGATGCTGATCTACCTCGCCGCGAAGACCGGCCGCTTCCTGCCGGAGGACCTGCGCGACAAGTGGTCCACGCTGCAGTGGCTGATGTTCCAGATGGGCGGCGTGGGGCCGATGCTCGGCCAGGCGCACCACTTCCTCGGCTATGCGCCGGAGAAGATTCCCTACGCCATGAACCGGTACCGGAACGAGGCCAACCGACTCTACGGGGTGATTGACCGGCGCCTGAAGGAGTCGAGGTACATCGCCTGCGGCCAGTACACCATCGCCGACATGGCGATCGTGCCCTGGCTGCGCTTCCCGGAGCGCCAGGGCGTGGCGCTCGACGACTACCCGGCGCTGAAGAAGTGGCGCGACGCCATCCTCGCGCGCCCCGCGGTGCAGAAAGCGCTCCTGGTATTGGCGGACCGGCGCAAGCCACCCAACGAGATGACGCAGGCGCAGAAGGACAACCTCTTCGGGGCCGCGCAATATGCCAAGCGCTGAACTGAAGGGCAAAGTCGCCTGGATCACCGGCGGCGGCAGCGGCATCGGCCTCGCCGGCGCGAAGGAACTGGCCGCCGCCGGCGCGCATGTCGTGATCTCGGGCCGCACCCAGCGCACCAATGACAGCGCGCTCGCGGAACTGAAGAAGATCGGCAGCGCGGAGGCCATCCAGCTCGAAGTGTCGGACCGCAGGGCGGTGGCGGCCGTCGCGGCAGGCATCGAGAAACGCCACGGACGCATCGACATCCTGGTCACCAGCGCCGGCACCAACATCAGCGGCCCCAGGCGCAGCCTGAAGACGATGAGCACCGAGGGCTGGGACGAGGTGGTGCGCATCAACCAGGACGGCCTGTTCTACTGCTGCTACGCGGTGCTGCCCGGCATGCGGGCGCGCAAGGACGGGTTGATCATCAACATCTCATCCTGGACCGGCCGCTACGCCAGCGCGCTGACCGGTGTTGCCTACAACGCCACCAAGCGCGCGGTGATCGCGATCTCCGAGTCCATCAACATGGAGGAGTGCATGAACGGCATCCGCGCCACCTCCATCCTCCCCGGCGAAGTGGCGACCCCGATCATGGAGAAGCGCCCGGTGCCGCCCTCGGCGGAGGAGCGCGCGCGCATGGCGCAGGCCGAGGACTTCGGCAAGGCGATCCTGTTCGTCGCCACCATGCCGGCGCGCACCGCGGTGAACGAGATGGTCATTGCCCC
>VGIA01000094.1 GCA_016868105.1 Betaproteobacteria bacterium | reverse complement strand
CTAGGACCCCCCTGGGCTGCACGCCCCCGTGCCGGATTCTATCCGGCAGCCCGCGATCATGCCCCCCCGGCAAGCTTTTGTAAAGCCTGAGGAATTTCCTCTAACGCCATGACGTTTCGTGGAGATAATTGGCATTTCAGGGCACCGGCTCGGGCCCCGCCGGGAGCGCTTCGCGCGGCCGGAACAGGCGCACCGTTTTCACCGAGCGGCCCTGCGCGTGGACGATCTCCATCGGCACGCCGGCGATCCTCACAGACACGTCGGCCTCCGGGATGTCCTGCAGGTGCTCCAGGATCAGGCCGTTGAGCGTCTTGGGCCCGTCGGTGGGCAGATCGAGCCCGAGCGCGCGGTTCACCTCGCGCACCGGCATGCCGCCGTCGGCGGTCGCGACGCCCTCCGCGTTCCAGGCCAGCGCCTGCGTCGCGCTGGGCAGCGAGGTGGTGAACTTGCCGATGATCTCCTCGATGATGTCCTCCAGCGCGGCGAGCCCCATCAGCTCGCCGTACTCGTCCACCACCAGCGCGATGCGTTCCCGGTTCTCCTGGAAATACTGCAGCTGCGCGATCACCGGCGTGCTCGCCGGCACGTAGTAGGGCTGGTCGAGCAGACTCTCCAGCGCCGCCCTGTCCAGCGACCCGGAGGCGAGCAGCGCCAGCGCCCGGCGCAACTGCAGCACGCCCGCGATCTCCTCGCCGCCGTCCTCGCCGCCGCTGCGGCCACGGTAGACGGGGATGTGGCGGTGGAAGGAGGTCGTGAGCTGGCGGGCGATGGTCTCGAGCTCGTCGTCGAGCCGGAGGGCCTCGATGCGCGAGCGCGGCACCATCACGTCCTGGACGGTGATCTGCTGGATGTCGAACAGGTTCAGCAGCATCGAGACGTGCTTCTTCGGCATGAAGCGGGAGGACTCCAGCACCAGGGTGCGGATCTCCTCCGGGCTGAGCGGTTCGCCGCCGCCCTCGGCGTGCCGCACGCGCAGCAGCCGCAGCAGCGGGCTCAGGATGGCGTTGGTCGATGCGGTGAGCAAGCGCACGAATGGCGCGGCGATCGCCGCCAGCACGCGCATCGGCCAGGCAACCAGCTTGGCGACGCGCTCGGCGTTGATCTGGCCAAGGCGCTTGGGCACCAGCTCGCCAACGACGATGGAAAGGTAGGTCACGGCGGCCACCACCAGCACCGTGGCGATGACGGCGCTCAGCTTCTGCTCGAGGCCGAAGGATTGCATCCAGCGCGCGAACGGCGGTGCGAGCAGCGCCTCGCCGAAGATGCCGTTCAGCAGGCCGATGGCGGTGATGCCGATCTGGACCGTCGACAGGAAGTGGGTCGGGTCGGCCGCGATCCCCGCCGCTGCCGCCGCCAGCTTGTCGCCGTTGTTGGCCATGGCCACCAGGCGCGACCGGCGCGCGGTGAGCAGCGCCACCTCCGACATGGCGAACAAGCCGTTGACCAGGATCAGTACGACGAGGATCGCGATATCCATGGGGCACTCCGCTCAATTCAAGCCGCGCGCCGCGCTGCTGCCGCCGCGGAGCGCCGTCATTCAACTGCGGTCGAACATGACCTCGACAACGAAGCGGCTGCCGATATAGGCGAGCAGCAGCATGGTAAAACCGGACAGGGTCCAGCGCAGCGCGGTGCGACCGCGCCAGCCGCGCAGCCAGCGCCCGGCCAGCAGGGTGGCGAAGGTGGCCCAGGACAGGATCGCGAACAGCGTCTTGTGGTCCAGCTGCAGCACGCGCCCGAACAGCGTCTCGGAGTACAGCGCGCCGGTGGCCAGCGTCAGCGTCAGCAGCACGAAGGCGGTGGCGATGAGGCGAAACAGCAGGCGTTCTAGGGTCAGCAGCGGCGGCAGGTTGAGCATGCGGCCGCGCTTGTGCTGCAGCCGTCGCTCGGCCAGCGACATCAGCACCGCGTGCAGCGCGGCGATGGTGAACACGCTGTATGCGGCCATCGCCAGCACGATGTGGAAGCGGAACTCGGGCGAGGCCGGCAGGCCGCGGCTCGCCATGCCCGGGAACAGGGCGGGCAGCGGCGCCGCCAGCGCGGCCAGCGGCAGCAGCAGCGGCTCCAGTCCGTCCAGGCGCAGGAACAAACTCTCGATCCAGAAGATCGCGACGCCCAGGCACAGCATCACCGACAGCGCCTGGGCGAAGCCGAAGCGCAGCTCCGGGGCGAGGAACAGGTCGCCGTAGAGCAGCCAGGCATGCAGCGCGAGCGGCGCCGCCACCGCCAGTCGCTCGGCGGGGGCCAGGCCCTCGGCGGCAGGCGCGGCGCGCCAGCGCGTGTTCCAGAACCAGAGCGCGAGGCCGGCGTAGGCGGCACTGACGAGGAAATACAGCGCTGGGCCGTGCATTAGAATGGCGGACACCTTGAAGTCCAGTTTATCACCCCATGCTCGATAACCTCAGCGCGCGCCTCGCGAAGATCGTCAAGACGATCCGCGGCGAGGCGCGCCTAACCGAAGCCAACATCCAGGAGAGCTTGCGCGAAGTGCGCCTCGCGCTGCTCGAGGCCGACGTCGCGCTGCCGGTGGTGAAGGACTTCATCGCCGCGGTGCGCGACAAGGCACTTGGCCGGGAGGTGGTGGGCAGCCTCTCGCCCGGGCAGGCGCTGGTGGGGGTGGTGCACCGGGAACTGGCGCGGCTGATGGGTGGGGAGAACTCGGCGCTCGCGCTCGCGGTCGAGCCCCCGGCGGTGATCCTGATGGCCGGCCTGCAGGGCTCGGGCAAGACCACCACCAGCGGCAAGCTGGCGCTGTACCTGCGCGAGCAGAAGAAGAAGGTCCTCGTCGTCTCCTGCGACCTCTACCGCCCGGCGGCGATCGAGCAGTTGAAGACCGTGGCGGCGCAGGCCGGCGTCGATTTCCTGCCCTCGGCGAGGGCGGACCGGCCGGCCGACATCGCGCGCGCCGCGCTTGAGCACGCGCGCCTGCGCTACTACGACGTGCTGATCGTGGACACCGCCGGCCGCCTCGCGATCGACGAGGCCATGATGAAGGAGATCGCGGAGCTGCACGCCGTGCTCAAGCCTGCCGAAACCCTGTTCGTCGCCGATTCGATGCAGGGCCAGGACGCGGTGCGGGTGGCGAAGGCCTTCGCCGAGGCGCTGCCGCTCACCGGCATCGTGCTCACCAAGCTGGACGGTGACGCGCGCGGCGGCGCCGCGCTGTCGGTGCGCCAGGTCACCGGCAAGCCGATCAAGTTCGCCGGCGTGGGCGAGAAGCTCTCGGGCCTGGAACCGTTCCATCCCGAGCGCATGGCCGCGCGCGTGCTCGGCATGGGCGACATCGTGTCGCTGGTGGAGGAGGCGCACAAGCAGGCGGACCTTGAGCAGGCGAAGGCGCTCGCCGACAAGGTGAGGAAGGGCAAGGGCTTTGACCTCGAGGACTTCAAGGGCCAGATCCAGCAGATGAACAAGATGGGCGGACTGACGGCCTTGGCCGACAAGCTGCCGGCGCAACTCATGGGGCAGATCAATCCGGCGCAGCTGCAGGACCGGGGCCAGTTGCGCCGCATCGAGGGCATCATCGATTCGATGACGCCGAAGGAACGCGCCCATCCCGAGCTGATCAAGGCCTCGAGGAAGCGGCGCATCGCCGCCGGGGCCGGGGTCCCGGTGCAGGAAGTGAACCGGCTGCTCAGGCAGTTCGAGCAGATGCAGCAGATGATGAAGATGATGAAGGGCGGCAACCTCGGGCGCATGATGCGCAACATGAAGGGCATGCTGCCCGGAATGCGCTAGCGGCGTCGTTTCTGCGCTTGCCCTGCCCGGGCCGCTTCGACCCCCCTGGGGGTCAGTTCCCAGGTGCCGCGCGGCGAAGTCCTGCTGATGCAGCCGCGCTCCTTGAGCGCGTTGCGCGCCCAGGAGATCGTGTTCTCGGCCTTGGTTTCCCCCGTCGCCACCAGTTCCTGGTCCGCGGCGCCGATGTGACCGTCGTTCATCATTCGCCGCACGATCTCGAGCGTGACATCGCGCTTGTGCCCCCGGCCGCCAAAGTGCCGGTCCCTGGAGCCGGAAAAGGCGTGTAGAATCCGCTCCCTTTCGCAGCCGCAGGGGGTTCACATGGTTGTCATCCGATTGGCGCGCGGCGGCGCCAACAAGCGTCCGTTCTTCCACCTGGTGGTGGCCGATTCCCGCCGCGCCGCTTGCGGCAGGTTCCTGGAGCGCGTGGGCTTCTACGACCCCAAGGCCCCCGAGGGCCGGGAATGCCTGCGTATCGACGCCGAGCGCGTGAAGCACTGGCAAGGCAAGGGCGCCAAGTGCTCGCCGACGGTCGAGCGCCTGGTCCAGCAGTTTGGCAAGACCCAAAAGGCAGCCTGAGACCCTGGTCGATATGGGCCGGGTCGCCGGCCCGTACGGCCTGCTCGGCTGGATCAAGGTGTTCCAGCCGGTCGAGGCGCTGGCGGCCTGCAGGAACTGGTGGATCGACGGCATCGAGTACCGGGTCCTGGAAGCCAGGGAACATTCCGGCACGCTGCTGGCAAGGCTGGCCGGGCTCGGCGACCGCGACGCGGCGCTGCGGCTGAAGGGCAGGACGGTGGCGGTGGCGCGTGACGCGCTGCCGCAGCCCGAAGCGGGGCACTACTACCATGCCGACCTGGTCGGCATGGAGGTGGTGAACACGAAGGGCGCGGTGCTGGGGACGGTGCAGGCGATGTCCTCCTACGGCGCGCACGACGTGATGGAAGTGGCGGCGAGGGCGGATATGCCGGCCCGCGCCAGGCGCTTGCTGCCCTGGGTGGCGGCGGTGGTGCGGAACGTGGATCCGGCCGCCAGGCGCATAGAAGTGCAATGGGAGGCGGACTGGTGATCCGGTTTGACGTCATCACGCTGTTTCCCGAGATGTTCGCGGCGCTGACGCAGGGCGGCATCACCGGCCGGGCACTGCAGGCGGGCTTGTGGCGGTTGCAGGCGTGGAATCCGCGCGATTTCACCACCGACAACTACCGCAGCATCGACGCTCGCCCCTACGGCGGCGGGCCGGGGATGGTGATGCTGGCCGAGCCGCTGGACAAGGCGCTGCAGGCCGCCAAGCAGGCAGGCGGCGGCCGGGTGATTTACCTCTCGGCGCAGGGCAGGCGGCTCGATCACGCGAAGGTGATGGAGCTGGCGGGCGGGGCGGCGGTGACGTTCCTCTGCGGCCGCTACGAAGGGGTGGACGAGCGCCTGTTGCGGCGCCGGGTGGACGAAGAGCTGTCGCTGGGCGATTTCGTGCTCTCGGGCGGGGAACTGGCGGCGATGGCGGTGATGGACGCGGTGGTGCGGCAGCTGCCCGGTGCACTGGGCGACGGCCGCTCGGCGGTGGAGGAATCCTTCGCCGCGGGGCTGCTGGACTGCCCGCAGTACACGCGGCCGGAACAGTACGAGGGGCAGAAGGTGCCGGAGATCCTGCTGAGCGGGCACCACGAGAACATCCGGCGCTGGCGCTTGAAGCAGGCGCTGGGCAGGACCTGGCTGAGAAGGCCGGACCTGCTGCAGGCGCGCAGGCTGGGCCCGGAGGAAGCGAAGCTGCTGGAGGAATTCCAGCGCGAAGAACGTGGTGAATGTGTTGAACGTGGAGACAGTGGAACATGAACCTGATACAGACACTCGAGAACGAAGAACTGAAGCGCATCGGCAGGCAGCTCCCGGACTTCTCGCCCGGCGACACGCTGGTGGTGCGGGTCAACGTGGTCGAAGGCGACAAGAAGCGCGAGCAGGCCTTCGAGGGCGTGGTGATCGCGAAGAGGAACCGCGGCCTGCGCTCCTCCTTCATCGTGCGCAAGATCTCCTCGGGCGAGGGCGTCGAGCGCACCTTCCAGACCTATTCGCCGCTGATCGCCTCGATCGAGGTCAAGCGCAAGGGCAACGTGCGCCGCTCCAAGCTCTATTATCTGCGCGAGCGCTCCGGCAAGGGCGCGCGCATCCGCGAGAAGCTGGGCGAGCGGGACGAGGCGGGTGCGGCCGAGCAATAGGCCGCCGTCGCGGCGCGGCAAAACAACGGGGCCCGAGGCCCCGTTTCTTTTTATAATGGGGCCATGAAACGCGAAGCCGCCGCCTTGAGCCCGGTCGCCGAGATCGTCGCCGAGATCCGCGCCGGCAACATCATCGTGCTGGTGGACGACGAGGACCGCGAGAACGAAGGCGACTTGGTCTTCGCCGCCGATTTTGTCACTGCCGAGAAGATCAACTTCCTCGCCAGGCACGGCCGCGGCCTGATCTGCATGCCGGTCACCGCCGAGCACGCCGAGCGCCTCGGCCTGCGGCCGATGGTGGAGCACAACCGCTCGCGCCACGGCACCAACTTCACCGTCTCCATCGAGGCGGCCGAGGGCATCGCCACCGGCATTTCGGCGCACGACCGCGCGCTGACCGTGCGCGTGGCGGCGGCCAGGGACGCCAGGCCCTCGGACATCGTGCAGCCGGGCCACATCTTCCCGCTGGTCGCCCAGACCGGCGGCGTGCTGGTGCGCGCCGGGCACACCGAGGCCTGCTGCGACCTCGCGCGCCTCGCCGGCCTGAACCCGGCGGCGGTGCTGTGCGAGATCATGAAGGACGACGGCAGCATGGCGCGGCTGCCGGACCTGCTGGAGTTCGCCGCCCAGCACCGGCTCAAGATCGGCACCATCGCCGACCTGATCCAGTACCGCAGCGCCAACGAATCGCTGGTGCGCCGCATCTCCGAGCGCGGCATGGACACCGCCTGGGGCGCGTTCCGGCTGCTCGCCTACCGCGACCTGCCCTCGGGCGCGATGCACCTCGCGCTCGCGCTGGGCGCGCCGCGCCCGGAGCGCGAGACCCTGGTGCGCGTGCACGAGCCGCTGTCGGTGCTGGACCTGCTCGAGGCCGGCGCCGGCACCCACAGCTGGGGCGTGGGCGAGGCGCTCTCGGCGATCCGCGAGGCCGGCGAAGGCGTCGTGGTGCTGCTCAACTGCAGCCAGTCGGACGCCGCGCTCGAGGCGCGCCTGGCGCAGGCCGGGCGCCCTCGGGAGCGCGGCATGGACCTGCGCACCTACGGCATCGGCGCGCAGATCCTGCGCGACATCGGCGTCGGCCGCATGCGCCTGATGGCGGCGCAGCGCAAGATGCCGAGCATGGCCGGCTTCGGCCTCGAAGTCACCAGCTACCTCCACCGGACCCTGTCGTGAGCGCCGCGGCCGCGGTGCGCCTGGGCGTTGTCCACTCCCGCTTCAACGACGAGATCTGCGGCCTGCTGCTGGCCTCGGCGCAGGCCGAGGCCGTGCGCCTGGGCGCGCGGGCGGAGTACGTCGCCGTCGCCGGCGCGCTCGAGATCCCGCTGGCGCTGCAATGGCTGGCGCAGTCCGGCCGCTTCGACGCGCTGGTGGCGATCGGCGCGGTGATCCGGGGCGATACCTACCACTTCGAGATCGTCTGCAACGAATCGGCGCGCGGCGTCATGGACGTCGCGCTGCAGTTCGGCCTGCCGGTGGCCAACGGCATCCTCACCACCAGCGACGAGGCGCAGGCGGTGGCGCGCAAGGACAAGGGCGCCGAGGCCGTGCGTGTCGCGGTGGAGATGGCGCAGCTGCGCCGGCGGCTGGCCGAAGGCTGGAGCTAGGCCGGTGGCGCTGAAGCCCTCGCGCCGCCGCGCCTCGCGCTCGCTCGCGCTGCAGGCGCTGTATGCCTGGCAACTCGCCGGCGGCGACGCGCCCGCCCACGCCGCCACCCTCGAAGGCTGGCCGCGCTGCGACCGGGCCTTCGCCGAGGAATTGATCCGCGGCGTCATCGCCTCGCGCGACGCGCTGGAGGCGCGCATCGTGCCGCACCTCACCCGCTCGCTCGCCTCGCTGTCGCCGGTGGAGCGCGTGGTGCTGCTGATCGGCGCCTGGGAACTGGCCGAGCGCCCGGACACCCCGTTCAAGGTGGTGATCAACGAGGCCATCGAGCTGGGCAAGAGCTACGGCGGCACCGACGGCCACAAGTTCGTCAACGGCGTGCTGCAGAAGCTCGCCGTCGAATCGCGCGCCGAGGAGATCGCGCGCGCCCGCCTGACGGCCTGAGGGCGCCCGCGCGCGCCGCGCCGTGAGTTCCGAATTCGAGCTGATCCGGCGCCACTTCGATCGCCCGGCGCGCAGCGCGCTGCTGGGCGTGGGCGACGATGCCGCGCTGCTCAGGCCCAGCGCCGGCATGGAGCTGGCGGTGTCCACCGACTTGCTCGCCGAGGGCAGCCACTTCCGCGCCGGCGACGATCCGCGCGCGCTCGGCCACAAGGCGCTCGCCGTGAATCTGTCCGACATGGCGGCGATGGGCGCCGCGCCGCGCTGGGCGACGCTGGCACTGGCGCTGCCGTGCGCCGATGAGGCCTGGATCGGCGCCTTCGCCGCGGGTTTCTTCGCCCTGGCCGAACGCCACGGCGTGGACTTGGTGGGCGGCGACACCACGCGCGGGCCGCTCACCTTCTGCGTCACCATCTTCGGCGAGGTACCGCAGGGCCTGGCGCTGTTGCGCGCCGGCGCGGCGCCGGGCGACGACATCTGGGTCTCGGGCGAGCTGGGCGGCGCCGCGCTGGGGCTGGAGCGCCCGGACATCGCGGCCGCCGCCGCGCGCCTGCACCTGCCCGAGCCGCGCGTCGAGCTGGGCGAGCGCCTGCGCGGGCTCGCCAGCAGCGCGGTCGACCTCTCCGACGGCTTTGCGCAGGACCTGGGGCACATCCTCGCGCGCTCGCAGGCCGGGGCATTGGTGCGCTATGCCGAGCTGCCGAAGTTCGCGCCGTTCCCCGACCGCGGCACCGAGCTGCGCTGCGTGCTCGCCGGGGGCGATGACTATGAGCTCGCGTTTACCGCGCCGCAGGCGCACCGGGGCGAGCTCGAGGCGCTGGGCGCGGAACTGTCGCTGCGCCTCACCCGCGTCGGCTCGATCCAGCGCGGCGAGCCCGGGCTGGTGCTGCTGGATGAATCCGGCGCGGCGATGCCGGTGCCGCGCGGCTTCGACCATTTCGCGGCATGAATCCGGCCGTCTTGCGCCCGGATGCGCGCTTCGCCTTCAGCCACCCGGCGCATTTCATCGCGCTGGGCTTCGGCGCCGGGCTGTCGCGCTTCGCCCCCGGCACCGCCGGCACGCTGTTGGCGTTCCCGGTCTGGTTCCTGATCGGCAAGGCCTACCAGCCGCCGGTCCTGTTCGGCCTGCTCGCGTTCCTCTTCGCCGCGGGAGTCTGGGCCTGCGACCTGACCGGGCGGCACCTGGGGATCGCCGATCACGGCTCGATGTGCTGGGACGAGGTCGTGGCCTTTCTCCTCGTCCTCGCCCTGTGTCCGGATGACATCTGGTGGCAGGCCGCCGCTTTCCTCCTCTTTCGCGCCTTCGACGTGGTCAAGCCGCCGCCGATCCGGAATTTCGAGCGCCGCTTCAAGGGCGGCTTCGGCGTGATGTTCGACGACCTGCTCGCCGCAGGGTATACGCTGCT
>VGIA01000093.1 GCA_016868105.1 Betaproteobacteria bacterium | reverse complement strand
CCCACTCCACGGTGCTGGCCGAGGCCGTGCCGCCGCACTACCTCGGGGTCGCCTACGCGGTGCGCTCGGTGATCGGCTTCGGCGCCGGGGTGGCGAGCCCGGTGCTGTTCGGCTGGGCGCTCGACCTGGCCGGGGGCGGCAAGACGAGCGCTGAGCCCTTCGCCTGGGGCGTGGCCTGGACGATGCTCGGCTGCGGGGCGCTGCTGGGGCCGCTGGCGAGCTGGAAGCTGCAGCGGCAGATGCGGGCCCGCGGCGGATGGCGCCAGAAGCGCCAGAGCTAGGGTTGGGCGCGTTCCTGTTCCGAGGGCGCCACCAGCGACAGGATGCGGTAGAGGCGGGCATCGAGCGCGCGCGTCAGGCGGCCGATGGCGCCGCCCTTGCCGGTGGGCGTCGTTGCGGGAAGCGCCCGTCCTTGATCAGCTGGTACTGGGCTTGGAGCAGCGAACGGCGCAGCTTGGGCTAGCCGCGCCCGTCGGCGGACTTGGGGGCCATGTGTTCCGGGTTTGCGGAATCGAATATCGCGCCAGCTTTTCCTAGACCAGATCGGGTGTGATTGCGGCGACCAGCGTGGCATCGCCGCCAGCGGGCGCCTCGATCCAGATCAGAGCGCCTTTGTGCAGGCTCCAGGGCGCGGCGCGGCCGGTGAGGGCGAGCGCGGCCGCCTCCCCCAGGGTCGGCTGGTGGGCGACCACGACCACCGTGACCTCGCCCGCCCCGGGCCAGCCGGCGGCCTTCAGCAGGCCCTCGGCGCGCGCCGAGAGCCCGACCGCGGCCACGGTCTCGAAGCGCCGCGTCAGCTCGCGCGCAGTGCGCTGGGCGCGCACCGCGGGGCTGGCGAGGATCCGCGCATCCCGGGGCAGGCGTTTGCGCAGCCACTTCGCCACGCGCCGCGCCTGGTGCTTGCCCTTGGCGGTCAGCTTGCGCTCCGCGTCGGGCGTGCCCTCATGCGCCTCCGCGTGCCGCCACAGGATCAGATCCATGCCGCCCGCCCCGTTGTCGGCCACATCCGCGAAGCGTACTTCACTCCCATGGCGGTGCGGAACGCCTTCCAGGCCGTGCGCAGTTCCCTGCGATGCGCGGCCAGCTTGGTGGCGCTGCGCCGGGCGAGGACCGGTCCGGGGGCGGTGCCCAGCTTGCGCAGCAAAGGGGACTCCGGCTAATCCTTCGCCAGCAGGTTCATGAGCGAGGAGGTGTCCCAGCGCGCGCCCCCCCGCGCCTGCACCTGCGCGTAGTACTGGTCCAGCAGCGCGGTGACCGGGAGGCGCGCGCCGTTCTTCTTCGCCTCCTGCAGGCAGATGCCCAGGTCCTTCCTCATCCAGTCCACGGCGAAGCCGAAGCCGTCGAACTTGACCTCGTTCATCTGCTTCCAGCGGTTCTCCATCTGCCAGGACTGCGCCGCGCCCTTGGAGATCACCGAAATCACCTTTTCGATGTCCAGGCCCGCCCTCTTGCCGAAGTTGAGCGCCTCGGAAAGTCCCTGCAGCAGGCCGGCGATGGCGATCTGGTTCACCATCTTGGTGAGCTGGCCGGCGCCCGGCGCGCCGATCAGGGCGCAACTCTTGGCGTAAACATCGAGCACGGGCTTGGCCCGGTCGAAGTCCGCCGCCTCGCCGCCGCACATGATGCCCAGCTGCCCGTTGACCGCGCCCGCCTGGCCGCCGGAGACCGGGGCGTCGACGAAGCCGATGCCGATGGCCTTGCACCTGGCGTGCAGCTCGCGGGCAATGATGGCCGAGGCGGTGGTGTGGTCGACCAGCACCGCGCCCTTCTTCAGGCCGGCCAGCGCCCCGTTGTCGCCGTAGACGACGGAGCGGATGTCGTCGTCGTTGCCGACGCACATCATCACGAAATCGCAGCCTTGCGCCGCCTCGCGCGGGGTGGCGGCGGACTTGCCGCCGTGTTGCTTCACCCACTGCGCGGACTTGGCCGCGCTGCGGTTATAGACGGTGACTTCGTGGCCGCCCTTTTTCAGCAGGTGGCCGGCCATCGGGTAGCCCATGACGCCCAGGCCGAGGAACGAGATCTTCGCCATCGTCTTGTCTCCAAAAGGGTTTTCCGGATCTTACCGCAGGGGTTTGACAGCGGGCGGTCAACCGAACACAATGCATGTGCATTTATACAGTATCCGGTGCCGGCCCGGCCGCAAGGGCTTCGAGCGGTCCGCCGAAGATGTCGGCAACACAACAAGAGGTACAGGAGCACACCATGGACGAGAACAAGCAAAAGGCGCTCGCCGCAGCGCTGGCCCAGATCGAGAAGCAGTACGGCAAGGGCTCCATCATGAAGATGGACGCCGAGGCGGTGAAGGACATCGAGGTGGTTTCCACCGGCTCGCTGGGGCTGGACCTGGCCCTGGGCGTGGGCGGGCTGCCACGCGGCCGGGTGGTCGAGATCTACGGCCCGGAATCCTCGGGCAAGACCACCCTGACCCTGCAGGTGATCGCCGAGACCCAGAAGCTGGGCGGCACCGCCGCCTTCATCGACGCGGAGAACGCCCTCGACATCGGCTACGCCGCCAAGCTCGGCGTGAAGACCGAGGAGTTGCTGATCTCGCAGCCGGACACCGGCGAGCAGGCGCTGGAGATCGCCGACATGCTGGTGCGCTCGGGCTCGGTGGACGTGATCGTGATCGACTCGGTGGCGGCGCTCACGCCCAAGGCCGAGATCGAGGGCGAGATGGGCGAGCCGCAGATGGGCCTGCAGGCGCGGCTGATGAGCCAGGCGCTCCGCAAGCTCACCGCCAACATCAAGCGCACCAACACGCTGGTCATCTTCATCAACCAGATCCGGATGAAGATCGGGGTCATGTTCGGCAACCCGGAGACCACCACCGGCGGCAACGCGCTCAAGTTCTACGCCTCGGTGCGCATGGACATCCGCCGCATCGGCTCGATCAAGAAGGGCGACGAGGTGATCGGCGCCGAGACCCGCGTCAAGGTGGTGAAGAACAAGGTCGCGCCGCCGTTCCGCCAGGCCGAATTCGACATCCTCTACGGCGAGGGCATCTCCCGGGAGGGCGAGGTCCTGGAACTCGGCGTGCTGCACAACGTGGTGGAGAAGTCCGGCGCCTGGTACATCTTCAACGGCGAGCGCCTCGGCCAGGGCAAGGACAACTGCCGCGAGTTCCTGAAGGAGAACCACGCGCACGCGCTGGAGATCGAGGCCAGGATCCGCGCCGCCGCCGGCATCGTCGACAAGGCGGCGCAGGCGCCGGCCGGGGACGGCGACGGCAAGGTCGAGCAGCTGCCGACGCGCAAGCGTGGCGAAGGACGGGCCTGACACCGCAGTGGAGCTCCGCGCGCGGGCGTTGCGGCTGCTCGCGCGCCGGGAGCACGCCCGGGCGGAACTCGCGCGCAAGCTGGCGCCGAGGGCGGAGTCGCCCGAGGCGCTGGGCGAGTTGCTGGATGCACTGGAACAGGGGAAGCAGCTCTCGGAGGCGCGCTACGCGGAGGCGCGCGTGCGCCAGTTGTCGCGCAAGTACGGCGCGGCGCGCATCCGCCGGGACCTGAAGGCGAGCGGGGTCGGCGGGGACATCATCGACCGCGTGTCGGGCGAAGGCGAGCTAGAGCGCGCGCGCGCCATCCTCGAGCGCAAGTACCGGACGCCGGCGACGAGCCGCGAGGAACGCGCCAGGCGCATGCGCTTCCTGCAATCCCGGGGCTTCTCCAGCGACGTTATTTTCAGATTGCTGTCCTCCCGCGCCGATCCGGAGCGTTGATCGTTCTGCTGCGCATGCAGCGGAGGGGAGTTGACCGCAATGGAACATGCACAGGCATTGACGATCGTGGGTTCGCTCGCCAACGGCGTCGACCCGGCGAGTGGCGAAGTGTTCGCCGCCGACAGCCCCTGCCAGCGGGCCGACACCGTGCGCGCGCTGTTCGCGGCGACGCAGGCACTGGAGAGGGCCGAGAGCGGCGAGCGGCGCCCGCAGCAGTTGCCGCCCAAGGCCGGCGCACCGTGGACCGAGGACGAGGAGCGCAGGCTGCTCGCCTCCTTCGGCGCCGGGCGTGGCTTGGTGGAGATCGCCCGGGCGCACGAGCGCACGCAGGCGGGCCTCCGGGCAAGGCTGGTGAAGTACGCAAGGCTGGCGGCCTAGTACGGCGGGGAGGGCCCATGGCCTCCGGGTGCCATGGGCCCATCCCGTAGAATGGCGGGCTATGAAATCGGCAGAGATCCGCTCCAGCTTCCTCGAGTACTTCAAGTCCAAGGGCCACGCCGTCGTGGCCTCCAGTTCGCTCGTGCCGGCCAACGACCCGACGCTGCTGTTCGTCAACTCCGGCATGGTGCAGTTCAAGGACGTGTTCCTCGGCAAGGACAAGCGCCCGTACAACCGCGCCACCACCTCCCAGCGCAGCGTGCGCGCCGGGGGCAAGCACAACGACCTGGAGAACGTGGGCTACACCGCGCGCCACCACACCTTCTTCGAGATGCTGGGCAACTTCTCCTTCGGCGACTACTTCAAGAAGGAGGCGATTGGCTTCGCCTGGGAACTGCTCACCGGCATCTACAAGCTGCCGGCGGACAAGCTCTGGGTCACGGTGTATGACACCGACGACGAGGCCTACGACCTCTGGGCCGGCGACATCAAGGTGCCGCGCGAACGGATCGTGCGCATCGGCGACAAGCCCGGCGGCCAGAAGTACCAGTCGGACAACTTCTGGCAGATGGCCGACACCGGCCCCTGCGGGCCCTGCTCCGAGATCTTCTTCGACCATGGCGAAGGCATCGAGGGCGGGCCGCCGGGAAGCCCGCAGGCCGATGGTGACCGCTACATCGAGATCTGGAACCTGGTTTTCATGCAGTACGACAGGGACGCGAAAGGCAAGCTCGCGCCCCTGCCCAAGCCCTGCGTCGACACCGGCATGGGCCTGGAGCGGATCGCGGCGGTGCTGCAGCAGGTGCACTCCAACTACGAGATCGACCTGTTCCAGGACCTGATCAGGGCGGCGGCCCGCGAGACGAACCACAAGCAGCTGAACAACCCGTCGCTCAACGTCATCGCCGACCATATCCGCGCCTGCGCCTTCCTGATCGTGGACGGGATCATCCCGGGCAACGAGGGCCGCGGTTACGTCCTGCGCCGGATCGTGCGCCGCGCCATCCGCCACGGCTATAAGCTGGGCCAGAAGAAGCCCTTCTTCCACAGCATCGTCCCGGACCTGGACCGGGCGATGGGCGAGGCCTACCCGGAGCTGCGCGCCGCTGCGAAACGCGTCGCGGAGGTGCTCAAGCAGGAGGAGGAGCGCTTCGCCGAGACGCTCGAACATGGCATGGGCGTGCTGGAGGGCGCCATGGCCTCGGGCGAGAAGCTGCTCGAGGGCGACACCGTGTTCAAGCTCTACGACACCTTCGGCTTCCCGGTTGACCTGACCGCCGACATCGGGCGCGAGCGCGGCGTCGGCATCGACCTGGCGGGTTTCGAGGCGGCGATGGAAGCGCAGCGCGAACGGGCGCGCGCCGCGAGCAAGTTCGCATCCGCGGCCAGCCTGGACTATTCGGGGGGCAAGACCGAGTTCCGCGGCTACGACACAATGCTCGAGACGGGGAAGGCGGTCGCCCTGTACCGCGACGGCACGCAGGTCGAGGCGCTGCGGGCAGGCGAGTCGGGCGTCGTGGTATTGGACCGCACCCCCTTCTACGCCGAGTCCGGCGGGCAGGTCGGCGACCGCGGCGAGCTGGTCGGCTGCGGCGGCACCTTCGCCGTCGCCGACACGCAGAAGATCCAGTCCGAGGTCTTCGGCCACCACGGCACGCTCCGGACCGGCGCGCTCAAGGTGGGCGACAAGGTCGAGGCGAAGGTCGACGTCGAGCTGCGCCGGCGCACCATGCGCAACCACTCGGTGACGCACCTGATGCACAAGGCCCTGCGCGAGGTGCTCGGGCCGCACGTGGCGCAGAAGGGGTCGCTGGTGGACGCCGACAAGACGCGCTTTGACTTCGCGCACGACAAGCCGATGAGCGATGCGGAGATCCGCAAGGTGGAGGCGCTGGTGAACGCCGAGATCCTGCGCAACACCGCGACCCGGGCGCAGGTGATGCGGATCGAGGAGGCGAAGAAGTCCGGCGCGGTGATGCTGTTCGGCGAGAAGTACGGCGAGGAGGTTCGGGTGCTCGACATCGGGTCCTCGCGCGAGTTCTGCGGCGGGACTCACGTCGAGCGCACCGGCGACATCGGCCTGTTCAAGCTTTATTCCGAGGGCGGGGTCGCCGCCGGCATCCGGCGCGTCGAGGCCACCACCGGCACCAGCGCGCTCGCCATGATCGACGCGCAGCTGCAGCAGTTCTCCGAGGTGGCGCGCCAGGTGCGCGCCCAGCCCGGCGCGGGCGCGGTGCAGAAGGCGGTGGTCACGCTGCTGGAGGAAAAGAGGGCGTTGGAGAAGGAACTGGCGAAGCTGCGCTCGAAGCTCGCCCTGGGCCAGGGCAGCGACCTCGCCTCGCAGGCGGTGGAGGTGAAGGGCGCCAAGGTCCTCTCGGCCACGCTCGAGGGCGCGGACGTCAGGACCCTGCGCGAAACCCTGGACAAGCTGAAGGACCGGTTGAAGAGCGCGGTGATCGTGCTGGGCGCGGTGGCCGAGGGCAAGGCCTCGCTCATTGCCGGGGTCACTGCGGACCTGACCGGCAAGGTGAAGGCCGGGGAACTGGTGAACTACGTCGCCCGGCAGGTGGGCGGCAGGGGCGGCGGCCGGCCGGACATGGCGCAGGCCGCAGGCACGGAGCCGGCCAAGCTGCCCGGGGCGCTGGATTCGGTGAAAGCGTGGGTCGAGCAGCGGCTGTGACGGTCCCCGAGAGCGAAATCATGAACCGGCGCATCGCGCCGTCTGCACTGTCCGCGCTGCCTGCGCCGGCCCTGGCACCTGCCCTGGCTGCTGGGCAGCGGCCTGGGCTTGGTGCCAATGAGCCGCGGCGAAGTTCGGGGTTCTTGTTGCTGGCCCGTCGAAAAAAGTCGAAACGTTGCCGTTCATCCCGCAGGGGCCGCACCAGGCAGGTCCGGGAGGGGAAGGTGACGATCGAGGGCAGCGGGATGAGGATTGCGCTCTTGCGCTGCACTCTAGAGGGTCCTCTGGCCGAAGCAGCCCGGTGGACAGATCCCGCCATCCATGCTTGAATGACCGCCGTGAAGCGTTGCTTCCTCGGTTTTTTCTACTTCCACCCGCGCCCGCTGGCGCAGGCAAGCGGATAGGCCGTACCGACAAGCCGACCCACCCCTGAAACCGCCAGCGCACAGATGCCTGGCGGTTTTTGTTTTTTGGAGATGGAGAGAAACATGACCAGCCCCACAGACAGCTTCCTGGGCCAGATACCGGCCGACAGGACCTCGCTCACCGATGACGAGCGCATCGAGAACGTCGTCCCGCTGCCGCCGCCGGAGCACCTGATCCGCTTCTTCCCGATCCAGGGCACGCCGGTGGAGAAGCTGATCGCCGACACTCGCAAGCGCGTGCGCGAGATCGTGCGCGGCAAGTCCGACCGGCTGCTGGTGGTGATCGGCCCGTGCTCGATCCACGATCCCGAGGCCGCGGTCGCCTACGCCGTGAAGCTGCACGCGCTGCGGCGCAGGCACGCCGGCGAGCTCGAGGTGGTGATGCGGGTGTACTTCGAGAAGCCCCGCACCACGGTGGGCTGGAAGGGGCTGATCAACGATCCCTACCTGAACGGCAGTTTCCGCATCAACGAGGGCCTGCGCATCGCGCGCGACGTGCTGGTGCGGATCAACCAGGCCGGCCTGCCCGCGGGCTGCGAGTTCCTCGACGTCATCTCGCCGCAGTACATCGGCGACCTGGTGTCCTGGGGCGCGATCGGGGCGCGCACCACCGAGTCGCAGGTGCACCGCGAGCTGGCCTCGGGCCTGTCGGCGCCCGTGGGATTCAAGAACGGCACCGACGGCAACGTGCGCATCGCGGTGGACGCGATCCTGGCCGCGCGCCAGAAGCACCACTTCCTGTCGGTGCACAAGAGCGGCCAGGTGTCCATCGTCGAGACGCGCGGCAACGACGACTGCCACATCATCCTGCGCGGCGGCAAGGCGCCGAACTACGATGAGGCAAGCGTGAAGGCCGCCTGCGAGGAGCTGGCCAGAGCGAAGCTGGAATGCCGCCTGATGATCGACCTGTCGCACGCCAACGCCGCCAAGCAGTTCAAGCGCCAGCTGGAGGTGGCGCGCGCCGTCGGGGCGCAGGTGGCCTCTGGCTCGCGCTGCATCATCGGCGCCATGGTCGAATCGCACCTGGTGGAGGGCCGCCAGGACCTGGTGTCCGGCAGGCCGCTGGGCGAGCTCACCTTCGGCCAGAGCATCACCGATCCCTGCCTGGGCTGGGAGGACTCGGTCGAGGCGCTGGAGATCCTGGCCGGCGCAGTGAAGGCGAGAAGGCGCAGGTCTGCCGGCAAGGGCAGGCGCTGAGCCTGCCGCTGGAAACCCTGGCCCTTGGGGCGCTGATCGTCGCCACGGCCTACTGCGTGTTCGGGTTCACCGGGTTCGGCTCGACGGTGATCGCGCTGCCGCTGCTCGTCCACCTGTTCCCGCTCAAGTTCGCGGTGTCGCTGCTGATGCTGCTCGACCTCGCGGTGGCCGCGCTCTTCGGCGCGCGCATGCGCCGGGAAGTGCGCCTGGACGAGATTCGCTGGCTGCTTCCGTTCATGCTGGGCGGGATGTTGCTCGGGCTCACAGTGCTGATCACCGCGCCTGAGGAGCCGCTGTTACTCACCCTGGGCACGTTCGTGCTCGCCTATGCCGCCTGGGGCCTGTTCCGGCGCGGCGGCCCCCCGCCACTGGCGCGGGGCTGGTGCGCGCCGATCGGTTTTGCAGGCGGGGTGTTCTCCGCACTGTTCGGTACTGGCGGCGTGCTGTTCGCGATCTACAACGCCGGCCGGATCCACAGCGCCGCGGAACTTCGCGCCACCAACGCGGCGATGATCGTGCTTGCCTCGCTGCTGCGTCTCGCGCTGTTTGCTCTTGCCGGCCTGTTGACGCAGGAAGGCCTGCTCATCGCCGCATCGGCCCTGCTGCCCGCGATGATCCTGGGCTTCTGGGCGGGCAGCCGCCTTCACCACCGGGCTCCGGCGACGATGATCGTGCACTCGTTGTACGCTTTAATGGTGATCGCCGGCCTCTCGCTCATCGTCCGCGCCGCCTGACCTGGCCTGGCTTGCCACCCGTCGGGTGTCCCTGCTTGCCCGGGTGCTGACGCTGTTGCAGCGCCTGCGCGCCACCGGCGGCCGCTTGCTCAACCTGATGGACGAGCAGTTGCAACGCGCCGCCAACCTGCTGTAAGGTCGGGATGCGGTCCCCAACCAACGGGAACTCACTTTCATTCCCGCGCCGCGCCCCCCATGAACCGCTCCAAGCTTCTGGTCCTCGCCGTCCTCGCCGTCGCGGCGGGCGCCTTCTTCGCGCTCGGCGGCCACCGCTACCTCACGTTCCAGAACCTGAAGGCGCAGCAGGACGCCA
>VGIA01000092.1 GCA_016868105.1 Betaproteobacteria bacterium | reverse complement strand
TCATCGCGCAGGGTGCCCGGTAATATCTGCGAAACAACGGTGGCAACCACGAAAGAGGCGCATGAAAACCAAGGTCACGGAAATGCTGGGCATTCAGTACCCGATCATCCAGGGCGGCATGCAGTGGGTCGGCTATGCCGAACTCGCCTCGGCGGTATCGAACGCAGGGGGCCTTGGGGATACTCACGGCGCTCACCCAGCCCACACCTGACGACCTGCGTAAGGAAATCGAGCGCTGCCGCGGAATGACCGACAAGCCCTTCGGCGTGAACAGGACCGTCCTGCCCTCCATCAAGCCGCCGCCCTACGCCGAGTACATGCAGGTGATCATCGAATCGGGCATCAGGATCCTTGAGACGGCGGGCAACAACCCGCGCGACATGGTGCCGAAGTTCAAGCAGCACGGCATCACGGTGGTGCACAAGTGCACTTCGGCCCGGCACGCGCTCTCGGCCCAGAAGCACAGCGTGGACGTGATCTCCATCGACGGCTTCGAGTGCGCCGGCCATGCTGGCGAGCACGACGTCACGAACCTGATCCTCATCCCGGCTCGCGTTCCAGCTCGTCATCGGCTTCGTGCCGGTGCGCAAGAAGGGCAAGCTGCCGGCCGAGACCATCGGGCAGGACTACGAACTGGAATACGGTACCGACCGCGTCGAGATCCACATCGACGCGATCGGCAAGGGCGAGGGAGTGCTGCTGGTGGACGACCTGGTGGCGACCGGCGGTACCGCCGAGGCCTCCGCGACGCTGAGCGAGGAAGCTGGCGGCGAGATCGTGGAGATCTGCTTCGTCATCGACTTGCCGGACCTCGGCGGGCGCAAGCGCCTCGAGGACAAGGGCTACAAGGTGTTCGCGCAGTGCGAGTTCGAGGGGGAGTGAGGCTCGGGCAAGCGCTGGTTTAGCGAGCGCGTCCGTCGCCGCTCGCTAAGCCGGCGGGGTCTGTGCCGAGGTAGAAACCGGCAAGCATGTCCCAGCCGGAGGAGTGACCCAGCGCGACGAGCCGCAGCGCGGCATCGAGCGCACCGGCGTCGTCGCCCTCCGCGAGCGTCGCGACGAGTTCGTGCAGCGGAGCGAAGCTCTCGCCGCGCGCGAGGTCGGCGAAAAGCGCTGCGCTCACCGGGTGGCTGCGGACAGCCACTTCGCTGCAGAGCCGCCCGGCGAGCGCCAACCAGGCTGCATCATGCTGCTTCGTGAGGCGGCGCGCGAAGAGCGCAGCGCCTACCAGGTCGTCTCCCGAGGGCGTGAGGCCGGCTCCAAGCCCGAGCAGCGCTACGCTCGCTTCGAGGACCACGCCTGCTTCGCCGCTCGCGTAAGCGCGCGCGAGCGCACGCACGCGCGGTGCGGCGGCGGCGAGCGGGAACTCGGGCTCGCCGCCAGCGAGCAGCGCGCCAAGGCCGCGCGGAGCCTGTTGCGCGAAAAGCTTCGGGCGCAGCCGTTGCAGTGCTTTGGCAAGACGCCGGGCGCGGCCCGCCTTCGGTGGTGGTGGGGACCACCCTACGGACGGGATGCGCTCGAATCGCAGTGCGACGTCGCGCGCCGCGCGTCCGGCAAGCACGACCGCCCGCGGATGCATGGCCGGGAGGCGGGCGCCGATCCAGACGATCTCGCCTCCCGCGCTCATGTAGGGGGAATCGGCCATCGCCGCGAGCGGCTCCGCGATCCCGCCGCTGCGCTCAAGCGCGCGGCGCGCCTGCTCGCCGATTCGCTCTATGGGCGGCGCTGCGACCATCGCGCTCAGCTCTTCGCAAGCGCCTGCAGGAACCGGCTCAAGTCGCTTACCCAGCCGAAAATCCCGCCCTGCGCCCTGATCATGGCGAGCGCCGCCACCTGGAATTCCGGAAAGTAGGAGGCCACGCAGTCCTCGAGCGGAGGATTTCTCGGCCAGTGGCTCCAGCGAGAGCGGTGGTTCTAGACATGTTTGTTTTTTTGCAATTGACGCTACAGTGAACTTATTAGCAAGGGAGCCTGATACTCGGGCACTTACCGGTTTCCTGCGCGCCTCGCTTGCGGGCATGCGCGGTGTTAAAGAAAAGCGCGAAGGTGATCAATACTCCGCCGCGCAGCCTACCAGAGCAACAAATCGAACAGCGCCGGCAACCTCATTTCCGCCTGGCGCTCCACATGAACAGAGCGAGGCCGGCGCCGATCATCGGCAGGCTGAGCCATTGCCCCATGGACAATCCCAGCGCCAGCAGGCCGAGGAACGAATCGGGCTCGCGCGCGAACTCCGCAACGAAGCGCAAGGCTCCGTATCCCAGCAGGAAAACCGCCGACACCTGCGCGCGCGGCCGCGGCTTCGAGGACAACCACCACAGCAGGGCGAACAGCGCCACGCCCTCGAGGGCGAACTGGTAGAGCTGCGACGGATGACGCGGCTCGGGGCCGGCGCCGCGGAACACCATCGCCCAGGCAAGGTCCGTGGTGCGCCCCCAGAGCTCCCCGTTGATGAAGTTGCCCAAACGGCCCGCGGCGAGCCCCAGCGGCACCAGAGGCGCGACGAAATCCATGACGTGCCACCAGTCCAGCCGGTTGCGGCGCGCGAACCAGGCCATCGCGACCAGCACGCCGAGCAAGCCGCCATGGAACGCCATGCCGCCCTGCCAGATGTAGAGGATCTCCAGCGGATGCGACAGGTAGTAGCCCGGCTTGTAGAACAGCACGTAGCCCAGGCGCCCGCCGAGGATGATGCCCAGCACAGCGGCAAACAGCAGGTTGTCGAACTGCTCGCGCGTGACCGGCGCCAGCCCCTGCTCGATGCGGCGCCGCCCCAGCCACCAGCCCGAGGCAAAGGCGGCGAGGTACATCAGGCCGTACCAGCGAATGGCGACGGGCCCCAGCGAAATCGCGATCGGATCGAAGTTCGGGTGGATGAGCATGGCGCCGGGCGCAGGTTAGCGTATTAAACTCGGCTTTCCACCAGAGGAGAGCACCATGGCAGCGAAAAAGGCGGCCGGCGGCGCATCGGCGCCGAACCGGCGTTCCCAGCTCATCACCAGGGGCCCGGCGCGCTCGCCCAACCGCGCCATGCTGCGCGCGGTCGGCTTCAAGGACGGCGACTTCGACAAGCCCATCATCGGCGTCGCCAATGGCCATTCCACCATGAACCCCTGCAACGCCGGCATCCAGCCGCTGGTGGACCGCGCCATGGCTGCGCTGGAGGCGGCGGGCGCCAAGCCCCAGGTGTTCGGCGTGCCCACCGTCACCGACGGCATCGGCATGGGCACCGAGGCGATGAAGTATTCGCTGGTGTCGCGCGAAGTCATTGCGGATGCCATCGAGACCTCGGTCAACGGCCAGGCCATGGACGGGGCTCTGGTGGTGGGCGGCTGCGACAAGAACATGCCCGGCGGCATGATGGCCATCGCGCGCATGAACGTGCCCGCGATCTACGTCTACGCCGGCACCATCAAGCCGGGCAAGTGGAAGGGCGTGGACCTCACCATCGTGTCCGCGTTCGAGGCCGTGGGCGCCTACAGCGCCGGCAAGATGCGCGAAGAGGATTTCATCGGCATCGAGAAGAACGCTTGCCCCTCGGTGGGCGCCTGCGGCGGCATGTACACCGCGAACACCATGTCCTCGTCCTTCGAGGCCCTGGGCATGAGCCTGCTGGGCTCCTCGCAGATGGCCTCGCCCGACGCGGAGAAGGCGGATTCGGCCGCCGAGTCGGCCAAGGTTCTGGTGGCGGCGGTCAGAAACAACCTGCGGCCGCGCGACATCATCACGCGCAAGTCCATCGAGAACGCGGTGGCGCTCGTCATGGCCACCGGTGGCTCCACCAACGGCGTGCTGCACTACCTCGCCATCGCTTCCGCCGCGGGCGTGAACTGGACCATCGACGACTTCGAGCGCGTGCGGCGCAAGGTGCCGGTGCTGTGCGACCTCAAGCCCTCGGGCAAGTACGTGGCGGTGGATTTCCACCGCGCCGGCGGCGTGCCGCAGGTGCTGAAGATCCTGCTTGAGAACGGCGCGCTGCACGGCGAGTGCATGACCATTCACGGCAGGACGATGGCCGAAATGCTCAAGGAGGTGCCGGCCGAGCCACGCGCCGACCAGGATGTCATCCGGCCATGGTCCAAGCCCCTCTACCGGCAGGGCCACCTCGCGATCCTGAAGGGCAACCTCGCCCCCGAGGGCTGCGTGGCCAAGATCACCGGCCTGAAGAACCCGGTGATCACCGGGCCGGCGCAGTGCTTCGATTCCGAGAACGCCTGCATGCGGGCGATCATGGCGAGAAAGATCAAGCCGGGCGATGTCATCGTGATTCGATACGAAGGCCCCAAGGGCGGGCCCGGGATGCAGGAAATGTTAGCGCCCACTTCTGCTCTAATCGGCCAAGGGCTTGGGGAGTCCGTCGGCCTGCTGACCGACGGCCGGTTTTCGGGAGGCACCTGGGGGATGGTGGTGGGGCATGTGGCTCCGGAGGCCTACGCCGGTGGGGTCATCGCGTTGGTGAAGAACGGCGACTCGGTGACCATTGATGCGAACAAGCAGCTGATCCAGTTGAACGTCCCGGCCAGGGAGATTGCGGCGCGCCGCAAGAAATGGAAGGCACCCAAGCCCCGTTACACGCGCGGCCTGCTGGGGAAGTACATGCGCCTGGTGTCCAGCGCCTCGAAGGGCGCGATCACCGACTCAGAAGCCTGATCCGGGTCCTGCGCGAGCGAGTCCTTGCGCTCGCGCCGGAGCCAGAACCCAAGCACGGCCTCGGGTTCCATGGGGCGGCATCATGCCCCAGCCTGTCAACCTCAGGCCGGGCCGGAGCGTTATTGGCTTGCAAAGGGGCCGTTTTCGGGTAGCATGGCGGCCGCTGAAAAAAGGACCCCCATGAAGAAAACCCTGTTTGGAATCGTGGCGCTGGCTGCATTCGCTCTGCCCGCGCAGGCCAGCGAGGACCTGGCCAAGAAGTACGCCTGCATCGCCTGCCACAACGTGAAGGGCGCCAAGACGGTGGGCCCGACCTATGTCGAGGTGGCCAAGAAGTATGCCGGCCAGAAGGACGCTGTCGCCAAGCTTGCCGAGAAGGTGAAGAAGGGCAGCACCGGAGTCTGGGGCCAGGTGCCGATGCCCCCGAACCCGACCGTGCCGGACGCCGACGCCCAGGCGTTGGTGAAATGGATCCTGTCGGTCAAGTAGCCCGCGGCTGCCGGCGCTCGGCGGCGGCGCCCGGTCCTTCGGGACGACTGTTGTGCGAGGCCCGGGCCACCTCATACTCGATCACGTCGTTTCGGCGATTCGGCATCGCTGAACCCATGAAAAACGTTCCAGGCTCAACAAACGGCTAGCCGGGGGGCGACGGCGGGGGCGGCGCCCGCGGGGCCTGCATCGGCGCCGAAAGCTCCTTGGGCAGGAACTCCCGGTAGAAGTACTCCGCGCCGCCGGATTTCGCCTCGGCCGGGGCGGCCGGGTCGGGCCCGGTGCTGGCGCTGACGACGCCCTCGGGCGGCGATCGCGTTGCCTCCGGTACACCTTTCAGCACCTTGTCCATGTATTCGATCCAGATCGGCAGCGAGATGCGGCCGCCGGTCTGGTTCTTGCCCAGCGTCCTGGGCTGGTCGAAGCCGACCCAGGACACGCCCACCAGCCCGGGCTGGTAGCCGCAGAACCACGCATCGAAGAAATCGTTGGTGGTGCCGGTCTTGCCCGCCAGGTCGCGGCGCCCGAGCTTGGCCGCGCTTGCCCCGGTGCCGTAATGCATCACGTCCCGCATCATCGAATCCATGATGAAGGCGTTGCGCGCGTCGATCACGCGCAGCGCTTCATCGCCGGCGCGCGACGGCTGCGCGGCGCCGAGGGGGTTGCCGCGGTCGTCCACGATCTTCTGGATGAAATACGGTTGCACCAGATAGCCGCCGTTGGCGAACACCGCGTAGGCACGCGCCATCTGCAGCGGGGTCACCGCGCCGGCGCCAAGCGCCAGGGTCAGGTACGGCGGGTGCTTGTCGGCCCCGAAGCCGAAGCGCTGCAGGTAGTCCTGCGCGTACTTGGGCGAGATGTCCTGCAGGATCCGGATCGACACCATGTTCTTCGATTTCGCGAGCGCTGTGCGCAGGCGCATCGGGCCCTCGAACTTGCCGTCGTAGTTCTTCGGCTCCCAGCGCTGGCTGCCGGTCACCTCGGCCTCGACCACCACCGGTTCATCCGGGACTACCGTGGCCGGGGTGTAGCCCTTCTCCAGCGAGGCCGAGTAGATGAACGGCTTGAACGAGGACCCGGGCTGGCGCCATGCCTGCGTGACGTGGTTGAACTTGTTGCGCTGAAAATCAAACCCGCCGACCAGGGCGCGAATGGCGCCGTCGGCGGGGTCCAGCGACACGAATGCGGCCTCGGATTCCGGCAACTGCGCGATCTGCCAGTTCTTCTTCTCGTCCCGCTGCAGGCGGATGATGGCGCCGCGCCGGATGCGCCTCTGCGGCGCCGACTTCTCCTCCAGCGCGCGGGCGGCGAAACGCAGCCCGTCACCCGTGATCGCGACCACTTCGCCGCTGCGCAGCGCCGCGCGCACTTCCTTTGCGCTCGCCGCCAGCACCAGCGCTGCCTTGAGGTCATCGACGTCGCCATGCTCGGCGAGCGCCTCGTCGTAGTCCTCTTCGGTGGCGCCGTCCTTCAGGGCCGCGAACCCCTCCGGGCCCCGGTAGCCCTGCCGCCGGTCGTAGTCGAGCAGGCCGCGGCGCAACGCCTCGTAGGCAGCCGCCTGGTCCGCCTTGCGGACGGTGGTGTAGACGCGGAATCCCTTAACGTAGGCCTCCTCCGGGTACTGCTCGTAGACCGCCTGACGGACCATTTCGGCCAGGTACTCCGCGTGCATGCCGCTGAAATCATCCACCGCCCGCCGGACCTGGAGCGGCGCATTCAGCGCCTCGGCATACTGCGCCTCCCCGATGTGACCCAGTTCCTTCATGCGCCGCAGCACGTAGTGCTGGCGCTGCCTGGACCGTTGCGGATTGGCAACAGGATTGTAGGCAGAGGGAGCTTTCGGTAGTCCGGCGAGAACCGCGGCCTCCGCGAGGCTAATCCGGTCGAGGGCCTTGCCGAAGTAGATCCGCGAGGCGGCGGCGAAACCGTAGGCACGCTGGCCGAGGTAGATCTGGTTCACGTACAGCTCCAGAATCTGATCCTTCTCCAGGCCGGCCTCGATCTTGAAGGCGAGCAGCGCCTCGTACAGCTTGCGCGTCAGCGTCTTTTCTGAGGACAGGAAGAAGTTGCGCGCTACCTGCATCGTGATCGTGCTCGCGCCCTGCCGCCGCCCGCCCTGCGTGAGATTGGCATAGGCGGCGCGCGCCACGCCCAGATAGTCGATTCCGGTGTGCTGGTAGAAGCGTTCGTCCTCGGCGGCCAGGATCGCCTGCCTGAGCTGTTCGGGGACTTCCCGGATCGCGATCAGCGAGCGGCGTTCCTCGCCGAATTCCCCGATCAGGGCGCCCTCGGCGGTGTAGACCCGAAGCGGAATCTTGGGTTGATAATCGGTCAGAACATCAAGCGCTGGCAGCTGCGGCCAAGCCAGCGCGACCACCAGCGCGACCATGCACGCGCCAAGGGCTGCCAAGCCCCCTGCGAGGGCCAGCGGAAATACCAGAAAACGCAGCCATTTCAACGGGGTTAGGACTGCTTTCGGGGGGGGGTGCAGCGGGGCGGGAACACGGCGCATTATAAGACGCCCTTGCGGAGGGAAGATTCACCAGACACCCGGGCGGAGCGTTACGTGATCGAGCCCCCGCCCAAGGAGGCCGTGGTGGACGGCAACATCCTGCTAGCGCGCCAGCAAATCCACGGTTTCGCCCGCCTGAGCCGAGGCGAGGCGGGAAACCACGGCAAATAGCTCGCCGCCGTCGCGGGTATCCCGCCACTGCCCGCTCTGGCGGCGGAAATGGAACCCGCCGGACTTCGCTGCCACCCAGATCTCGCGCGCCGGCCCGTGCCGGTTGATCACCATCCTGGTGCCGTTGTCGAACTCGATTTCGAGCAGGCCCGGGCCTTTCGCCTGAACGTCGGCACCCGGCAGGCTGGCCTCGAACGCGCGCTCCAGCGCGCTCAGTGCCGCCTCGGCCAGGGACTCGAATTCGCTTTCGGTCACGTTCGGCGGGAGATAGGCTGCTAACATCGCCATTGTAGCCCTCGCCCGGTGCCCGCCGTGACTTCCCGCTTGCGCTTTGCGCCCGCTTTGCTGCTTCTGGCCACGCTCGCCGCCGGCTGCGGCCAGTTCGGAGAGCTTTACCTGCGCGAAAGCCCCCCGCCCGGACTGAAGCCGGAGCGCCCCGCTGCCGTGAAGCCGGTGCCATACCGGCGGGAATCCGGGGAGGAAAAGGGCGCTGGCGAGACCGGGAAGTAGCTCCCCGCCCATGGCCTTCGCCTATCGCGGCGGCACCCTCTGCGCCGAGCAGGTCGCGCTCGAGGACCTGGCGCGACGCTTCGGCACGCCCTGCTACGTCTATTCGCGCGCCGCGATCGAAGGCGCCTACCGTGAGTTCACCGACGAGCTCTCCGGTCGAGCGTCGCTGGTGTGCTATTCGGTCAAGGCCAACTCCAACCTCGCCGTGCTGTCGGTGCTGGCACGCTTGGGGGCGGGCTTCGACATCGTTTCGGGGGGCGAGCTGGCGCGAGTGATCGCCGCCGGCGGTGACCCGGCAAAGGTGGTGTTCTCCGGCGTCGGCAAGGCCGAGGCGGAAATCCGCGCCGCGCTGCAGGCCGGGGTGCTGTCGCTCAACCTGGAATCGGAGCAGGAACTGGAGCGGGTCAACGCGATCGCCGCTGCCCTCGGCAAGCGGGCGCCGGTCGCGTTCCGGGTCAATCCGGACGTCGATGCCAAGACTCACCCGTACATCTCCACCGGACTGAAGCAGAACAAGTTCGGCGTCGCATGGCCCGAAGCGGAGCGGCTCTACCGCAAGGCGGCGGCGCTGCCCAACATCCGCATCACGGGCGTCGGCTGCCACATCGGCTCGCTCATGCTCGACAGCGCACCCTTCGTGGCCGCGACCCGGCGCATCGTCAGCCTGGTGGAGCGACTCGAACAGGCCGGCATCGCGCTGGATCACATCGACCTGGGCGGCGGCATGGGGATCCGGTATCACGACGAGGCCTCGGCGACGATCGCCGCTTTCGTGCACGGCGCGCTCGATGCACTCGGGCGCCGCAAGGAGACCGTCCTGCTCGACCCCGGCCGGGCCATCGTCGGCAATGCGGGCGTGCTGCTGACCAGGGTGGAGTACCTGAAGCCGGGCGAGGCGAAGAACTTCCTCATCGTGGATGCGGCCATGAACGACCTCATCCGACCAGCGCTGTACGACGCCTGGCACGAGGTGAGGCCCCTGCGCGAGGTGGAATCCGGCGCCGCGCGCGGTGTTTATGACATAGTCGGGCCGGTCTGCGAGAGCAGCGACTGGCTGGCCAGAGACCGCCTGCTTGCCCCTCGGCAAGGCGATTTCCTTGCGATCATGTCGGCGGGGGCCTATGCAATGGTCATGAGCTCGAACTACAACAGCCGTCCTCGCGCGGCCGAGATCATGGTCTCCGGGGCTCGGGCCCACCTGGTGCGCCGGCGCGAGACGCCGGCCGGGCTCTTCGAAGGGGAACAGGTGCCGGAATGGACTTGAAACACGCCCGCCTCTGGCTGGCGCCGCT
>VGIA01000091.1 GCA_016868105.1 Betaproteobacteria bacterium | reverse complement strand
ATCGCCGAGCGGCCGGTGGCGGCGGCGAGTGCGGCGCGGATCGGTTCCGGGTCGGTTTCGCGCATCAGCCTGCCGATGTACTGGACCTGGCGCCGGCGCGCCTCGTGGCTGGTGATGCGCCGCGCCTCGCGCAACGCGGCAGCGAGCTTCTCGGGCAGCGCGATCGCCTCCACCTGCGCCTGCGGCAGCTCGAGCAGGGAGGCGCCCAGGTCGCGCAGCGCGGCCATGTCGCGCTTGTGCTGCGACTTGCTGATGGGTTCCGGCGCGTTGCCCTCGGCGAGGTCGTCCTGCATTGCGCTGCTATGATAGCGCGCCGTGAACGCCGTGCTGCCCGCAACCTCCACGCAACAGACGAGCAAGGCCGGCGTGCGCTTCACCTACACGCCCGAGCAGTTGCGCGGCTTCGCGCAGCAGGTGCTGGAACTCGCGCGCCGCGCCGGCGCCTCGGCCTGCGAGTGCGAGGTGTCAGAAGGCAACGGCCTGTCGGTCACCGTGCGCATGGGCGTGGTCGAGACCATCGAGCACAACCGCGACAAGGCGATCGGCGTCACCGTCTACGCGGGCGAGCGCCCGGCCGCGCGCCGTGGCCACGCCAGCACCTCGGACCTGTCTGCGGCGGCGCTGGCGCAGACGGTGGAGGCGGCGCTGGCGATCGCGCGTCGCACGGCTGTGGACGAGTGCGCCGGCCCGCCCGAGGCCGCGGAACTGGCGCGCGTGCCGCGCGAGCTCGACCTCTACCATCCCTGGGCCCTGGGCACCGGGGAGGCGATCGCGCTCGCCAGGCGCCTCGAGCGCGCCGCCTTCGCGCTGTCGCCGAAGATCCGCAATTCCGAGGGGGCCGTGGTCTCGGCGCAGCACGGCCAGTTCGTGCTCGCCAACAGCCTGGGCTTCATGCAGGGCTACCCCACCTCGCGGCACATGCTGTCGTTGTCGGTGATCGCCGAGGAGAAGGGCCTGATGCAGCGCGACGACTGGTACAGCTCGGCGCGCGTCCCGGGGCTCCTGGCCGACCCCGAGGCGCTCGGGCGCTACGCGGGGGCGCGCGCACTGGCGCGCCTGCGCTCGCGCAAGATCCCGACCTGCCAGGCGCCGGTGCTGCTGGAGGCGCCGGTGGCCGCAGGCCTGGTCGGCTCCTTCGTCAACGCCGCGAGCGGCGGCAACCTGTACCGCAAGTCCTCCTTCCTGCTCGATGCGCTGGGCCGCCAGGTGTTCTCCGCCGGGGTCAGCATCGAGGAGCGGCCGCACGAGCCGCGCGCGCTGGCGAGCGCCGCCTTCGACGAGGAAGGCGTGGCGACGCGCAGCCGCAGCGTGGTGGACAAGGGCCAGCTGACGGGCTACTTCCTCGGCACCTACTCGGCGCGCAAGCTCGGCATGAAGAGCACCGGCAGCGCCGGTGGCGCCCACAACCTGGTGGTGGCCGCCAACGGGCCGGATTTCCGCGGCCTGCTGGCCAAGCTGCGCCGCGGCCTGCTGGTGACCGAGCTGCTCGGCCAGGGGGTCAACCTGGTGACCGGCGATTATTCGCGCGGCGCCGCCGGCTACTGGGTCGAAGGCGGCGAGATCGCCTACCCGGTGGAGGAGATCACCATCGCCGGGAACCTGAAGGACATGTTCCTCGGCATCGCCGCCGTCGGCAGCGACCAGGTGGTGCGCGGCGCCTACCGCTGCGGCTCGATCCTGATCGACAACATGACCATCGCGGGCAACTGACTGGTCGGCAGCGACATCGATCCGGAGCGCATCAAGAAGAAGGGCATGCGCGTTGTGTCGCAGCAGTTCGACATGGGCCACCGGGGGCCGTAGTGCCGGGATTGGGCAATCGGGGTACGGATTGCGAGAAACTGCAAGGGGGAACTAGTTCACGTTTCGGCAAAGGCAATCGTGACCCGCTTGTTGCGCTTGCCCTCGGAGCGGATCCGCGTCACCGCGATCCGGCCGATTTCCGCAGTATTGGCGACGTGAGTGCCGCCGCAGGCCTGCAGGTCCACCCCCGGGATCTCGAGCAGCCGGATGCGGCCCGATCCCCGCGGCGGGGCGACCGACATGGTGCGCACCAGGTCCGGCCGCGCCTCCAGTTCGGCGTCCGTGATCCAGCTCGCCCGGGTGCCGTGGCCGGCGCGCACCAGCGCGTTGACGCCCTCCTCGATGGCCTGCTTTAAGAGCTTGTCCATCTCGATGTCGAAGTCCAGGTGCGACTTGTCCTCGCCGATGCGACCGCCGGTCACCGGTGCCCTCACTACCGCGCCCACCAGGTGCAGGGCGGTGTGGTAGCGCATCAGGCGGTGGCGTCGCTCCCAGTCGATCGCGGCCCCGACCTTCGTGCCGATGGCTAGGGGCGCGGAACCGGGTTCGAGAACGTGCAGGACCGCATCGCCCTCTGCCTTGCGGGCATCAACGACCCGAAGCCCCGAAACGGTTCCGGTATCGCCCGGTTGACCGCCACCGAGAGGGTAAAACACGGTGCGGTCCAGCTCCACGGCATTGTCATGCACCGCCACCACCGTCGCCTCGCAGGCGCGCAGGTAGGCGTCTTCCCGGAACAGCAATTGCGTCATCAAAGCAGGGTCAGCAGCGCCACCGCCACGACGATCAGGGCGCCGGCGGCGAAGAAGACGAGCGTGCCGGTCGTCACGTCGGGCAGCGCGGGATCGCGCGGGATCGGTTCCGGATGATGCTCGTCCTGGTCTGCGTGCCCGTGGTGGTCGCCCTGGCCGGCCTGGTGCTCGGCCGCCAGCCTGGCGTTGAAGGCGGTGAAGAAATCGTTGGCCACTTTCTGTGCCGCGGCATCCACCAGGCGCGAGCCGATCTGCGCCAGCTTGCCGCCGACATTGGCCTTGGCGGTGTAGGTGAGCTTGGTGCTGGCGCCGCCCTCGGCCGGCGCCAGCTGCACCTGCGCGCCGCCCTTGGCGAATCCCGCCACCCCGCCCTGGCCCTCGAACGCGATCGAATACGAGTTGGGCGGGTTGATGTCGTTCAGTGCCAGCTTGCCCTTGAACTTGGCGCTCACCGGGCCGACGCGCGCGGTCATCAGCACGGTGTAGGCGTTCTCGCCCGCGGGCTCGATGGATTCGCAGCCGGCGATGCAGGCCTTGAGGATCCCGGTGTCGTTCAGCGCCTCCCAGGTCTGCTGCTGGGAGGCCGGGATCAGCTGTTCGCCCGTCATTTCCATGCGGTCAACTCCATGCGCGTTTTTCCAGGTGCCGCGGCTCCGGCCTGGCCAATGCGTGCGCCAGGTCGATGAGGCTCTTCAGATTATGCACCGGCAGGAAGCGATCCACGTGCGGCAGCATGGCGCGCACGCCCGCGGGCCGGGCCTCGAACTGGTCGTAGCGCAGCAGGGGATTGAGCCAGATGAGCTGGTTGCACGACTTGTGCATGCGCTGCATTTCCTCGCCCAGGCCCTCGCCCGCCTCGCGGTCCAGGCCGTCGGAGACCAGCAGCAGGCACGCGTTCTGCCCCAGCACGCGCCGGCCCCAGCGCCAGTTGAACTCGCGCAGGCAGGCGCCGATGCGGGTGCCGCCGGACCAATCCTTGATGGCGTCGGCCACGCGCGCCATGGCGATGTCGACGTCGCGGTGGCGCAGCTGGCGCGTGATGTTGGTGAGGCGGGTGCCGAACACGAACACCGACACCCGGTCGCGGTCGTTGGTGAGGGCGTGCAGGAAGTGCAGGAACATGCGCGCGTAGGGGTTCATCGAGCCCGAGATGTCGCACAGCACCACCAGCGGCGGGTGGATCTCCGAGGGCGCCGCCCGCACCAGCGGGATCAGGCCGCCGCCCTCGCGCAGGCTCTGGCGCAGCGTGGCGCGCAGGTCCATGCGCGCGCCTCGCGGCGCGGCTTCCAGGCGCCGCGTGCGCACCAGCGGCAGCGGCAGGCGCAGCTGCGCCAGCATCTTCTTCGCCTGGGCCAGTTCCGCCGCCGACATGGTGTCGAAGTCCATGCGCTGCAGCACCTCGCGCGTGGAGAAGCTGAGGCGCGCGTCCAGCTCCACCTGTTGCTCCTGCTGTTCCTCTGGCTTCTTCTGGTTGAACAGGGCGTCCGACAGGCGCTGGCTCTGCTGCTGCTCGGGCTTGGCGGCGCGCCCGTGGGCCCTGGGCAGCAGCGCCGCCATCATCTTCTCGGTGAGCTTGGGGTCGCGCCAGAAGATGCGGAAGGCCTGGTCGAAGATCGGGCGCTGCTCCTCGCGCGAGATCAGCACCGCGGACATGGTCCAGTACCAGTCCTCGCGCCGGTTGCAGTCCGCGAGCTCCAGCGCGCGGGTGCAGTCGATGACGCGGTCCGGGCCGATCCTGAGGCCCGCGGCGCGCAGCAGGCGCGCGAAGTGCATCACGTTCTCGGCGAGGCGGCCGCCGGGAGCGGCGGAGTCCAGCTCGGGGAACATCTCAGGCGGCGACCGCCGCCGATTTCGCCTCGCCCACCAGCCGGGTGGCTTCCTCGCCGGCGATGCGCTCGATGTCGTCCTGGTACTTGAGCAGCACGCCCAGGGTGTTGTTCACCGTCTCCGGGTCCAGCGTCACCCGGTCCAGCGCCACCAGGCAGTTGGCCCAGTCGATGGTCTCGGCCACCCCGGGCAGCTTGAACAGGTCCACGCCGCGCAGGCGCTGCACGAAGGCCACTACTTCCCTCGACAGCGCGGCCGCGGCCTTGGGCGCCTTGCGCCGCAGGATCTCCAGCTCGCGCGCCGCATCCGGATAGTCCACCCAGTAGTAGAAGCAGCGGCGCTTCACCGCGTCGTGGATCTCGCGCGTGCGGTTGGAGGTGACCACCACGATCGGCGGCTCGGCCGCCTTCAGCGTGCCGGTCTCCGGGATCGTGATCTGCCAGTCCGACAGCACCTCCAGCAGGTAGGCCTCGAAGGGCTCATCGGTCCGGTCCAGCTCGTCGATCAGCAGCACCGGCGCGGCGCCCCTGGCGCCCTCCAGCGCGCGCGCGAGCGGGCGCTTGACGAGGAACTTTTCGGAAAAGATGTCCTGCGACAGCTGGTCGCGCGACTTCTCCCCGGCGGCTTCCGCGAGGCGGATCTCGATCATCTGGCGCGAGTAGTTCCACTCGTAGGCCGCCTGCGCGATGTCCAGGCCCTCGTAGCACTGCAGCCGGATCAGCTCGCGGCCCAGGGTCTGCGCGATCACCTTGGCGATCTCGGTCTTGCCCACGCCCGCCTCGCCCTCCAGGAACAGCGGCCGCTGCATGGTGAGCGACAGGTAGAGCGCGGTGGCGAGGCTGCGGTCGGCGACGTAGTCGGCCGTCTTCAGCAGCTCGTGGGTCTCGTCGATGCAGTTCGGGAGCGCTCGGGGCATGGGGCGAGGTTTTGCGCGGTGCGGAACGGGCCATTTTAGGGCAAAAAAAACCCGGGCAGAGCCCGGGCTTTCCCCCTCTCCTCCGCAGAACCGGTTACTTCAGCGCCGCCTCCACCGCCCGCTTCGCCATCACGCTGACGAGGTGGGCGCGGTATTCGGCCGAAGCGTGCAGATCGGTGTTCAGGCCTTCCTTCTTCTGCTTCACACCCGCGGCGGACTCCGGCGCGAACTTCGCCGCCAGCGCCTTCTCCATGTCCGCCTGGCGGAACACGCAGGGGCCGGCGCCGGTGACCGCCACCCGCACCGAGCCGCCGAAGTCGGCGACGAAGACCCCGACGATGGCGAAGCGCGAGGCCGGGTTCTTGAACTTCATGTAGGCGGCGCGCTTGGGAACCTGGAACGAGACCGAGGTGATGATCTCGCCCGGCTTCAATGCGGTCTCGTACAGGCCGGTGAAGAACTTGTCGGCCTCGTATCTGCCCTTGTTGGTGGTGATGGTGGCGTTCAACGCCAGCACGGCCGCCGGGTAGTCCGCTGCCGGGTCGCTGTTGGCGATGGAGCCGCCGCAGGTGCCCATGGCGCGCACCTGGCGGTCGCCGATCATGCCGGCCAGGGCCGCGAGCGCCGGGATCGCCTTCTTCACCTCGGCCGAGCGCTCCACCTCGGCATGGCGTGTCATGGCGCCCACGGTGACCGTCCTGCCGTCGGACTTGATGCCCTGCAGCTCCTTCAGCGTGCCCAGGTCCACCAGGTCCGAGGGCGAGGCAAGGCGCAGCTTCATCGCCTGCACCAGCGACTGGCCGCCGGCCAGCAGTTTGGCCTCGCCCTTGCCGGCGAGGGTTGCCGCCTCGCTCAGGCTGGCGGCGCGGTGGTACTTGAATGCGTGCATGTCCGGGTCTCCTCAGTTCTTGCGCAGGGCGTTCCACACCACCTGCGGCGTGGCGGGCATCGGGATGTCCTTCACGCCCAGGGCGTCGGTAATGGCGTTGATGAGCGCGGCCGGGGCGCCGATGGCGCCGGCTTCGCCGCAGCCCTTCACCCCGAGGGGGTTGTGGGTGCAGGGGGTCTCGCGCGTGTCCACCTGGTAGGAGGGCACGTCGTCCGCCCGCGGCAGGCAGTAGTCCATGAACGAGCCGGTCATCAGCTGGCCCTCGTCGCTGTAGCGCGCCCCTTCGGTGAGGGCCTGGCCGATGCCCTGGGTCAGCCCGCCGTGCACCTGGCCCTCGACGATCATCGGGTTGATGATCTTGCCGAAGTCGTCCACGGCGGTGAACTTGTCGATCGCCACCTTGCCGGTCTCCGGATCCACCTCGACCTCGCAGACGTAGGTGCCGGCGGGGAAGGTGAAGTTGGACGGGTCGTAGAACGCGTTCTCGTTGAGCCCCGGTTCCAGCTTGTCGTGCGGGTAGTTGTGCGGCACGTAGGCCGCGAACGCCACCTCGCCGAACAGCTTCTTCTTGTCGGTGCCTTTCACCCGGTAGACGCCGCGGTCGAACTCGATGTCGGCCTCGGCGGCCTCCATCAGGTGCGCGGCGATCTTCTTGCCCTTGGCGACGATCTTGTCCAGCGCCTTGACAATGGCGGTGCCGCCCACGGCAATGGAGCGCGAGCCGTAGGTGCCCATGCCGAACAGGATCTTCGAGGTATCGCCGTGCACGATGTCCACGTTCTCGATCGGCATGCCGAGGCGGTCGGCGACGACCTGCGCGAAGGTGGTCTCGTGGCCCTGGCCGTGCGAATGCGAGCCGGTGAACACCGTCACGCTGCCGGTGGGGTGCACGCGCACCTCGCCCGCCTCGAACAGGCCCGCCCTCGCCCCCAGCGACCCGGCGACCGCGGAAGGCGCGATGCCGCAGGCCTCGATGTAGGCCGCGTAGCCCAGGCCGCGCAGCCTGCCCTTGGCCTCGGAGGCCTTGCGGCGCGCCGCAAAGCCGGCGACGTCGGCCAGCTTGCGCGCCGCCTCCAGCGTGGCGCTGTAGTTGCCGGTGTCGTATTGCAGCGCCACCGGGGTCTGGTAGGGGAATTCGGTGATGAAGTTGCGGCGGCGGATCTCGGCCGGGTCCAGCTTCATCTCGCGCGCCGCGGTCTCCACCAGGCGCTCGACCACGTAGGTGGCCTCCGGCCTGCCGGCGCCGCGGTACGCGTCCACCGGCACCGTGTTGGTGAACACCGCGGTGACCTCGCAGTGGATCACCGGGGTCTTATACTGGCCGGCGAGCAGCGTGGCGTACAGGATGGTCGGCACGCAGGAGGCGAAGGTGGACAGGTAGGCGCCCACGTTGGCGGTGGTCTTCACCCGCATGCCGAGGAACTTGCCGTCCTTGTCCAACGCCAGCTCCGCGACGGTGTGGTGGTCGCGGCCGTGGGCATCCGACAGGAACGCCTCCGAGCGGTCGGAAGTCCACTTCACCGGGCGGCCCAGCTGGCGCGAAGCCCAGGTGACGGCGACATCCTCCGCGTACAGGTAGATCTTGGAGCCGAAGCCGCCGCCGACATCGCCCGCCACCACGCGCACCTTGTGCTCGGGCAGGCCCATGACGAAGGCGGTCATGAGCAGGCGCTCGACGTGCGGGTTCTGGTTGGCGACGTAGAGCGTGTAGGCGTCGTCGGCGCGCGAATACGAGCCGTTCGCGACCCGCGGCTCCATGGCGTTGGGGATCAGGCGGTTGTTGATGAACTCCAGCTTCGTGACGTGCGCCGCCTTGGCGAACGCGGCGCCGCAGGCGGCCTTGTCGCCCAGCGCCCAGACGTAACAGGTGTTGTCCGGCGCGATGTCGTGCAGCTGCGGGGCGCCTTTCGCGCGCGCCTTGGCGCCGTCCACCACCGCGGGCAGCACCTCGTAGTCCACCTCCACCAGCTCCGCGGCGTCGCGTGCCTGGGCTTCGGTCTCGGCAATCACGATCGCCACCTGGTCCCCGACGTAGCGCACCTTGCCCTGCGCCAGGCTGGGGTGCGGCGGCTCCTTCATCGGCTGGCCGTTGAGGTCGGTGATCAGCCAGCCGCAGGGCAGGCCGCCCAGCTTGGAGAGGTCCTGGCCGGTGTAGATGGCGAGCACGCCGGGGGCCTTCTTCGCCCGGTCCGGCCTGACCGACTTGATCTTGGCGTGGGCGTGCGGCGAGCGCACGAACGCGGCGTAGCTCTGGTTGGCAAGCGTGACATCGTCGGTGTACTGGCCCGCGCCGGTGAGGAAGCGGTAGTCCTCTTTCCTCTCGATGCGCGCGCCGATGAGCGGGGCGTTCATGTCATCCTCACTTTCCCGCCGCCATGGCTTTGGCGCCGGCGGCGATGGACTTCACGATGTTGTGGTAGCCGGTGCAGCGGCACAGGTTCCCCTCCAGCGCCTCGCGGATCTCCTGCTCGCTGGGATTCGGGTGGCTCCTGGCGAAGTCGATGGCGTTCATCACCATGCCCGGGGTGCAGAAGCCGCACTGCAGGCCGTGGTTCTCCTTGAACGCCGCCTGCATCGGGTGCAGCGTGCCGTCGGGCTTGGCCACGCCCTCGATGGTGGTGATGCTGGCGCCCTCGGCCTGCATCGCCAGCAAGGCGCAGGCCTTCACCGCCCTGCCGTCCATGTCCACGGTGCAGGCGCCGCATTGCGCGGTGTCGCAGCCGACGTGGGTGCCGGTGAGCCGCAGGTGCTCGCGGATGAAGGTGACCAGCAGCGTGCGGTCCTCGACTTCCGCTGCTACCGCCTTGCCGTTCACCTGCATGGAAATTTTGACCGCCATGTCGCCTCCTTGCGGGGTGGGTTCTGGAAGGTTCGGGATTCCGGGGGAGGGTAATCGTAGCGAAGCGGAAACACCAGAGCAATGCTGCGGCGCCGCAAACGGGGCTCCGGCGGTAAGATACGCGGCATGGACAGCGTCGACATCGAGGTGCTGCGCAGCGCCGAGGCCTGGCGCAAGGCCGGCCATCGCGTCACCCTCGGCACCATCATCAGGACCTGGGGCTCGGCGCCCCGGCCGGTGGGCGCGCTGGTGGCGATCCGCGACGACGGCCAGGTGGTGGGCTCGGTCTCCGGCGGCTGCGTCGAGGACGACCTCATCGAAAAGGTGAAGGCCAAGCCCGCCGACCTGCCGCAACTGGTGACCTACGGGGTGACCAACGAGCAGGCCACGCGCTGGGGCCTGCCCTGCGGGGGCACCCTGCAGCTGGTGCTGGAGCCGGTGACGCAGCAAAGCGGTATCGAGCCGCTGCTCGCCACCATCGGCCAGCAGCAGCTGGTGCGCCGGCGCCTGGACATGGCCACCGGAGAGGTCACGCAACAACACGGCAGCTGGCAGGACGCCCTGGAGTTCGACGGCAAGGTGCTCAGCACGGTGCACGGCCCGCGCTGGCGCCTGGTGCTGGTGGGCGCCGG
>VGIA01000090.1 GCA_016868105.1 Betaproteobacteria bacterium | reverse complement strand
CAATGAGCGCGTAGGCCAGGCTGTGGACGCCGAGCATGATGTCGAAGTTCCGCGGCTCCACGTAAGTATTGTGGTGCGCGTAGAGCACCCCGCCAAGGGCGGCAAGGGCCCCCGCCGCTGCAGCCACCCCCAGCTTGAAGCGGGTGACGTCCACGCCCAGCGCGGCGGCCAGTTCCGGGTCCTCGCCGACCCCGCGCAGGGTCGCGCCCAGCCGCGTGCGCTCAAGCGCGATCACCACCCCCACGACCATCGCCAGCACAAGCCAGATGATGGCGAGGTACGCGCCGGGCTCGATGCCGTTCTCGAGCACCCAGCGGATGCCCCGGAAGCCCTGCGTCCCGTCGGGGCCGGTCTGCTCGCCTTCCAGCTCCACCTGCCAGTGCAGCAGCTCGAAGCCGATGCGCGCCATCTCGGCGGCGGCGAGCGTCGCCATGGCGAAGTACAGGCCGCGCAGGCGCAGCGTGGGCAGCGCCACCATCAGGGCCGCGAGCGCCCCCAGCAGCATGGCGGCGACCACGGCGAGCGGCAGCGGCCAGCCGCCCATCGCCGTGAGCATCCCGCCCGAGTAGGCGCCGACGCCGAAGAACGCCTGCTGGCCGAAGGACATCTCGCCGGCGAGCAGCAGCAGGTAGGCCGAGATCGCGAGGAAGCCGAACAGGCCGATGTTGGTGAGGACGCCTACCGCGTAGTCATCCATCGCGGTCCGATCGCGAGCAGCATGAAGAGCATCAGGAAGGCAAGCAAGTCGCGCAACTGGGGTCCGAGGAACCACTGGCTGTGGGCTTCCACCAGGCCCAGCACCAGCGCGCCGGCCACCGCCCCGGGCAGCGAGCCCAGCCCGCCCAGCATCATTGCCAGCAGCCCCTTGAAGGTAGACCACATGCCCAGCATCGGCGTCACCTGCTCGAAGCTGGCCGAGACCAGGAACCCGGCCAGGCCGCCGATGGCCGAGGCGAGGGCGAACACGCCCATGGAGACGCGCGGCACGCTGATGCCCGAGAGCTCGGCGGCGAGCGGCGAGTCGATCACGGCCCGGGCAGCGATGCCGAAACGCGTGCGGTACAGAACCCACCACAGCGCCGCGCACACCACGCTCGCAGCACCCAGCATGACAAGTGCCTCGACCCGGATCGTGAATCCGGCCAAGTCAATCGGCTTGCCGTCATACAACGCGGGGAACGGATAGAGGTGCTTCGGCAGCGCGAGGATCGCGACTTCCTCCAGTTGCATCCAGAGCGCGAAGCTGGCCACCATGGCCGCGATGCCCGAGCCTTTGCGGTGCGGCGCGAAGCACAGCCGTTCGACGTACCCACCGGCCAGCACCGAGGCAAGGACGCAGACCAGGGCGAGGACCAGCAGTCCGGCGCCGAAGCTCAGGTGCACGAAGGTGGCGGCGTAGCAGCCCAGCATGATCGCCGGGCCGTAGCAGAGGTTCACACGCCGCAGGACGCCGAAGATCAGGGTGAAGCCGACCGCGAGCAGGGCGTAGGCGGAGCCGGCGGCGAGGCCATCCAGGGTGTTCTGGACGAGGTCGGCCAGCATCGACCGACAGGGCCTACTTCGCCGAGCCCAGGTAGGCCCGGCGGATCACCTCGTCCTCGGCGAGCGAACCCGGGTCGCCGCTGAAGCTGACCCTGCCCTGCTCCATGAGGTAGAAGTGCTGTGCCACCTTGAGCGCCATGTGCGCGTTCTGCTCCACCAGGAAGACGGTGGTGCCGTCGCGGTGCAGTTCCGAGACGATGCGGAAGATCTCCTCCACCACCAGCGGCGCCAGGCCCAGCGAGGGCTCGTCCATCAGCAGCAGCTTCGGGCGGCTCATCAGCGCGCGCGCCACCGCAAGCATCTGCTGCTCGCCGCCTGAGAGCGTGCCGGCCAGCTGCGCGGACCGCTCCTTCAGGCGCGGGAAGCGCCCGAACATGCGCTGCAGGTCGGCGTCGATCTCGCCGCGGCCGGTGCGACCGCCTTGGCGTCGATAGGCGCCGGCCTCTAGGTTGTCGATCACGCTCATGCTGGGGAACACCAGCCGGTTCTCCGGCACCAGCGCGATGCCGCGCGACACCGCTTCGTGCGGCGCGCAGCCGCCGAGCTCCTCGCCGCGCAGGCGGATGGAGCCGCGCCGCGGCTTGAGGATGCCTGCGATGGAATACATGAGCGTGGTCTTGCCCGCGCCGTTGGGCCCCAGCAGACAGGTGATGCCGCCCTCGGCGACCTCGAGGGTGACGCCCTTCAGGGCCTCGATCTTGCCGTAGGCGGTGACCAGGTCGGCGACTTCGAGCAGCGCGGGCATCAGTGGTCGCCTCCGAGGTAGGCCTTGCGCACCGCGGAGTGGGCCTGGATCTGGGCCGGCGTGCCTTCGGCGATTTTCTGGCCGAAGTTGAGCACCGCGACGCGGTCGGTGACCGCCATCACCAGTTCCATGTGGTGCTCGATCAGCAGTACCGTGACGCCGCGCTCGCGCACCGCGCGGATGCGCTCGTCCAGGTCGGCGATTTCCCCGGCGTTCATGCCCGCGGCCGGCTCGTCCAGCAGCAGCAGCTTGGGCTTGGCGGCAAGCGCGCGCGCGAACTCCAGGCGCCGCTGCTCGCCGAAGGCGAGGTTGGAGGCGAGTTCGTCCTCGCGGCCGGCGAGGCCGGCAAAGGCGAGCAGCTTGCCGATGCCCTCCCGGGCGCCCGACTGTCCGCCCATCCAGCGCGACAGGAAGCCGCGCGCGGCGCGGTCCCTGGCGGAATTCTGCGCCACCCACAGGTTCTGCCAGACGGTCAGGCCGCCGAACAGGCGGATGTTCTGGAAGGTGCGGGCGATGCCCTCCGACAGGCGCCGGTGCGTCGCAGCCGCGGTGATGTCCCGGCCGTCGAAGGCGATGCGCCCGGCGCTGGGCGGGTACAGGCCGGTGATGACGTTCACCGCGGTGCTCTTGCCCGAGCCGTTGGGGCCGATCAGGCCCAGGATCTCGCCTTCGCGCACCTCGAGGTCCAGGCCGTCGATCGCTCGCACGCCGCCGAAATGGCGCGACACCCCCTGCAGCTCAAGGAGCGCCACGTCCGCCTCCCCAGAAGAGCCGCTTGATCGCGCGCAGGTTGCCCGCGTCGAGGAATCCACGCGGGCGCAGGTTCATCGCCAGTACGATGAGCGCCCCGAACAGCAGGTTGCGCCAGTCGCCCAGGTCGCGCAGGCCCTCGACCAGGAAGCCCTGCACGAACAGCACCGCGGCGAGGGTGCCGAAGACGCTGGCGAGGCCGCCCACGATGGGGTAGGCGATGGCGAAGGTCGCCAGCAGAATGCCGAAGCTCAGGTGCTCGATGTGGGTGGCGTAGTGGGCGTAGAGGCCCCCGCCCAGGGCCGCGATCGCACCGCCCAGGGTAATGGCGCTCACCTTCACCGCGGTGAGGTTGATGCCCGCCGACTGGGCCGCCAGCTCATCCTCGCCGACCGCGCGCAGCACCGCGCCGTAGCGCGAGCGATCCAGCCACCACAACAGCGCCATCACCAGCAGCACGAAGATCCAGATGAACAGCATCACCTCGAGCGTGGTCCAGCCGTTCTCCGGGAAGAAGCGGATCTGCCGGAAGCCTTCGCCGCCCAGCGGTCCGACCTTGACGTCGCCCCTGGCGATCTGGTAGTCGAAGTTGAAGAAGAACAGGCGCACCCCCTCGCCGAAGGCGAGCGTGGCGATCACCAGCATCAGGCCCTTGACCCGCAGCGCCGGGAAGCCCACCGCGCAGGCGGTGGTCGCCCCTGTTAGCGCGGCCGCGCCCAGCGCCGGCACCAGGTGCCAGCCCGCGAGCACGGTCAGCATGGCGGCGACGTAGGCGCCGATGGCGAAGAACCCGGCCTGGGCGAGGCTCACCTGGCCAGTAAGGAGCACCACGTAGGCGGACAGTCCCAGCAGGGTGTGAACCCCGATCAGTTGCGCGAGGCCGAAGTAGAAGTCCATCGTGCGGCCTCAGTTGCGCCCGCCCGCCGGGGCGAACAGGCCGCCCGGGCGGAAGACGAGGAACGCAAACAGCAGCAGCATCACGTAGAGGTCCCGCTCGGTGACGCCCCGGTAGAGCTGGATCACGTTCTCGAAGCCCCCCACCAGCAGGCCGGCGACGATGGCCCCGGGAACCGAGCCCAGGCCGCCGATCACGGTCACGATCAGGCCCTTGACGGTGAGCGGCGTGGTGAGCAGCGGCGAGAGAGTGCCGACGGCGGCACCGATCATCGCCCCCGCGATGCCCCCCAGCAGCCCGGTGATGACGAAGGTGGTGACGTTGACCTGCGCCAGGCGTATGCCGCACAGCTGTGCCGCGATCGCCTGCTGCGACACCGCGCGCGTGGCGAGGCCCAGGCGCGTGCGGTAGAGCAGCGCGAGCAGGCCGGCCATGCAGGCCACCGACACCAGGAATACCAGCAGCAGGTCGCCACGCAAGGTGAACTCGCCGAAGCGGAGCATGACGTCGTCGAACAGGGCCGGGTAGTTCTGCGGCATGCCGTCGGTGGTGTGCACGATCACCTCGTCGATCAGCAGCAGCATGCCCACGGTGCTCATCAGCGTCGCGAGCGGCGAGGACAGCGGGATGAAGTGGAAGCAGGCGAGGTACACCATCCAGCCCAGCAGGCCGCCAGCGAGGAAGGAGCCAAAGAACACCAGCGGCACGGGCAGACCGGCGCCCAGCTTGAGCACCATCAGGCCGAGGTAGGCACCGCCGACCGAGGCCGCGCCGTAGGCCATGTTGATCTTGTGCATCACGCCGAACACCAGCGTGAAGCCGATGCCGATCAGCGCGTAGGTCGCGCCATAGAGCACGCCGTCGGAGGCCGATTGCAGCAGGTCGAGCATCAGGAAAAGGAAGGGGCGGCGTTGCCGCCGCCCCTCCGCGCAGCGCCCATCCGGCTCAGGTCAGAGCGGGTTGTGGATCACCACCCACTGTCCGCCCTTGGCCTGGACGAACAGGTAGGGCTTGTCCGCCTCGCGGTCCTCGGTGCGACTGTTGACTCCCAGCAGGCCTGGGGTGGTGCGCAGCTTCGCCAGCCCGTCGCGGATCTTGCGACGGTCGGCCTGCACCTCGGCCTTGGCGCCCGAGATCTTCATGTCCTCCATCACGGACTTGAGGATGAACATGTTCTCCCAGGCCGCCATGCTGTGCAGGTCGGCGCTGCCCTTGAACTTGGCGGTGGCATCCGAGGCCGCCTTCGCCTCCTTGTTCACCGGGGCGTAGGAGGTCGGGATGATCATGCCCTCGGCCTGCTTGGCGCAGCCCTGCATGGTCTCCATGGAGGAGGAGCTGGTGAGCCCGATCAGCACCTTGGGCTTGACGCCCTGGCGCTGCATCTCCTTGAGCACGCCGCAGGTGGTGAACGGATGCGCCGAGATGGCGACCACATCGGCGTTCGCCTTCTTCATCTCGCGCACCTGGGTGGCGAAATTGGTGTCGTTGAGCAGCCACTTCGACTCGCCCAGCAAGGTGTAGTTGTTGGCCGTGGCGCGATCCTTCATCACCACGTGCCAGGTGGCCCGCGAGTGGGCGAAGTCCTCCTCGACGCCGCCATACACCGTCTTCGCCTGCGGATGCTTGCCGCGCAGCCAGTAGAACACCGAGGAGTACATGGTCATCTCGTTGGGCACGTTGCGGAACGCCCATTCGCTGATGCGCGCCAGGCCCACCTTGATGGCGACGTCGGTGAACACCGGCATCTGCAGCCCGGAATCGCCCTTGTCGTCGACTTTCTTCTGCAGGATGCCGAACAGCGGCTCGGCCACGTTGGAGCAGGTCGGACCGACCGCCACCAGCGAGTCGGTGCCGGCGATGCGCCGGATCACCGAGATGCCTTCCTCCGCGGTGCAGCGGTCGTCGTAGTAGTCCACCACGATCCTCGCCTTGGAGCCGTCGGCGAGCTTGACCCCGCCCGCCTTGTTGATCTGGTCGGCCGCGGCCAGCATCGCCGCCTCGCCGTTGATGCCGAAGCTGCGCACCACGCCGGACTTGGCGCCGAAACCGGAGATGCGGATGGATTTTTCCTGGGCCTGCGCGGTGCTCGCCGCACCGGCGGCGAACGCAAGGGCGATGGCAAGGGCAATTTTCTTCACGGCCTGTCCTCCTTCAGGTAGATTCGAACAGTGTAATCGGAGGACATGGGGATGGCAAAGAGAAAGAAGGCCAATGCTGCGGCGCGCAAAGAGCGGGCCATGTGGTCGGCGCTGAAGCCGGGGGCGGCTAATTTCACGCCGCTGACGCCGGTCTCGTTTCTGCCGCGCGCGGCGGAGATCTATCCGGACCGCGTCGCGGTGATCCACGGCGCCACGCGTTTTACCTATGCGCAGTTCTACGCGCGCGCGCGCCGGCTGGCTTCGGCGCTGGCGAGCCAGGGGGTGAAGGCGGGCGAGGTGGTCTCGGTCATGCTGCCCAACGTGCCCGCGATGCTGGAGACGCACTACGGCGTGCCGATGCTGGGGGCGGTGCTCAACACCATCAACACGCGCCTGGACGCCGACACCGTTGCCTACATCCTGGAGCATGGCGAGGCGAAGGTGCTGATCACCGACCGCGTGTTCGCGGGGGTGGTCGGGCCGGCGCTGAGGAAGCTGAAGAACAAGCCCCTCGTGGTCGAGGTCGATGACCCGTTGTACGCCGGGCCCGGCGAGCGGCTCGGCCGCATCGAATACGAGGCGTTGCTGAGGACCGGCAAGCCGGACTTCGCCTGGTCGCCGCCGCAGGACGAGTCGGCGCCGATCGCGCTCAACTACACCTCCGGCACCACCGGGCGGCCCAAGGGCGTGGTCTACCACCACCGCGGCACGTTCCTGGAGGCCTGCGGCAACGTCATGGCCTGGGCGATGCCGGCGAAGCCCGTCTACCTGTGGACGCTGCCCCTGTTCCACTGCAACGGCTGGTGCTTTCCCTGGTCGGTCACGGCCATGGGCGGCACCCACGTCTGCCTGCGCGCGGTGGACCCGGCGCAGATCTTCCCGATGATCGTGGAGCACGGCGTCACCCACATGTGCGGGGCGCCCACCGTTCTGACCATGCTCATCTCCGCGCCCGCGGAGCAGCGCCGGAAGTTCCCGCACACCGTCCATATCCAGACCGGCGGCTCGCCGCCGCCGGCCAAGGTCATCCAGGGCATGGAGGAACTGGGCTTCAAGGTGCTGCACATCTACGGCATGACCGAGCTCCAGGGCCCCTCGACGCTCTGCGCCGAGCAGGATGCCTGGGTCCGGCTGCCGATCGAGGTGCGCGCGGCGGAGATGGCGCGGCAGGGCGTGCGCTACCAGGTCGTGGAAGGGCACATTGTCGGCGACCCGAAGAGCTGCAAGCCGGTGAACAAGGACGGCGAGTCCATGGGCGAGGTGCTGATCCGCGGCAACACGGTGATGCTCGGCTACCTCAAGGACCCCAGGGCGACCGCGGAGGCCTTCCACGGCGGCTGGATGCACACCGGCGACCTCGCGGTCTGGCATCGGTCGAACTACATCGAGATCAAGGACCGCAAGAAGGACATCATCATTTCCGGCGGCGAGAACATCTCCTCGGTGGAAGTGGAGATCGCGCTCTACAAGCATCCCGCCACGCAGCTGGCCGCGGTGGTGGCGCGCCCCGACGACAAGTGGGGCGAGACGCCCTGCGCCTTCGTGCAGCTGAAGGCGGGCCAGAGCGCCACCGAGGCGGACTACATCGAGTGGTGCCGCAAGCACCTGGCCCGGTACAAGGTGCCGAAGAAGGTCGTGTTCGGGCCGGTGCCGACCACCGCGACCGGGAAGATCCAGAAGTACCTGCTGCGGGAGCAGGCGAAATCGCTCTAGAGCCGGCATGAGAACGCTGCGCTTCAAGCAGGTCGACGCCTTCACCCCGGTCCCGTTCCGCGGCAACCCGGTCGCCGTGGTGCTGGAGGGCGACGGGCTCTCTGGCGCGGAGATGCACGTGCGCTCCTTCGCGCCGTCGCACGGCGTGCCGGAGGACCCGGTCTGCGGCAGCGGCAACATCAGCGTGGCGGCGTTCCTGCGCGAAAGCGGCCAGGCGGCGCGCTTCGGCGCCGCCTACCGCGCCCGCCAGGGCATGCAGACGGGTCGCGACGGCAGCGTGTCGATCCGCATCAGCGAGGACGGCATCCACCTCGGCGGTCAGGCGGTGACTTGCATCGAGGGCGCGCTGCGGGTGCAATAGGAGGGTGGACCCTCTTCCCCTCGGCCTGATCGGCTGGCTCTACACCCTGCTGTGCGCCGGCGCCATCGCCATCGGCGGCTGGATCATCGTCGCGGTCCACCTGCGCGGCGACCGCGCCGCGCTGGCGGCGCGGGTGGCGGAGGACACGATCCTGTTCGGCATCTGGCTGCTCGGTCTGGCGGGCGGCATCGGCGTGCTGCTGGGCCGCGGCTGGAGCCGGCCGGCGCTGGAACTGTTCTGCTGGGCTTTCAGCATCCTGCTGTTGTTGAATGCCTGGACGCGGTGGCGCGCCGCGCCGCCGCCGCGACAGGGGTTCGCCCTGAGCCTGATCCTGTTCGTGGTCCCGGTGCTGGCGTTCACCGGCGCCACCATCCTGACGCTGCGCAGCGAAACCGCCTTGCGCGCCCTGCCGGGCTGAGGAGTAGGATGAGGCATGTTTCCGATCCTGGAGCTGAAGGGCAGCGCGTTCGAGCGTGGGCGCCAGCATGGAGAACTGGCGCGCGCCCGGGTTGAGCGTTCGCTGGCCAATTACCGAAACCTGTTCGGCCACGCCGGACTGGACTGGGAGCAGGCGCAGGCGATCGCCGGGCGTTTCGCACCTGCGGTGCGCGAGCTGGATGCCGGAATCTACGAGGAGATTGAGGGCATTGCCGCCGGATCCGGGCGCAAGACCTCCGAGATCCTGGCCCTCAACGCGCGCACCGAGATTCTGCCGCCCACGTTCCCGGAGAAGGCGAGTCCGCAGTGGCTGGCCGCGATGCGCCAGGGCGCGGACCTGGGCGAGTGCACGGCGATCGCGGTATCGCCGGGCCGCAGCGCCGAGGGCAGGACCTTGCTGGCGCAGAACTGGGACTGGCTGGGGGCGCAGCGCGAATGCCTGGTGCTGCTGCGGGCCGCCACCGCAGCGAATTGCTACCTCACGCTGACAGAGGCCGGGATGGTGGCGAAGATCGGCCTCAACAGCCGCGGCTTCGGCGTCTGCCTCAACATCCTGCGCTCGCGCGACGACGGCCTCAACCCGGGCGTGCCGGTGCATGTGGTGCTGCGCAAGCTGCTCGGGTGCGCCGAGGTCGCCGAAGCCGAGCGGCTCCTCAAGCGCCTGAAGTACGCCAGCTCGTCGAACATCCTTTGCGCCGACGCCAAGGGCGGGTCAGCCAGTTTCGAGATCTCGCCGGTCGCCATCGGCGTGCTGCGCCAGTCCGACGGCACGCTGTGCCACACCAACCACTTTCTGGTCACCTCAGCGCAGCGCGTGGCGGTGGGTCCGCCGGCCAGCCTGTCCTCCGAATCGCGTCTGGCGCGCGCGCAGGCGGTGGCGCGCGAGCGCGGCAAGCACGACCTGGACAGCGTCAAGGCGCTGCTACGCGACCAGACCGACGGCCTGCTGTCCATCTGCCGCAAGCCCGACCCGGCTATGCCCGAGTGCGCGCGCCTCGAGTCGGTCGCTTCCGTGGTGATGGAGCTCGCCAGAGGGGTGATGCATGTGGCGCCCGACGTGCCCTCGCGCTGCCAGTACCAGGCGGTTGCGCTGCAGGCGCAGGCCGCCGTCCATTAGTTTTCATTCTGCCGCAAGGACTTTCATGACCGATACCGCCGGCACCTATCGCAACCTGGTTGCACTGCAGGGCGTCTCGCTGGACGAGAAGCGCGCCGCGTCCGCGGCCGAAGTGCTGCAGCGGCAGCTCGCCGTCGAGCAGGCGGCGACGCGCAGACTGGCGTTCGAGGCCGAGCCCGCCGGCTTTGCCGGGACTTTGAACGCGGGCGCGAAATGAGCGAGTTGCTGCAGGCCGGTGCCGCCGAGCTGGCGCGGATGCTGCGCGCAAGGAAGGTCGGCGCCCT
>VGIA01000089.1 GCA_016868105.1 Betaproteobacteria bacterium | reverse complement strand
GCGGGCCGACGAGGACCTGCTCACGCAGGCGATTGTGAGATTGGCCTGCCAGTACGGGCGCTACGGCTACCGGATGGTGACCGGGATGCTGAAGCTGGGTGGCTGGCGGGTGGGCAGGGACCGGGTGAGCCGGATCTGGAGGAAGGAAGGCCTGAAGGTGCCCAAGAAGCAGAAACCCCGCGGGCGGCTGTGGCTCAATGACGGCAGCTGCGTGCGGCTGCGGGCCGAGCGCCCGAACCAGGTCTGGAGCTACGACTTCGTGACCACCTGGACGCACGACGGGGGCGTGGTGAGGTTGCTGACCTTGATCGACGAGCACAGCCGGGAGTGCCTGGCTATCCTGACGGCGCGGCGCATCGGCGCGCAGGAGGTGATCGAGCTGCTGGCCGAGGTGATGGTCAGTCGGGGCATCCCCGAGCACATCCGCTCGGACAACGGCCCGGAGTTCACCGCCAAGGCCCTAAGGGAGTGGCTGCAGCGGATCGGGGCGAAGACCCTTTACATCGAGCCGGGAAGCCCCTGGGAGAACGGCTACTGCGAGAGCTTCAACGGCACGCTCAGGGACGAGCTGCTCAACGGCGAGATCTTCTACAGCCTGAAGGAGGCAAGGATCGTGATCGAGCGCTGGCGAAAGGAATATAACGAGGTCAGGCCCCACAGTTCGCTTGGCTACAGGCCGCCGGCGCCGGCGGCCTGTAGCCCTCGGCCCCTCATGCTCGCGCAGCCAACGATGGTGCAGTAAAGTAACAATGGCCCTGGTACAAAAGATCGGTCAGGTCAATCACCGGCCGGTTGTAGGTGTAGCTGGTGCCCAGATCGCCGCGCACGCTCTTGCCGAGGTAGGTGAAGAACTGCTCGTGCAGCGGCCGGTCCAGCCCGTAGGTCTTGCGGATGGTGGCCATCGTCGCCTCGTCCGCGCCGCCCATCTCGCCGGCGATGACGAGCGCCGGATCACCCGGCGCGGCGTGGATCAGCGTGAAGTTGACGGCCAGCACCGCCAGCACCAGGCCCACCGCCAGGGCCAGGCGGCGCAGGATGAGCGTCAGGGTTCGGCGCAAGATGGGCTGTGGGCAGGCGCGGCAGGTGCTCGCGGTCGGGCCTTGGGATCAGAGGTTCGGATCAGGCGTTCGGATCGAACGTGCCGATCGAACGTGCCGATCAGGCCTTCTTCAGGCCCACCTCGCTCATCGAGTCGATCATGCCCCAGATGCCGCGTGGCGGCTGCGCCACCTTGGCCGCATAGCCCTCGGTGATGGTGGCTTCGAGCAGGAAAGCCACCGGACAGTCGTCGACGACGAGCTTCTGCACCTCCTTGTACATCGCCTTGCGCTTGGGAACGTCCATCTCCTTGGCGGCCGCCTCCAGCAGTTGATCCACGCGCGGGTTGCTGTAGCTTTGAGTGTTCGACCAGATCACGCCCGGCTTGATATTGCTGGTGAGCCAAGTGCGATGCACGCCGATCACCGGGTCACCCCAGTTCCACACCGAATCCATCGTCATCTCGAACTGGTGCGCCGAAACGCGTCGCGCCCAGGTCGGGAAGTCGGGAGACAGGCGCACGGTGACGTCGATGCCCACCTTGGCCAGTGCGGGCTTGAGGTACTCCTGGATCATCTTCAGCTCGTTGGACCCGGGTATCGAGTCCACTTCCAATGCCAGACGCGTGCCGCCGGCGCCCGGCTTCAGCCCGGCGGCATCGAGCAGCTGAGCGGCCTTGGCCGGGTCGTGCGCGTAGGGCTGCACCTCGGCGCTGTAGTAGGGGCTGCCGAGCGCGATAGGCCCGGTGGCCACCTTGTGCAGCCCGCCGAACAGCGTGCCGGCGATGAACTTGCGGTCGATCGCATAGCTGATGGCCTGGCGCACCCGCTTGTCGGCGAGCTTGGGGTTCTTGGTGTTGAAGGCCAGCCACAAGAGCGGCCCGACTGCGGGCTGCGCGCCGCTGACCAGCTGCACGTTGGGGATCTTGCGGGCGCGCTCGAGATCGCGCGGGTCACCGATCAGCGGGTGCACATCAATCTCGCCCTTCTCGAAGGCGAGCAACAGACTGGCCGGATCCTTGTACTCCTTGACGATCAGCCGTTCGAGCCGCGGCAGGTCTTTGAGGAAGAAGCGCTGGTGGCGCTCCATCACGATGTGTTCGCCAGGCTTGAACTCCACCAGCTTGAAAGGCCCGCTGCCCACCGGGTTGGCGTTGCGCGGGTGCACCTTGGGGTCGGTGCCGTCGCCGAAGATGTGGCGCGGGATAATCGGCGTGAGCGAGGTGCTCATCGCCAGCAGCAGCGCCGGGTGCGGCTCGGCCAGGCGCACCACGGCCTTCAGCGGCCCTTCGAGTGTGACCGCGTTGACCGGCGCATACATGCTGCGGAACGGATGATGGTCGCGGATCGTCTCAATCGAGAACTTGATGTCCTCGGCGGTGATCGGCCGCCCGTCGTGGAACACCGCGTCACGGCGCAGGGTGAGTGCGACGCTGCGGTTGTCAGACGAGAGCTCGAACTTCTCGGCCAGATACGGCTGCGGCTTCCAGTCCGCGCTCATGCGCAGCGGACTGGCGAACAGCTGCGCAGACGGGAACATGGTGGCGATGCCGCTTTGCACGGCGCTGTTCAGGTGGCGCGGCTTCTGCGTCGTGCCGATGACGAGCACGCCGCCACGCGCGGCCTGGGCCCAGCTGGCCAGCGGCCAGCCCAACGTTAAAGCGGCGGCGGCTTTGAGCAGGGTTCGACGATCGCTGGCGTTCGGATGCATGGGATCTCCTTGGGGCAGAGGTGTCTACATGACGACGACAGACAAACGGGCCGCGGCAATCCGGTTGATCACCAGCGCTTCGGCCCGTCAGCAGTTTGCAGGGGCAGCATGCGTTGGGGAGTATAGGAATTCAAACCACCTTTTCCCTGATGGACAACGGTACTCCCACCCCGAGAGGAAGTCCAGCACGGCCAAGCGTGCGCTGTTTGGCGAAGACTCCCCGCTCTCGATGAGGATTCACCCCTTGAAGCGACCCGAGTTACCGCCCTTCGACGCATGCTGCCCCCCCGCCGCAGGAGCCCAGACTGTGCGCGACCCTCAGCGCCGTTGCAGTGCCGTTTTGGCCCTAGGGGGATCAGGCCGCCTGGAACAGGGCCAGCGGGCGCGCTCTTTACCTTTACCAATAGCGGCGCTCGTGGGGCAACATAAGCGGCATTGTGCGCCGTCAAACCGGGACCAGGAAGCGGGAGAATGGCCAAATCGTGCGGCGCAACGCAGCCTGGGGCGGATAGATTTTCCTATCCTCGAGACGTCCTGTCTGGTCAGATCATCGCAAGTGCCGGCGCAGAGAGCACGGCTATTTCGCCGACACGAATGCCGCTACCCCTGTGAGTTACCCGGTAACAGAATCCCGTACCGCGTGGACCCACCGCGAGGTGAGCGCCATCTTCTCGGCGTCGAGGCCGATGGACTGTGAGGAAAACTTGGCGATCACCAGTTCGCGCCGCCGATCGACGAACAGATTCTGTCCGTGAATGCCGACACAGAACAGCAGCGGCCCACGGGGTCCGTGATCGGCATACCACTTTGCGCGATACGTCATCGGTGCGTCCGGAAAGTAAGGAGCGAGAGTGCCCTTGTCCCAAGCATCGCGGTCGCCGCCCTGCTCGAGATCTGCGATCCAGGATTCCGGCACGATCTGCCGCGTTCCTCGTGCGCCGCCCTCCACCAACAGCTGCCCGACGCGCGCGAGGTCTCGCGTTGCCATACACATTCCGCCGGCCGCACGCGGCGCACCCAATCGGTCGACGGTGATGTCGGCACTGCGCTCGGCCCCGAGCGGTTGCCATAAGAGTTCCGAGAACACATCTACATAGCGCTGTCCCGTCGCGCGCTCTATCGCCCAGCCCAGCAGGTCGGTTCCAGGCGACACGTAATTGGTGGGGCCGCCGTGCGGTCGAGACGGCTCATTGAGTGTGGCGAGGAATGATCGCACATCTGCCAGTCGATCGTTCGGCTCGACCGGATTCCAACCCATCGCTTTGCGGTATTCGACGATGGGACCGCCCGTCTCCGCGTAGTTCTCGTCGTAGACGATGCCCGCGCGCATATCTAAAAGATGGCGGATGGAAATGCCCGCGTAGGAGCCCTTCCCCACTTCCGGAACCAGATCGGCCACCGGTCGCTCTGGGCGCAACTCTCTCTGAACCTCCCGGACGCCAGCCAGAAGGCCGAGCATTGATTTCGAAACGGACATTAAGATGTGCGGGGAGGAGCCCGTCATACCATTGGCGTACTGCTCGGCAATGATTCGGCCGCGATGCAAAATGACGAGACCATCCGTATCCGATGCCAACAGAAACTCGGTGTGCGTCATCGTGCGTCCAGACGCATCTGCAAGCTTGACCGCAGCCAGGCTCCGTGGGGCGCTGGCCAAGGCGCGCACGCTGGTCGGATCGTGGGCGATCTCAGCCGTTGGAATGAGCTCGCGGACATGGTGGAAGGCCCAGCGGCTGTACGGAGACGTCCGCCAGTTCGCCAGTGTCACCTGCTGAGCTTCAGGTGCTGGGAATGTGTCCATCATGCCAGACATCTCCATCTCCACCCTTGCCGCGAGTCCGGCTTCGAACCTACTCGTCGATTCTTGCATTAGCGGTGATAGCAACAGCGGCCAGTTGGCGGAAGCCGATCGGCCCTGCTCTACACGGTATTGACGCGGCTCCGTCGTCACGAGGCGGGGAGCGCGCTAACTGTCGTCTGCTGCTGCCCAACGACAAGAAGCGTTGCCATGGATCATCGCAGCGGATATACGGTCAAGCCGCCGTCCGGAGATGCTTTGCCTTCAAGCCTGGAGCAAAGAGCGACTGCTTTCCCGACATTGACAAAAGGCCGCGAAACCCCGTAAGCGACGCCGTAAGCGCACCACCATGGCGCCATGCTATTGAGTTGTGGCGCACGGGTCAATCCGCCTGAGTCGTAGCCCCCACGGCAGCGGTGTTGGCCGGCAACGGGCGGGCCGCTTGACGAACCGGGCTACGGCCGCAACACCGCCTGCCAATACCTCCGCGTGAACAGCAATGCCAGCGCGCCCTGCGCCGCGAGCAGCAGCACCCCGGTCCTCGGTGTGAGCGCATCGGCAAGCCAGCCAAGGTAGACAAACCCGAGCGGGCGGCTGTACGACGGCTCGGGGCGGCAAGTGGGACGCATCGACGGCGAGCGCCGCTTGGAGCGGGCTAGGGCTCATTTACCATAAAGCCCCATGTTCGACAGCTCCAAACCCAAGTGCTTGACCAATTGTGGTACTAGCCGCCGCTCAGACCCCACCGTGCTCGGAGCGCACGAGGCGCGCGCCTTCGACCATCGCGCGTATCTTCGCGTCCGCGGTCACGCGCGGCAGGTACTTCAGGCCGCAGTCAGGCGCGACGATGATGTTCTCCGGCTTCGTCCACTGCAGCGCCGCGCGGATGCGCGCCGCCACGGTCCCGGCGCTCTCCACGGCGGGATCAGCGAGGTCGAGCACGCCGAGCATCACCTTCTTGTCACCGAGCTCAGCCAGCACGCGGCAGTCCAGCTTCGGCTGCGCGGCCTCAATCGACACCTGCGCGCAGCGACAGCCGCGCATCTCGGGGAGGAATGCGTAGCCACCGGGCTTGATCTTCTTCGCGTGGCCGATCACGGCCGCGTAGCCGAAGCAGATGTGGACCGCCGTGGTGCCGGTGATACCTTCCAGCGCCTTGTTGAGCGCCCGCAGACCGTACTGGCGCGCCTTTTCCGGCCGCGCCTCGAGGTAGGGCTCGTCCACCTGCACGATGTCGGCGCCGGCGGCGAAGAGGTCGCGGATTTCCTCGTTCACCGCTTGCGCATAAGCCTCGGCCGCGCTCTCCTCGTCCGGGTAGTAGTCGTTCTGCGCCTGCTGCAGCATGGTGAATGGCCCGGGCACAGTGATCTTGATCGGCCGGTCGGTGTGCGCGCGCAGGAACTTCACGTCCTCCACTTCCACCGGGTGCCTGCGCCGGATTGGCCCGGCAATGCGCGGCACCGGATTGGGGTGGCCGGTCCGGTCCAGCGCACTGCCTGGCCGGTCGAGGTCGATACCCTCCAAGGCGTTGGCGAAGCAGTTGGAGTAGCTCTCGCGGCGGATCTCGCCGTCGGTGATTATGTCGAGACCCGCGGCTTCCTGCGCACGGATGGCAACCAGTGTGGCGTCGCGCTGGGCTTCCTCCAGGTACTCTGCAGGGATGCGCCACAGCTCCTGAGCGCGCACCCTCGGCGGGAGGCGGCTAGAAAGCCGCGGGCGGTCGATGAGCCATTCGGGTTGTGGGTAGCTGCCGACGAGCGTGGTGGGAAACAGCATCTCGATGCCTCAGTCGATGCTGATGCCGGCGGTCTTCACCACCTGCGCCCAGCGCGCGGTGTCAGCGCGGATGGCCTGCGCGAACTGCTCGGGCGTGCCGCCGGTGGACTCGGCGCCAAGCGTGGCGAGCCGCTCCCGCACCGCTGGCTCGGCGAGCAGGCGATTCACCTCGGCGTTCAGCCGTCGCACCACCTCGGCTGGCGTGCCGGCTGGCGCGAGTAGCCCGTACCAGGACATCACCACGAGGCCGGCGTGTCCGGCCTCCTCCATCGTCGGCGTTTCGGGCAAACCGGGTACGCGGCGTGCTGAGCTGAAGGCTAGTGCGCGCAACTTGCCGGCCTTCAGGTGGCCCTCCACCGTCGGCAGAGCGGTCACCAGCATCTGGATCTGGCCGCCGAGCAGGTCCTGCACGGCCTGTCCGCCGCCCTTGTAGTTCACGTGCACCACGTCGATACCGGCACGCGCCTTCAACAGCTCCCCGGTCAGGTGGCCGGTGCTGCCGTGGCCGGCCGAGGAGTAGTGCAGCTTGCCGGGCGAGGCCTTGGCGAGCGCGACGAACTCGGCCAGCGATTGCGCCGCGACGCCCGGATGCACCACCACCAGCAGCGGCACCTGCGCCACGTTGACCACCGGGGCGAGATCACGCTGCGGGTCGAAGGGCAGCTTGCGGAAGGTGTTCGGGTTGATCGCGATGGTGCCGTCGAAGCTCATCACGATCGTGTGGCCGTCGGGCGCGGCCTTGGCGACGAGGTCGGTGCCGATGTTGCCGCTCGCGCCAGGCCGGTTGTCCACCAGAACCTGCTGGCCGAGGCCGTCCGAGAGCCGCTGCGCGACCAGGCGCGCGAGCACGTCGGTGGTGCCGCCGGGGGCGAAGGGGACGACGATGCGGATCGGCCGGCTGGGAAACGGCGCTTGGGCAAACACGGCAGGAACCGCAAGCGTGAATGCAAGGGCAAGGGCAATCAGGCGAAGCATGAAGGCGCTCCTTGAGCTGGGTATTTCGGACCGCGTCAGTCTAGCGTCTGGCGCGGGCGTATAGGAATTTCAAACCACCTTTTTCACTGATGGACGACGGTACCCCCCATCCCGAGCAGAAGTCCATGAAGTTCTTGAGCACGCCCACTTCGTGGTACTTACGAGGGCAGTTCTCGTAATCCTTTAGCGCACTATGCAACCAGACAACCTTCACGCACGCAGCCCCATAAACACGTTTGTCAAGCGGTCGCTAAACGCCGTGACAAACTTCTCGCTAGCCCACTTTGGCGAGCGCATGTCATGCAAGATTGCGTGCGTCACTTCATGCCAAAACGCACCAGCCACTTCGCTGTTAGCGAGCTTCTTGGTGCTGATGCGAATCAGGCGTGCGCGCACGTCGATGTCAGCTAGTGCCGAAAGTGGCACCTTGGCGTCACGGCGCACAACGTACGTGCGGTTGCGAATTTTTATTTTGCGCGGCAATTTTAGTTGCATGTTCTCTCCTTATTGTTTGGCGTCGCCATACCGTTTGGCATAGCCTCCTGAGCGGGTTATCCGGGTCGAGCTCGGAGAGTTAGCTCATGCCCTCCCCTTGTCCACATCCAAGTGTAAGGGGTGCGCGGATGGAACCAGATTCAAAAGCGGGGGGTGCCCCCGGGGTGGGGTCTCAGGTAGCTGGAAAACGCGATGCAGGCGGACAAGTCAAAGATTTGACTGATTCCCACCGCGATAGCCCAAAGTGCGCCGAACCCTGATCTTCACCCAGCTGCACAAGCACCCGGCCGTTTAGGGCGGTGCCCCAGGCCGTACGCGACCCTCGGCGCCGTTGCAGAGCCGTTCTGGCCTTCGGGGGATCAGGCCGCCTGGAACAGGGCCAGCGGGCGCGCTCTTTACCTTTACCAATAGCGGCTCGTGGGGCGACATAAGCCTCATTGTGCGCCGTCAAACCGGGATCGGGGAGGGGAGAATGGCCAAATCCTGCGGTGCAACGCAGCCTGGGGCGGATAGATTTTCCTATCCGTAACATTGGCGAGGTCGAGGGGATCCTGCAGGTGCTCATCACGGGCGGCGTGCACGACATGCAGGACATCGACTTCGCGAGCCAGGTCGCCACCCAGCTCGAGGCGATCGACCCCGCCGCACGCGCCTACTTCGAGCGCGTCGGCCTCACTTTCACCGCGAGCAAGCAGGGCTGAGCCCGGCGCGCCGCAACGCTCACAGTTCCGCAGCCCGCCCGGCAAGCAGTTCGACATCCGTGCCGCGGCCCTGAAGCGCATCGAGGCCGCGCTGAAGGAGACGGGCGTGCGCTTCGCCGACGGCGTCTCCACCGTCGTCGTCAAGGGGTAGCCCTCAGCGCCTGAGCCGGAAATCGTTCCTGCCGCAGCGGTCCACGCCGCTCATCAGGTAGAGCGTCCGCAGCGAGTGGTCGGCCAGGGCGAATTCCCGCGCCTGCTGGCGCGCGATGTCGCGGTCGAAGTACGAAGTCGTCGGCATGAAACGCAGCGTCATGCCGCGCCGCGGCCGCGGCGAGAAATTTGGCTCCGAGCCGTGCAGCAGGTAGACGTCGTGCAGCGACATCTGGCCGGCCTGCAGCACGATATCGGCCGCCTGCGCGAGGTCGTATTCCGACTCGAGCAGTTCCTGGTTGAGCGTGACGTCGGTCGCCTCGGTCTTGCGGTGCGCGCGCAGGCGCTGGCCGTGCTGCGAGCCGGGGATGACGCGCAGGCAGCCGTTCTCGGTGGTCGAGTCGTCCAGCGCGATCCACACCGTGCAGGTGGCGAGCGGCCGGATCGGCCAGTATTGCCCGTCCTGGTGCCAGGGCGTGCGCTTGCCGTCGGCTGCTGGCTTGGCAAACAGGCTCGAATTCCACAGCGCGAAGTCGGGGCCGAGGATCTGGCCCACCATCTCGACGATCTCGGGCGTGCGCGCCACCTCCAGGAACCGCAGGTCGTAGGCGAGCAGATTCGGGCAGTACTGCCGCAGCTCGGGGTGGCGCGCCACCAGCCGGGCGTGGTCGGCGCGCAGGTCCTCCAGCACGGCCTCGTCCAGGCGGAACCCGGGGATGACGTAGCCGCGGTCGCGGTAGTGCTCCAGTTGCGCGTCGGTCAGCATGTCATGCCATGCCGATCTGCGGCAGCGGCGCGATCTGGTCCCTTGGCCTGCTCGCAATCATGTCCTCGAGCTCCCTGCGCACGACCTTCGCGCCGTGGTCGTCGAAGCGGTTGTCCATTTCCATCCCATCTCCCCTCTTCGCATTAGCGTATAGGATTTTCAAACCACCGGAATCCCGCCGGGTCTACAGGTGACCCCGGACCTCCGGGCGGGCGCGCAGCGCCTCGTCCTGCCGGGCCATGATCTTGGCGACGCGCTCGGGCGCGAAATTGAGGCGCACGAGCGCCGGCGCGGTGTTGGCGACCTCGTGGTACTCGACGATCAGCCCGTCGCGCAGCTTCATGCAGGCAACGCCCTCGAACACCACCCTGGCTCCCCGCGCCTCCGGCAGGTCCGAGACATAGGAGAAGACGTACCGGGCGTACAGGGTCCTGCCGTCGCTGACCGGGTCGTGCATGTCCCACCGGAAATCATGGGCGGTCTTGTAGAACCATGTATCGATCAGCTCGGCGATCTTCTCCCGGCCCGCGAATGCGCCGTAGAAGACGTCGTGGTAGACGCCGTCCTCGGCGAACAGCCGCGCGAAACGCGCACCGTCCTGCCTGGCGACGGCGTCGGTGAATTCGGCAAGCAGCGCTCTTGGGTCCATGGACATCACTCCCCGATGCGCGGCGCAGAGGGTTCCCGGAGCCGCGTTTGCAAGGCTATCCGAATCGCGGCAACCAGGCTGCCCGCCTCCGCCCTCGGCGCCACCGTCGGTTGCAAGGCGCCGATTGCCCGTTTCAGGCGCCGGCAATACGCCGGTTCCCGCGCCGGCGAGCGCGGCGGCGCCCTGGCGGGCAGCCCCAGGTGGGTGAGGATCTTCACGATCACCGCCGGTCACGCCGGTACGCGAGGTCTTCGGCGTCTGACAGGCTACGGGAGCTGGAGGAACTTATGCACCGTTATGGCCAGGGTTCCCCGCTCGCAATGACGATGCGCCCCCTGAATCGACCCGGAGCGCGGTAGC
>VGIA01000088.1 GCA_016868105.1 Betaproteobacteria bacterium | reverse complement strand
TGCCCAGCCACCCGTCCTGCGCCAGCCCCTGGTGCAATTCCTGCGGAAAGCCGCCTTCCTTGTCCTTCTTCAGCCAGTAGGCATCGTCGAACCGCGCGCAGATCTTCGCGATGGCTGCGCGGATCTGCTCCTGCTCGGGCGTAAAGGCGAAGTTCATCGCTGCCGCCTCAGGGCCGGACCACGTTCTTCGGATTCTCGCCGTAGGGCGGCGCGTAGATCACCATCACCTTCGCTCGCTCGCTGGTCACCCGCAGCAAGTGCATGGTGTTGGCCGGAAAAAAACAGGCCTCGCCCGGCTTCATCTCGAACTTCTCGTCGCCGATCTCCACCTGCGCCTCGCCTTCCAGCAGGTAGCACGCCTGCTCGATGCCGGGGTGGGCGTGCGGCAAGGCGCCCTTGCCGCGCTCCACTTCGCCGATCAGCACTTCGAGCTGCTTTGCACCCACGGTCTCCGGGCCGATGAGGCGGAAATTCCGCGTCCCGGTGTGGTTGGCCGGGGAATACGGCCTCACCTCGGACTGGCGCACCAGATACTTCGATTTCATCCGTTATTCCTCCGCTTCGAGCCAGTGGTACGGTGCAATGCCGCCATCCACCACTCCGGTGCTGCCGGTCACCAGCGCGGCATCATTCGGCAGCAGCAGGCTGGGCCTCCGGAATCGGGTCCTCGCGCTCGCGCACCAGCAGCACGTAGGCCGCCGGCACCACGAACAGGGTGAAGAAGGTGCCCAGCGTCAGGCCGCCCACGATCACCCAGCCGATCGGCTGGCGGACCTCCGACCCGGCGCCGGTGGCCAGGGCGAGCGGCAGGCTGCCCAGCACCATGGCGCCGGTGGTCATCAGGATCGGCCGCAGGCGCAGTGCGGCAGCCTCGATCACCGCCTCCAGCTTGGCCCGGCCCCGTTCACGCAACTGATTGGCGAACTCCACGATCAGGATGCCGTGCTTGGTGATGAGGCCGATCAACATCACCAGCCCCACCTTGGAATAGACGTTCAGCGTCCCTCCGGAGAGCTTGAGCGCGAGCAGCCCCCCCAGCGCCGCGAGCGGCACCGTGAGCATGATGATGAAGGGCGAGACGAAGCTCTCGAACTGCGCCGAGAGCATGAGGTAGATGAACACGAGCGCCAGCAGGAAGGCAAACGCGAGCGCCGCGCCGGACTCCCGGAACTCGCGTGCCGGACCGTCGAGCGCGGTGCGGGCGCCCGCCTCCAGCACCTCCTTCGCCGCCGCCTCCAGCTCCTGCAGCGCCTCGCCCAGGGTGTGGCCGGTGGCGACGTTGGCCGACAGGATGGCGGCGCGCTGGCGGTTGAAGTGGTTGAGCTCCTTGGGGCCCACGGTCTCGCGCACCGAGACCAGGTTCGACAACTGCACCAGCCGCCCATCGCGCGCGCGCACCGAGATCGAGGTCAGGTCGGCAGGCGTGCTGCGGTCCTTGCCCTCCAGCTGCACGATGACGTCGTACTGCTTGCCCTCGCGCTTGAAGCGCGTGACCTGCCGCCCGCCCAGCAGCGTCTCCAGGGTGCGGCCGATGACGTCGACGTCGATACCCAGGGTCGCGGCCTTTTCGCGGTCGATGTCCACCGCCAGCTGGGGCTTGTTCAGGCGCAGGTCCACGTCCGGGTTGGCGATGGCCCTGAGCTGCCGCGCTTTCGCCAGCAGCCTGTTGCTCAGCGTCTCCAGTTCCTCGTAGGAGTTGGCCTGGATCACGAACTGCACCGGTGGATTGCGGAAGCTCTGGCCCAGCGACGGCGGGTTGACCGGGAACGCAAGCACCCCGGGCAGGCCCATGAACATCTTCTGCCCCAGCTCGGCGGTGACTTGCTGCGTCCTGCGCGTGCGCTCTTCCCAGGGCTTCAACTGCACGAAACCGATGCCGAAATTGACCGGATTCGGGCGCTCCAGGCCTGGCGCCACCGAGGTGAAGTAGGAGCGGATCTCGGGCACCTGGGAGAACAGGCCCTCCACCTGGCGCATGTAGCCGTCGGTGTAGTCCACCGAAGCGCCCTCCGGGGCGAGCACCAGGGAGATGAAGAAGCCGCGGTCCTCCAGCGGAGAGAGCTCGTCCTTGAGCGTAGTGTAGGTCACCGCGGTGCCGGCCAGCACCGCCAGGAAGACGAGGCCCACCAGGATCTTCACCCGCAGCAGCCAGCCCAGCACGCGCCGGTAGCCGGCGCCCATGCCGTTGAAGAAGCGCTCCATGGCGAGATAGACCCCGCCGTGAACCTGGTGGGCCTTGAGGATGCGCGAGCACATCATCGGCGTCAGCGTCAGCGCAACGAACCCGGACACCGCCACCGCGCCCGCCACGGTGAGCGCGAACTCGGCAAACAGCCGCCCGGTGTTGCCCGGCACGAAGGCCACCGGCGCGAACACCGCGGTGAGCGTGAAGGTCATCGCGATCACCGCGAACGCGATCTCGCGCGAGCCCTCGGCCGAGGCGCGGCGCGGATCCTTGCCCATTTCGAGGTGGCGGTGGCAGTTCTCCAGCACCACGATGGCGTCGTCCACCACCAGCCCGATGGCGAGCACCAGCCCGAGCAGGGTCAGCACGTTGATGGTGAAGCCAAAGAGGTACAGGAAGAACACCGCGCCCACCAGCGACACCGGGATGGTGACGAACGGGATCAGCGTGGCGCGGAACGACCTCAGGAACACGAAGATCACCAGCATCACCAGCAGCACCGCCTCGGCCATGGTGCGGTACACGCCCTCGATCGAGCGCTCGATGAACACCGAGGAATCGAAGGCGATGGCGAGGCTCATGCCCTCGGGCAGCGCCGGCTGCATGCGGGCCATTTCCGCCTTCACCGCGCGCGCCACGGTGAGCGTGTTGGCGGTGGACTGCTTCACCACCCCGAGACCCACCGAGGGGTTGCCGTTGACGCGCACGATGTTGCGCTCGTCCCGCGCGCCCAGCTCGGCCCGCCCGACGTCGCGCAGCCGTACCGGGTAGCCGCGCGATTCGGCGAGGATCAGGCCGTTGAACTGCTCCACGTTCCTCAGGTCCGCCTCGGTCAACACGGTGAACTCTCGCTGGCGGGACTCGATGCGACCCGAGGGGATCTCCACGTTCTGGCGCCTCAGGCCCGCCTCCACGTCCTGCGTCGTCAGGCCATAGGCCGCCAGCCGCTCGCGGTCGATCCACAACCGCATGGCGTAGCGCCGCTCGCCGCCGATGATCACCGAGGCCACCCCGGGCAGCGTCTTCATGCGGTCGGCAACGTAGCGGTCGGCATGGTCCGAGATCTGCAGCGCGGCATGCCGGTCCGAGGTCAGGCGCAGCCAGATGATGGCCTGCGCATCGGCCTCGATCTTCGACACCACCGAGTCGTCGGCCGCCTCCGGCAGCAGCGCCCGCACCCGCGCCACGCGGTCGCGCACGTCGTTGGCCGCCGAATCCACGTTTCGCTCCGGCACGAACTCCACGGTGATCTGCGACACCTCCTCCCGGGAGACCGACTTCACCGTGCGCACGCCCTCGATGCCGGAGATGGAATCCTCCAGCGGCTGCGTGATCTGCGATTCCATCACCTGGGGGCTTGCGCCCTTGTACACGGTGCGCACCGACACCACCGGGGTATCGATCTTCGGGTACTCGCGCACCGACAGGCGCTCGAAGGAGATCGCGCCCACCAGCACGATCAGGAGCGACATCACCGTGGCCAAGACCGGGCGGCGGATGCACAGCTCGGGCAGTTGCATCGCGGCTTCCTCAGCCCTTCTTCGCCGGCGCCGAGGCCGCCGGCTTGTCCTGCATCAGCATCACCGCCGCGCCCGGAAACAGGCGCAGCGTGCCGTCGGTGACCACCAGCTCGCCGCCGGCGATGCCGCTGGTCACCTCCACCTCGCCGGCCTTGCGGATGCCGACCTGCACCCGGACCATGTCCGCCCTGCCGTTGGCGACTCGGAACACGAAGCTGTCGCGTCCCTTGGGCACGATGGCCTGCTCCGGGATCCACACCGCCTTGTCGCGCTTGCCCAGCTGCAGGTTGACGCGCGCGAACATGCCCGGGCGCAGCTTCAAGTTCGGGTTGGCGACCCGGGCCCTGAGCAGGATGGTGCGCGTGCCCTCGTCGATGCCGGGCTCGATGGCGTAGATGGCGCCGGTGAAATCCTGGTTGGAATAAGCATCGACCGCCGCCTTCACCCTCTGCCCCAGGCGCACGCGCGAGATGAAGGACTCGGGCACGCGGAAGTCCATCTTCAGCTGGTCCATCTTCTCCAGCCGCGCGATGTCGGTGCCGGCGGCGACGAAGGCCCCCACGCTGAGGCTGCGCAACCCGATCACGCCGGCGAACGGCGCGCGTAATTCGAACTTGGCCAGGCGCGCCTCGATCTCGCGCACCGCCGCGCCGGAGCGGGCGGCGTTGGACCTCGCCTCGTCCAGGCCCTGGGGGCTGATGAAGTTCTTCTTGTGCAGGTCCTCGGCGCGCTCCAGGCGCTGGGCGTCGAGCTTTGCCTGCGCCGCGGCCGAGGCAAGCTGCGCCTTCGCCTCGCCGGCATCGAGCGTCGCCAGCAACGCGCCTCGCGCGATGCGCTGGCCTTCCTCGAAGCGGATCTCGGCGATGCGGCCGGCGATCTCGGGACGGATCACCACGGATTCGTCCGCGCGCAGCGTACCCACGGCGCTCGCCTCGTCCACGGCGGGTGCGACCTTGGCGGCCACGGCCTTCACCGGCAAGATCGGCGGGCCCTTGGAGGGGGACTTGGCATCCTTGGCGGATTGCGCCAGGGCAAAGCCGGAAACCAGCGCCAGGAGGAGTGCTATCCGCGTGATCAAGCTGCGGATTTTACTTGATCAGCGCGGCGGCCTTGGCGCGTTTCGCGGCCAGGCGGTCGCGGGTCTTGGCTCCGTCGACGATGACGCGCACGTGGAGGCCGCGCCCGCACTCTTCAACCGGGTCGCGGACGCTGAAGGCGAAGCTCACACGCCGGCCTTCCACCTTCACCAGCCTCTGCTCGATCACCACCTCCAGCCCCAGCGGCGTCGCGGCAAGGTGCTCGATGGTGACGTGGGCCCCGACCGAGTCCTCGCCCTCCTCCAGGTGCTGGAGGAGGAAGTCGCGGCAGGCGTACTCCACGTCGCTCACCATGCACGGGGTGGCGTACACCATGTTCTCGCGGCCCATGAAGGAGATGCAGCGCGCTTCGTCTACGATGAGGATCCTGGTGAAGGAAAGCCCGGGAACGAGCGTGGTCTTCATGTAGCCATTCTATCCAGGACCGCGGTTCGGGCGAGCGGCCCGCTCATGCGGGGTTCACTGCGGCGTGGGCGGGTCGGCGTGCGTGCCCCGCCAGACCCTCACCACCTGCGCCAGCGCCTGCGCGGCGCGGCCGCGGATCTCCTCCTCCGAGAGCGAGCTCAAGGGGTGCTCGATCACCACCGGGGCGAGGCCTTCCATGCCGAGCGCCGCGCGCTGCACCTTCGCCTCGTGCACGAAGGTGGAGGTGACGATCACCGCGGTCGGGACGCCGAGCGATTCGAGGCTGAAGCCATCATGCATACAGCACGATGTGCAGGAACCTCAATCGCCGATGGCGGTGAAGACGACGTCGTTCTGGGCCCGGATCCGGTCGATGAGCGCCGGATCGGCGAAGCGCGAGAAGCTCTCCTTGCGGTAGTAGTTGACCGCCGCGAGCTGGTGCTCCGACTGCAGCTGGTCGCGCACCGCGCGCAGCAGCTTGTTGGCGTTCCACTTGGTGTTGTCGAGGATCCCGACGCGCAGCCCCTCCAGGGTTCCGACGCGCCTGGCCAGCGCGCGCGCGTCGGCCCGCACCACGCCCCGGGGATCGTAGGTTTGCGGCATGCAGTTATCTCCTTTCACAGGTAACAGGTTCCATCCACGCAGCGCGGGCCGGCGTCCTTCGGTCCGCCGCCGCCGATCTCGCGCAGCACCGGCGAGGTCATGTGGCCCCAGCCGGGAATGAAGGCCGAGAAGCGCCCGGCCTCGCCGCCGATCACGAACAGGTGGATGTTCTCCGCCGAAGGCACCGCCGGGATGTGCGAATCCAGGTCGCGCCGGTACCAGACCGGGAGCGAGCGGTTGTACACCTTGCCGTAGCGGTGCTCGAAGGCCAGTTCCCGGAACTTGTTGCCCGAGTACATCCACAGGTAGGACTTGATGTCGTTGCGCTTCCAGCCGTGCTTGGCGATGGTGGCGGCGTGCTCGGGCCCCAGCACCACGGCGCAGTGGCCGCCGGAGACGGCGTTGTTGTGGGCGAAGGTGCTCATCGCCGAGCAGATGCTGTCCAGGATGCCCTGCGGGTCGTTGGCGACGTGGTTGGTGACGCTGTGCGGCGCCTCGGCCGCCATCACGAACAGCGTGGAATCCCCGGCGGCGAAGCCCTTCTCCACGTGGTAGGGCGGGAACGGGCTGGCGTCGTTTTCGCACACCGCATAGGTGTACTTGGTGGGGTTGCCGAGCGTCGACTTGTCCAGGTCGCCCGGCCAGCCGCCGCCGACGTTGAGCAGGACGAGGCGGATGGCGCGGCCGATGGTGGCGTTGGCGCGGTTGCCCGAGCCGAAGGCGTTGCAGCCGCCGTTCATGCCGATCGTCTTCGCGATCGGGCCGTTCACCACCAGCAGCGGCGAGCACATGTGGGTGGTGGCCTGCACGCCGTTCAGGTTGAACGCGGTCTCGGTGAGCGCCAGCATCGCCGCGCGCACCACCGGCGCGTACGCCGGCTTGCAGCCGGCCATCACCAGGTTCACGGCGAGCACCTCGCGCGTCAGCACGCCCCAGCGCGGCGGCACGCGGCACTCCACCTTCTGCGGCTCCCCGCCCAGGGCGGCGAGCATGGCCGCCAGCTTTTCCGGCGTGGGCGGGACCACCGGCAGGCCGTCGGAGAAACCCTTCTCGTAGTACCACTCGATGAGGTCGGTGCCTTCGGGGACCTGGGTGGGCGCCGGTTGCGGGGCGAGTTGGGCGGACATGGATGCCTTTTTGCTGCTGTGAACCAGTTGCGGAGAATACTCCAGCCCAGCGGTAGGATAGGCAGATGCGCCTTGCGGCCATCCCGTCGGTCGACCGGATCCTGCAGGACTCCCGCCTCGCCTCCGCCATCGGACGCCACGGCCGCGAGCTTGTGGTGGCGGAGCTGCGCGCCGAGCTGGCCGAGCGCCGCGCCGCCTTGAAGGGCGGGGCCGGCGCCGCGCTGGACGAGGAGGCCATCGTCGCCGCCCTGCTCTCGCGCCTCGAACTCGCCGCGCAACCGTCGCTGCGTCCGGTTTTCAACCTCACCGGCACCGTGCTGCACACCAACCTGGGCCGGGCGCTCCTGCCGCGCGAGGCGATCGAGGCCTGCGCCCGGGTCCAGGCCGGGCCCGCGAACCTGGAGTACGACCTCGAGATTGGTGAGCGCGGCGAGCGGGACGATCACCTCGAAGCACTGCTGTGCCGCATCACCGGCGCCGAGGCCGCCGCAGTGGTGAACAACAACGCAGCCGCGGTGCTCCTTGCGCTCAACGCCCTCGCCGCCGGCAGGGAAGTTCCGGTATCGCGTGGCGAGCTGGTGGAAATCGGCGGCTCGTTCCGCATCCCAGAGATCATCGAGGCCGCCGGCTGCAGCCTGCGCGAGGTGGGCACCACCAATCGCACCCACCTGCGCGACTATGAAAAGTCGATCGGTCCGAAGACCGCCGCGATCCTGAAGGTGCACACCAGCAACTACGCCGTGGTCGGCTTCACCGCCGGGGTGGCAGAGCCAGAACTCGCGCAACTGGCGCACGCCAAGGCACTGCCCTTCGTCACCGACCTGGGCAGCGGCAGCCTGGTGGACCTCGCGCGCTGGGGACTGCCCGCGGAACCCACACCGATGCAGGCGCTCGCCGCGGGCGCGGATCTGGTCACCTTCAGCGGCGACAAGCTGCTGGGCGGACCGCAGGCGGGGCTGGTGGTGGGCAAGCGCGGACTGGTCGAGCGCCTGCGCAAGAGCCCGATGAAACGCGCGCTGCGCCTGGACAAGGGCCGCATCGCGGCGCTGGAAGCGGTGCTGCGCCTGTACCTGGACCCGGAACGCCTGGCCGAACGCCTGCCCGCGCTGCGGCAGCTGACGCGCACCACCGCCGGCATCACGGCCGCCGCCGAGCGCATGCGCCCCGTGTTGCAGGACTGGTGCGGCAGGTTGGCGAAGGTTACCGTCGCGCCCTGCGCAAGCCAGGTCGGCAGCGGCTCGCTGCCGGTGGACCGCCTGCCCAGCGCGGCGCTGCGCATCGCCTCCTCGCAAGTCCGGCCGGCGGCGATCGCGAAGGCGCTGCGCGCATTGCCGGTGCCGGTGATCGCACGCATCCACGAGGACGCGGTGTGGCTGGACCTGCGCTGCCTGGAGGACGAGGAGGGCTTCGCCGCCAACCTCTGCGGCCGGTCCCTCGCATGATCGTCGCAACCGCGGGACATGTAGACCACGGCAAAACGTCGCTGGTGCGCGCGCTCACCGGCGAGGACACCGACCGGCTGCCGGAGGAGAAGCGCCGCGGCATGTCCATCGACCTGGGTTTCGCTTATCTTCCCGCCGCGAACGGCGCGCGCATCGCCTTCATCGATGTGCCGGGCCACGAGCGCTTCGTGCGCAACATGACCGCCGGGGTTCAGGGCATCGACCTTGCGCTGCTGGTGGTGGCCGCCGACGATGGCCCGATGCCGCAGACGCGGGAGCACCTGCAGATCCTGGAGCGCCTGGGCGCGCCCGCGCTCCTCGCCGTGATGAGCAAGGTGGACCGCGTCACGCCCGGGCGCGCGGCAGAAGCGGCGCGGGAGATAGCGGCGGTGCTGGCGCAGACGCGCTTCGCGGGCGCCGAGATCCTGCCGTTGTCGCCCATCACGGGCGAGGGCATGCCCGAGCTGCGTGCGCGGCTGGAGGCCATCGCCGCCGGCGTCGCGCCGCGCCGGTCGATGCAGCGCTTGCGCATGCACGTGGACCGCGCCTTCGTCATCGACGGCCTGGGCCTCACGGTCACCGGCACCGTGCTCTCCGGCGCCATTGCCGCCGGCGACGAGATCCGGTTGTTGCCGCGCGGCCTGCGGGCCCGCGTGCGCAGCCTGCGCGCCGACAGCGGCGAGGCCTGGCGCGCACTGGCCGGCCAGCGCTGCGCGCTCGCGCTGCACGGGCTTGCGCGCGGCGATGCGGAGCGCGGCGACACCGTGCTGGATGCGGCGCCCGCGCCGCTGTCGCGCCTGCTGGATGTCACGCTGGACTCGATCCCCGGCGCGAAGATGAAGGAGGGCGCGGTCACCGTCCAGCTCGGCACCGCGCAGCACGCCGCGAAGCTGCGCAGGTTTGGCCCCTTTGCGCGTCTTGCCTTCGCCACGGATGTCTGTGCGCTCGCCGGCGATCGCCTGCTGCTGCGCGATTCGGGCAGCCGGACGCTGGTCGCCTCGGCCACGGTGCTCGACCCGGCACCGCCGGCGCGCGGCGCGGCGAAGCCGCAGCGTCTGGCCGTGCTCGCAGCGCTCGCCGGACGAGGCCCCGAGGATGCATTCGACGCGCTGCTCGAGGCCGGAGCGCGCATGGTGGACGCCGCGTGGTTCGCCGCCGCCTATCACCTTCCGGAAGCAGAACTGCGCCGCTTCGAGCAAGCGCGAAGCCTGGTTGCGTTCCAGCAGCGCGGCGCGCGCCACCTCATGCGCAAGGCGGCCTGGGACGCGCAATGCCAGGCGCTGGAGAGCGCCGTCTCCGATTGGCATCGCGCGCATCCGGAGGCGGTCGGCCCGAAACCGGCGGAGGCCGGCGCGCCCCTGGCGGGGGTCGTCGATGCGCTCCTCGAGCAGGGCAGGCTCGCGCGCGACGGCCCCTGCCTGCGCCGGCCCGACCACGTGCCGCTGCTGTCGCGCGAGGACGAGACGCTGTGGCAGCGCTTCGCGCCGCTGCTGCCCGGCGAAGGGTTGCGGGCGCCGCGGGTCCATGAGCTCTCGGCCCTGCTGTCCATGGAACCGAAAGCGGTGAGCGATTTCCTCAACCGCGCCGCGCGCGCCGGCCGCGTGCACCGCGTCGCCGCGAACCGCTATTTCCTGCCCGGGACCATCGGCAAGCTGGTTGCGCTTGCGGCAGAGCTCTCGGCGGCGCATCCGGAGGGCTTCCCGGCGCGTGAGTATCGCGACCGTTCGGCGCTGGGACGCAACCTGACGATCGAAGTGCTCGAGTACCTTGACCAGGCCGGCTACACCCGCCGCACCGGCGACCTGCGACGGATGCGGGCGCCGGTATGAGAACCGAACAAGGAAGAGAAACGTCCCCGGTGGGGCGCGTGGCCTTCAAAGCCATGGAGGGGCGCTTCGCGTCCCTGGTGGGTTCGACTCCTGCCTCTTCCGCCACTTGCCCTGTCGCGTAAGTCGGCGCGTGACGCCAACCTCCCTCCCCCTCTGGCCGCTGCTCGCCACGCTGGCCACGCAGACCCTCGCCACCCTCGCGGCCTACACGCTGCCCG
>VGIA01000087.1 GCA_016868105.1 Betaproteobacteria bacterium | reverse complement strand
TTCTCGTCGGTGTATCTCGCGGTCAAGCACGTGTTTCCCGACGTGCCGATCAATGCCGGCACCTTCGAGCCGCTGCGGATCGCGGAGCCCGAGGGGACGTTCCTCTATGCCAAGTATCCGCGCCCGGTCTCGGGCTGCGCCGCCGAAGTCAGTCAGCGCATCGCCGAGGCGGTGTTCAACGCCCTCACGCAGGCGATTCCGCAGGACCTGTTCGCCGCGCCGGCGGGAACCTCGGGCAATCTCGCCGTCGGCGGCACCGACCCCAGGCGCGGCCGCTCCTACGTGATGTATCTCTTTACCGGAGGCGGCTACGGCGGCAGCGCCGTCTCGGACGGCATCTCCAACGGCTGCTCCACGATCGGCATCTCGAAGATGCCGCCGGTCGAGGTGATGGAGCAGTACTACCCGGTGCTGTTCGAGGAATTCGCGATCCACGAAGGCTCTGGCGGAGCGGGCGAGGCGCGCGGCGGCTTCGGCGTGAGCTACGCCATCCGGCTGCGGCGCGGCGAGGCGCGCGCCTCGATGGTGATGGACCATGGGCGCAGCGGGCCGTTGGGGGCGCTCGGCGGCTCGAACGGCGGCGTCAATCGCGTGACGATCGAGAGCAACGGCGGCACCTACCGCCCGCCCCACCTGTCGAAGGACCAGGACATCGAGATGCGTCCCGGCGACGTGATCCGCGTCTCGACTCCGGGCGGCGGGGGCTATGGCGACCCGGGCCGGCGCGATCCCGCCAAGGTGGCCCGGGACGTGGCACGGGGCTACTACACGCGTGAGCAGGCCGCCGAGCTGTTCGGGGTGCGTTTCCTGCCCGACGGCGGTGCCACCCGCGGGAATTGATCCGGCTCCTGCTCGGGGCGCGCTGCGGTTCCTGCCCTGAAGGCCGGCACGGCGCCCCTCCTCGAGCTCTCCAGGCGGGCCGGAGAAGCGGCCGCGGCGCTCGCCAAGGCGCACGGCGGCGCGCCGAGGGTCGCGCGCACGAGGCTGCAGCCCCCCGGAGGGCGCAAGCGGCGCCGCCGGGCGCCCCCTGCTCGTTCAGGTTCCGCTGATGTAGCGCTGGAAGAAGAGCGTCACGCCGAAGCCGGCGAGCGCGAGCACGGCAAGCGCGAGCGAGCCGGCGCCCGCGATGAGCAGCGCATCGAGCAGCGAGATGCCGGCGATCAGGCTCACCACCGCGCGCGGGATGTCGCCCTTGGCGCGCCGGCGCAAGTACCAGAGCGCCACCAGCATCCAGGCGCTGAACAGCAGCCAGAAGGCTCCCGTCACGGGCTGCGCGAGCGCGCGCCAGGCGCCCCAGGCGACCGGCACCGCGAGGAACGCGAGCGGCCAGAGGCTTTCCACCTTGCCGAGGTTCTCCTGCTTGGCGATGTAGGTGAGGCCGATCAGGTAGCAGAGCATCAGCGCCGCGCCGATCCAGAGCGCATCGGGCAGCGCGCGCGTGATGCACAGACCCGCGCCCACGTACACCAGCACGCGGCACAGCCCCATCACCACCGGGCTGAAGACGTTGCCCTTGTGCCGCCAGTCGTAATAGGTGATGGTCGCCGCGAGCATGAGGCCGGCGACCGCGGGCAGCAGCCCGGTGCGCGCGCCCATGCCAAGGCCCACCACGGCGAGCAGCGCGATGCCCGCCGCCATCATGCCGTAGCCCCAGCGGTAGACCTCGCCGCGGCCCACTTCGCCCGAGGGGATCGGACGCTCGGGGCGCTGCGCGGCGTCAAAGGCCGCGTCGAAGGCGTCGTTGAGGAACATGCCGCCGGTGTAGAACAGCGAGAAGGCAGCGAGCATCACCGCGAACTCCGCGCCGATGGCACCGGCGCCCGCAAGCACGCTGCCTGAGAGCACGTTGGTCCACACCGTCGGCAGGTTGGAGACGCGGCCGAGCCTGAGCGCGGTACGCAGCTTCACCGGGGCGCCTGTCGGCGGCTCACGCGGCCGCGCGCAGCGGCGCGAGCAACTGCGCCTTCACCCAGTCGATCTCGCGCGCGATCGCCGCGGACAGATCGGCGGTGCGATAGGCCGCGGGCAGCACGTCCCAGGTATAGGTCTCGACCTCGAGGTGCCGGCTCACCGGCTCGGCGCGGTGCTGCGCGAGGACTTGCGCGAGGAAAGCCTGCGTGGTGCCGAAGTGCTCCATCTTCTCGAGGAACACCGGCACATGGAAGTGCACGCGCAGCTCCGCGCCCGCGGGCGCGCCGCCGGCGTCGAGCGCCTGCGGCAGGTCCGCGTAGCGCACCAGCGCGCCGTCGAACTTCTGCACCGCCTGGTGCAGGTATACCGGCTCGGCGAAGGCCGAGAGCTGGCGCGCGCTCGCCGCGTCGAGCGCCGCGATGCGCAGCGCGGAGCTGAGCTGCAGCTTGCCGATGAGGATGCCTTCGGCGCGCAGCCGTGCGATGCTGTCCCTCGGGTCCTCGAACTCCACCGCGGCGTGGCAGACGTCGTAACACACGCCGATGTGCCGGCGCAGCGCCGCCTCGGCGAGCGGGGTCGAAAGGCCAGTGAGCGCGGCTAGGCGCGCGACCGCTTCGCGCGCGAACATGCGCTCCTTGAAGAAGGCGACGGTCTCCTCGATCGTCTCGAGGTAGCAGCACGGCTCCGGCTCGAGCGCGAGCGAGATCGCCTGGCCGGTGCGCGCGGCGATGCCGACCAGGTGCGCCACGTGGCGCAGGAGATGCTCCGTGATCGTTTCCAGCCGCCCCGCCGCCCAGGGCTTGAAGGTGCAGGGCACGGTGCTCACGCTGCCTTCCTCGCCTGCGGGCAGCAGCTCGCTCAGGATGTCGGCCAGCCGGTTGGTGTAGGCAAGGCGCGCCGGGTCGCTCCAGTCCGGCTTGTAGGCGTCCTGCTTCACCGCGCGGCCGTGGAACGCGCCGTAGGGAAAGCCGTTGAGCGTGAAGACGTAGTAGCCGCCGTCGGCGAGGAAGCGCTTGAGCTGCGCGAGCGCGCTTGGCTCGGCAAGGCCCGCAGCGGCCGCGGCGCCCAGGCGCAATCCGACGCCGAAGGGCCGGTCGGGCGCGACTTGCGCCTTAATCGCGGGCAGGTGGCGCGCGAGGCTCGCCATCACCTCGGCGAGCGACTCGCCGGCGTGGATGTTGCTGCAGTAGGTGAGGTGCCCGAGGTCGCGCCCCGTGCCCGACGTCGCGCCGAGATGCATCAGGCCTCGGTCGCGTCGCGCGGCATCAGGCGCTCGCGCGGTCCTTGAGCCACGCCATCGCCGCGCGCATGCACTCGCGGTCGATGGCGTGCACTTCGACGCCCGTGCCGATGCCGCCGAGCAGCGTGATGGTGAGCTCCCCGCCCAGGTGCTCCTGGAACTCGCGCAGTCCTTCGAGGATGGTCCACTCTCCGTTGGCACCGGTCTTGCCGAGCGCCGGGTGCCAGAGGCTGAACCCCAGGTACTCCAGCAGTGCGCAGATGCGCTCGTCCTCGCCCGGCGCGAGCAGCCCGGCGAGCACCGAGTAGCGCGCATCGAGCGCCATGCCGATCGCCACCGCCTCGCCGTGGCGCAGGTGGTGGCGCGTGAGGCTCTCGAGCTTGTGCGCCGACCAGTGGCCGTAGTCGAGCGGCCGCGCGCTGCCGGTCTCGAAGGGGTCGCCGCCCAGGCCGATCTGCCGCATGTGCAGCCCGGCGCAGCGCCGGATCATGGTCGCCATCGCCTGGCGCTCGAAGGTGGCGAGGCCGTCCATGTTGCGCTCGATCCAGGCGAAGAACTCGGCATCCCGAATGAGCGCCACCTTCACCGCCTCGGCCATGCCGGCGATCTTGTCGCGCTCGGGCAGCGTGGCGATGAAGGCGTAGTCGTTGATCACCGCAAAGGGCGGCGCGAAGGTGCCGACGAAGTTCTTCACTCCCTGCAGGTTGACGCCGTTCTTCACGCCCACGCCTGAGTCGTTCTGCGCCAGTACCGTGGTGGGGATGCGCACGTGGCGAACGCCGCGGTGCGTGGTCGCCGCCACCAGGCCCACGGCGTCGAGCACCGCGCCGCCGCCCACCGCGACCACGTACGAGTGCCGGTCGATGTGCAGATCGAAGAGCGTTTGCTGGATGCTCTCCACGAAGTGCAGCTCGGCCTTGATCTTCTCGCCGCCGGGCACCAGCACCGGCGGGCAGGGGAGCTCGAGCGCGTCGCGGTGGCGCTCGGCGTAGCGCGCGATCTGCTCGGGCAGCGCGGCGTGCCCAGCCTTCAGGCCGTCGTCCACGAAGAACACCGCCCGGTGGCGCTTGGCGGGCTCAAGGCGCGCCAGCACCTCGCGCAGCGCGGGGTTGTCCGCGTCGAACACGCCCTCGGTGAACACCACCGGGAACTCGTAGGGCACCGAGAAGCGCTGCCAGTGCGTGGCGGTGCGCGGCTGCGCGGCGCGAGCGTCGGGGCTCATGGGCGGATTCCTGTACTAGAATGGCGCCTATGCGCTACCTGCACATCGTGCTCGGCCTGCTGATGACGGCGTTCGCGGCCGTGCAGTACAACGATCCCGACGCGCTGCTGTGGATCGTCATCTACCTGATCCCTGCCGCATGGGCCTTCGTCGCCGCGTTCCAGCCGGGCCGGCTGCGCTCGCTCGCCGCGGAACGGCTGCTCTGGGTCACGGTTGCCGCAGGCGTGGGCGCCACGGTGTTCCACTGGCCCGCCGTGCCCGGCTTCTGGCTGCGCGAAGCGTGGTGGGCGCAGGGCGTGGCGCGCGAGAGCCTGGGCGCCATGATCGGCAACGAGGAAACGGTGCGCGAGGGCCTGGGCGTGATGATCGGCCTCGCCGTGCTGCTGGTGGTCCTCGCCGACGTCATGCTGCGCAAGGTCAAGGCCTAGGGCGAAAAACCGTTGCTCTTGATGTAGGCAACGACGCTCTTGCGCTGATCGATCGAAAACACGTCCTTCCATCCCGGCATCTTGCCAAAGCCGTAGGTGACGCGCTCATAGATGAAGTCCGGGGTCAGGGCGCCCGGATTGAGCTTGGGGGCCTTGCCGGGATAGGCGGCCGCCCCGTGGCAGTGGCGGCACTGGCTGTCCCACACTTCCTTGCCGGCGGCGGTGTTCTTCCTGCTCGACAGGAAGGACTTGTCGAAGACCGGGACCGGCTCCGTGACGGCCTTTTGCTCCTGCGCGGGCGCCGACAGCGGCGCCAGCACACAGAGCAGCGCGGCGAGCCGCAACTGCGGGCCTGGCTTCCTCATGATCGAGATGCTACACCGGAAAAAAGCGCCGCCACCGCGCAGGCGCGCGCGGCGGCGGCGGTTCTGCGGCCGCCTATTTCGAAGGAACGATCCGGTAGATCGTGTCCAACGAGCCGTTCGGGCCGGTGGTGATCGAGGTCAGCGCGTACACCTCGCCGCTGCGGTCCTGCGCGAACGCCAGGATGTAGGGCAGCTTGCCCTTGCGGTTGGTCACTTCCGCATGCTCCATGGTCCACTTGCCGTCGGAGCCCTTGGTGGCGAAGAAGATCTGGCCGTCCATCTCGGCGAAGGACTTGCTCCAGTCGCCGAAGATGTACTTGCCCTTCCACTCCGCGTGCTTGCCCTGGTAGACGTAGCCGCCGGTCACCGAGATTCCCTTGCAGCCCTGGGGCTTTGCCGTGCAGTTGTTGTACTGCAGGATCGGCGGCGTCAGGCCGGCCTTGTCGCAGTTGGCCGGATGATCGTCGGGCTTGAGGTAGTCAAAGCAGTGGTTCGCCTCCATCCGGCGCCAGCCGAGGTTCTGACCCTTGCCGACGATGCTCACCTCCTCGTAGCTGTTCTGCTGCACGTCGCCGCAGAACAGGTCGCCGCCCGCCGTGTCGAACGAGCAGCGCCACGGGTTGCGCATGCCGGAGGCCCAGATCTCGGGCTTGACTTTCTTGTCGCTGACGAAGGGGTTGTCGGCCGGGATGCCGTAGGCCTTGTCGCCGGTGCGCGTGTTGACGTCGATGCGCAGGATCTTGCCGTGCACCGTGGTCATGTCCTGGCCGTTGCCGATCGCCGGGTTGTGGCCGATGCCCCAGTCGTTGGCGTAGCCGCCGTCGCCCATCGAGACGTAGAGCATGCCGTCCTTGCCGAAACCGATCCAGTGGCCGTTGTGGTTGAACTGCGGCCAGGGCGTGCTCATGATGCGCCGCGCCGAACTCGGGTCCGCGGCGTTCGGGTCGCCCCTGGACACCGTGTACTCCTCGACCACGTTGCTGTGCGAGTACCACAGCATCTGCCCGAGGTCGGACTGGTAGTCGAGGTGCGCGCTGTAGGCGACGTAGAGCTTGCCGTTCTTCTTGAAGTCCGGATGGAAGGCGATGCCCAGCAGGCCGCGCTCGTCGAAATCGTGGTGCAGCGCCGGGATCTTGCTGCGGATGTCGAGGAACGGCGTCGGGCGGAGCTTGCCGCCCTCGAGGATCCTGACGCGGCCGTTCTGCTCGATGACGAACATGCGGTTGTCGCTCGGCGGCTGAACCATCGCCAGCGGCGTGTTGATCGCCGTGACCAGCGGCTCGAGCCGGATCTTCACCTGCGAGAGCGCCGCGCCGCTGGCGGTGGCAAGCACCACCGCGACCGAAAGCGCCCCTCCTGCTTGCTTGATGTTCATTGTCCATCTCCCCTAATGTGAGTGGCCCCTAGCCGCGCGCACCGCCGGGCCAGCGTTCGTGCGCCGGGCGAGCGCAAACTCCCTTGCGCTCGCCACCTCCCCTGACCTGCAGGGAGGCTTAGTGTATGCCTCTGCGGCACGAATGGCCACATTGTGGGAACGCATCCCAGCAGCGTGTTTCGCGCCAGGCTGACGAAAATGAAACTCGGGTGCTGCATTGCACAAACCGCAGCGCGGATGCTGCGGCGCACTACTGGATGATCAGGTCGTCCATCGTGCGGCGGCTCTTGTGCTGCTCGACCTTGGGCTCGCGCCCGCCGCGCAGGATGGAATTGCCTTCATAGACAGCGCGCTGGTCGATGGCGACCGGACTGAGCCAGTCCTCTTCCTTCATCTGGCCGCTCTGGCCGTAGGCCGCGAGCGCGTTCTGGTAGCAGGCCAGGCGCACTTCGGGCTCCGGGATTCCTTGCTGCAGCGCAAGCTTGGCTGTCTTCGCGACGCCGAGGGGCTCCGAGATGCCCCAGTCGCAGGCCGAGTCCACGATCACCTGTTTCGCACCGTACTGCCGCAGGATCTCCACCATGCGCGAATTGCCCATCTTGGTGCTGGGGTAGATGGAGAACGCCGCCCAGTAGCCGCGATCGAGCGTCTCGCGCACCGTCTCCTCGTTGTTGTGGTCCACGACCACCTTGCTCGGATCCAGGCCGTGCTCGTCGCAGACGTCCATCGAGCGCGAGGTGCCGCGCTTCTTGTCGCGGTGCGGGGTGTGGATCATCACCGGCAGCTCGAGCCTCTTGGCCAGCTCGAGCTGCAGCCGGTAGTACTTGTCCTCGAGCGCGGTCTGCTCGTCGTAGCCGATCTCGCCGATCGCCACCACGCCTTCCTTGAGCGCGAAGCGCGGGATCAGCTCCATCACGCCCTCGGCGAGCTGCTCGTTGTTCGCTTCCTTGGAATTCAGGCCGATGGTGCAGTAGTGGCGGATGCCGAACTGGCTCGCGCGGAAGCGCTCGAAGCCCACGATGGCGGAGAGGTAATCGAGATAGGAGCCCACGCTGGTGCGCGGCTGGCCGAGCCAGAACGCCGGCTCGATCACGGCCACCACGCCGTTCGCCGCCATCGCCTCGTAGTCGTCGGTGGTGCGCGAGATCATGTGCGCGTGCGGGTCGATGAGCATCATGGCGGGTTCCCCTCCGGTGTCGGCCTATTCTACTGCACGCTCGCCCAGGTGAGCTGCTTCCCGGAGATGTCGGCGGCGAGCGCCGGCACTTCCGCGAGCAGCTTGGCCGCGCGCCGGTCGGGGCTCGCGGCGAGCGCGAGCGCCGCGGCGCGCCGCTCCACGCCCTCGCCGCTCGAGAGCACGCGCGCCAGGTCGTCGATCGCGCCGCCCTCGGCGAACGGCCCGACGCAACGCCAGATCTCGTAAGGCACCGGGCGGCCCGCCGCCCAGCGCTCGTGCGCGAACTCGCACATGATGCGCGCGAGCTCGGGGTTGGCGCGCTCGTCCAGCCCCTGGATCGGCGCGAGCGGGCTGCCGATGAACAGGGCCTTGAGCACCATGTGGTTCCAGCGGTGCAGGTCGAAATGTGCCTTGGGATAGGGATTGCGGTGCGTGATCGCCTCGAACACGCCGCGCATGTTGCTGCGCAGGCCCTCGCCCACCTGGTCTTCGAGCGAGGCGGGGTCCGGGTAGAGCGGCAAGCCCCTGTATAGCGTCGTCAGCTCGGCGACCTCCGCGGTGCGGCACAGGGCGCGAAAGCGCTCGGCGAAGGGCTTGCCGCCGGCGAGCGGCCCGCCCAGCAGATAGATGCGCGCGGCATCGGTGACGCTCCAGTGGCGCGGGTCCCAGCCCGGGATCGCCCCGTCCGCCGCGCTGCAATCGGCGTCGCTGAGGGAGAGCGGGTCCTTGCCGAGCTTGCGCGGCACCATGCCGAGCGCAATTTCGAGCGCGGCGTCGGATGCGTCCTTCGCGAGCGCCGCGGCCTGCGCATCGAGCCAGGCGCCGCGCTCGGGACCCAGCTGGCGCTGCAGCCATTCGCGCAGAAGTTTCCTCGCCGCGTCGCTCATGGCACCTCCATGGAGGCTGCTATTCTAGCCGCATGCATCCGGTCCTGGTGGTCCTTGCGGTCGGCCTTTCACCCGCGCTCGTCGGCGAGCACACGCCGAACCTCAAGCGCCTTGCCGCGCGCGGCGGCCTGCGGCCGCTCACCACCGTGACGCCCGCCGTCACTTGCACGGTGCAATCCACGCTCGTCACGGGCCTGGCGCCAAGCGGCCACGGCATCGTCGCCAACGGCTGGTACTTCAGGGATTTGTCAGAAATCTGGCTCTGGCGCCAGTCCAACCGCCTGGTGGCCGGCGAGAAGATCTGGGAAGCGGCCAAAAAGCGCGACCCGGGCTTCACCTGCGCCAAGATGTTCTGGTGGTACAACATGTATTCGAGCGCGGACTGGAGCGCGACCCCGCGCCCGATGTACCCGGCGGACGGACGCAAGATCCCCGACCACTACGCGCATCCCTATCAGCTCCACGACGAGCTGGACGCAAAGCTCGGGACGTTCCCGCTGTTCAAGTTCTGGGGCCCGCTCACCGACATCAGCTCGACCGAGTGGATCGCCCAGGCGACGCTGCACGTCATGCAGACCCGCAACCCGACGCTCGCCCTCGCCTACCTGCCGCACCTCGACTACAACCTGCAGCGACTCGGCCCCGATCTCGCGCATCCACGCCTGCAGCAGGATCTGCGCGAGCTGGACGCGGTGTGCGGAAAGCTGATCGACTACGCGCAAGCGAGCGGCCGCGAAGTGGTCGTGGTGTCCGAATACGGCATCACGCCGGTGACGGACGCCGTGCACATCAACCGCGCGCTGAGGCAGGCGGGCCTCATCGCCGTGCGCCCCGAGGAGCACGGACGCGAGATCCTCGATCCGGGGGCGAGCGCCGCCTTCGCGGTGGCCGACCACCAGGTCGCGCACGTCTACGTGAACGACCGCGCCCGCATCCACGATGTGCGCGCGCTGCTCGAGAAGCTGGACGGCGTGGAGCGCGTGCTGGACGGGGCGGGCAGGCGCGAGATGGGGCTCGAGCACGAGCGCTGCGGCGAGCTCGTCGCGATCTCGAAGGCGGACCGCTGGTTCAGCTACTACTACTGGCTGGAGGAGGCTCGCGCGCCCGATTTCGCGCGCACCGTGGACATCCACCGCAAGCCCGGCTACGACCCGGTAGAGCTGTTCTTCGACCCCGAGATCGCGGCGCCCAAGCTGGCGAGCGCCTGGCGCCTCGCCAAGAGGAAGCTCGGCCTGCGCACGCTGATGGACGTCGTTTCGCTCGAGGCCACGCGCCTGGTGAAGGGCTCGCACGGGCGCCTCACCGACGACCCGGCGCACGGCCCGCTCGTCATCAGTTCGCGCGCCGACCTCCTGCCCGCCGGCGCAGTGCAGGCCACCGCCTTCAAGCCGCTGGTTCTCCGACATCTCTCAGACTAGGGGCGCGCAGCGGGGCAGCGCGCGGCCGGGCGAGTCTGCGCCTGGGTGAGCATGCCTTCCGGGTTCTTCATGCGCGGCACGCCGCGCGCCGCCATCCCCGCGAGCCAGGCGGGCTTGGGCAGCACGTCGCGCGCAGCGCCTCGTCGCCCGCCGCCGCCGCGGTCGGCTGCTCGATCATCGACGAGGACCTGCCCGGCCCGGGGGAAGTGTGGGCGGCGGCGGGCACGCCGAACTCGGTGTTAAGCTGGACGCTGCAAGCCTTCCGCGGCTCACGGCAGGCGTGGTGAAATCCGTCAAGCCGTAAGCGGCGGCGCACGCAGGAGGACCTGATGGTGGAGTACAGCCTCGATGCGGACAAATCCACCCTCGTGGTGAGGCCGAAGTCGGCGCTCGAAGCGGCAGACTTCGCGCGGC
>VGIA01000086.1 GCA_016868105.1 Betaproteobacteria bacterium | reverse complement strand
CATGGGCGGGAACCTGGCGCGCATCCTCAAGGCCGCCGGGCGCGACGCGCCGCCTTCGCAGCCGATCCTGGAGGTCAACCCTGGCCACGCGCTGGTGAAGCGCCTGAAGCCCGAGGACCCGGCGTTCCCTGAATGGGCCGGATTGCTCTTCGAGCAGGCGCTGCTCGCCGAGGGCGGGCAGCTGGAAGACCCGGCCGGGTTCGTCAAGCGCAGCAACGCGCTGCTGCTCGCGCTGGCCGGTTAGTCCTCGGGGCGAGCGGTTCACCGACCGGACGGGCGCGGCAGTCGTGTCCTGCCGCGATGCAACAAAATTGTTGACGTTATTGTTGCCTAAAAAGCTGCCCAATACCTACAATGGCCGCTCGAGTCCCGGTCATGGCGAGCAAGATCACCGCGCTGCCCCGCCGCCCCCGCGCCCCAAGGCGCGACGGTGCCGGAAAACGCGCGCGCCAGTCGAGCGACCTGCTGCAGACCCTGCGCGCGCGCATCGCCGCGCAGGAGATCCCGCCCGGGGCTAAGCTGCGCGAGCAGGAACTGGCGGCCGAGTTCGGCGTGCCGCGCGCACGCATCCGCCAGGCGCTGTTCGCGCTGGAGCAGCGCGGACTGGTGGAACGGATACCCAACCGCGGCGCGGTGGTGACCCGGCTGGACCTGGCGCAGGTGTTCGCCATCTACGACCTGCGCGAAGTGCTGGAGGGGCTGTGCGTGCGCCTGGCGACCCAGAAAAGGCCCCCGGTTTCCTGGCAGGACCTGCTGGACGAATTCAAGGGCCCGATGCAGGAACTGCTCAGGCAGGGCGACCTGGACGCCTACACGGCCGGCTACGAGCGCTTCCGCCGCCGCACCATCGAGGCGGCGGCCAATCCGCTGCTGGCGGAGATGCTGGACAGCATTTTCGAGAAGACGCAGGTGCTGATCCGCCGCATCCTGATCCTGCCCGGGCGCGCCGACACGGGCTTGCGCGAGCACATCGCGGTGCTGGAAGCCATGCGGCGCGGCGACGCCGACCAAGCCGAGCGGCTGCGGCGCGCGAATATGCGCAGCGCGCGCGCCTTCCTCGAGCGCTACCAGAAGTACGTGCTTTGAGCGCAGAGGGCCACTTGGCGGTCGAGGCCGCCCCGGCGGGGCCGCTCGCGGGCTATCGGGTGCTGGAAATGGGCTCGACCGTGGCCGGGCCGTTCTGCGGCCGCCTGCTGGCCGACTTCGGCGCCGAGGTGATCAAGATCGAAACCGCGGAAGGCGACCCGGTGCGCACCATGGGCAAGCGCTACCACGAGGTGTCGCTCTACGCCGCCAGCATTTTCCGCAACAAGGCGATGATCGGCGTCGACCTGCGCCGCCCGCAGGGCCAGAGGATCGCCGCCGAGCTCGCTGCGCGCTGCGACGTGGTGGTGGAGAACTTCCGCCCCGGCGGCCTGGAGAAGTGGGGCCTGGGCTACGAGCAGCTCTCGGAGCGCAACCCGCGCCTGGTGATGGTGCGCATCAGCGGCTTTGGCCAGGACGGGCCCTACAGCCAGCGCGCCGGCTACGGCGTCATTAGCGAGGCGGTGAGCGGCCTGCGCCACCTCACTGGCGACGAGGACCGGCCGCCCTCGCGCGTCGCGGTGTCGATGACCGACTACATCACCGGCCTGTACGGCGCGTTCGGCGCCGCGCTCGCGCTGCTGGCGCGCCAGAAGACCGGGCGCGGCCAGTGCATCGACGCGGCGCTGTACGAGTGCGCGTTCAGCTTCATGGAGCCGTGGATTCCGGCGTTCCAGAAACTGGGCCATGTCGCCAACCGCAGCGGCTCGCGCCTGCCAGAGAGCACGCCGAACAACCTGTACCCGACCGGCGACCGCCAGTTCATCCATGTCACCGCGATGGGGGATGCGGTGTTCCGCCGCCTCGCACAGGCGATGGGGCAACCGGATCTTGCCGACGATCCACGCTTTCGGAGCGCGACGGTGCGCTCCGGGAACCACAAGTCGCTGGACGACCTGGTCGCCCGCTGGACCGGGGCGCATGCGCTGGCGCACCTGGAACGCGTGCTGGCGGAGGCGGGCGTGCCGGCGACGCGCATCTTCAGCATCGCTGACATATTCGGCGACCCCCATTACCGCGCCCGCGGCGCCATCGTCGAGGCGCCGGATGCGGAACTGGGCGCAATCGCGATGGCCAACGTGGTGCCGCGGCTCTCGGCCACGCCGGGCGCGGTGCGTCATGCCGGCCACCGTACCGGCCAGGACACGCGGCGCGTGCTCGCCGAGCTGCTCGGACTTCAGGGGTCGGAGCTGGACGCGCTGGCAGCGGCCGGCGTCATCACGGGCGAGGGCGGCGCATGAACCGGCAGCAGAGGCTGGAGGCGGAGTTCGCCGCGCAGGAGACCAAGGCGCGCGCCATGGGCGGGGCTGAGAAACTCGCACGGCGCAAGGCGGCAGGCATGCTCAACGCGCGCGAGCGCCTGCAGCGGCTGTGCGACCCCGGCAGCTTCATCGAGTCGGGCCTGTTCGCCACCTCGACCAGCAACCCGGCCGACCGCGACAGCACGCCTTGCGACGGCAAGGTGGTCGGCTTCGGCCGGGTGAACGGGCGCGAGGCGGCGGTGCTCGCCAACGACTTCACCGTGCTGGGCGCCTCCAGCGGCGCCACCAACGGCCGCAAGATCGCGCACATGAAGCGCGTCGCCACGCAGCGCGGCCTGCCGATGGTGTTCCTCGGTGAATCCTCGGGCGCGCGCATGCCGGATCACATGGGCTCGCGCGGCATGGGCATGCTGCTTGGCAACGACGGCACGCAGTACCAGCGCATGCGCGAGACGCCTTGGGCCTCAGCGACGCTCGGCCTGTCCTACGGGTCCTCGTCTTGGTATGCGGTGCTCTCCGAGTTCAACGTGATGCGCAAGGGCGCAGTGCTGGCTGTGTCCAGCCCGCTGCTGGCGTCGCTCGCCATCAAGCAGGACGTAGACCCGCAGGAGATGGGCGGCTGGAGGGTGCACGCCGAGGTCACCGGCTTCGCCGACCTGATCGTCGATACCGACGAGGAGGCGATCGACGCCCTCAAGGTCTTCCTTTCGTACCTGCCGTCGCACCATCGTGAGGCGCCGCCGGTGGCGGCGGTGCCGGCCGGATCGGGCGAGGGCATGCGCGACATCCTCGGCCTCATGCCCGAGAGCCGCACCCAGGTCTACGACGTGCGCAAGCTGGTGCGCACCATCGTCGACCGCGACAGCTTCTTCGAACTGAAGGCGCGCTTCGGCAAGGTCGGTGTCACAGGTCTCGCGCGCCTGGGGGGGCGCACGGTCGGCATCGTCGCCAACAACCCGCTGTCGCGGGGCGGCGCGATGGACGCCGACGCCTGCGAGAAGCTAACCAGCTTCATCGTGCTGTGCGATTCGTTCAACATCCCGCTGGTGCTGCTGGTGGACACGCCCGGCTTCGTGATCGGCACCGAAGCGGAGCGCCAGCGCGCGCCGGGCAAGATCATGAATATGATGAACGCGCTGGCGCTGACCACGGTGCCCAAGCTCTCGGTGATCCTGCGCAAGAGCTACGGGCAGGCGTATCTGAACATGGGCGGCGGCCGCAACTCCGACGAGGTCGCGGCCTGGCCAACCGCCGAGGTCAGCTTCATGGACCCGACGTTCGCGGTGAAGGTGGTGCACGGCATCGACCCGGGCTTACCGGGCTTCGACAAGGAGTTCGCGGAGATGGACCGCGCGAGCTCGGTCTGGGATTTCGCGTCGGTGTACGCCGCGCAGGCGGTGATCCGCCCGCAGGAAACCCGCGACTACCTGATCCGCATGCTGGAAGTGCACCGGCTGCGGCTCTCCGATGGCGTGGGCCGGCACCTGATGCGCGCCTGGCCGACCAGTTTCTGAGATCGAAGAGAGTCCGATGGCGAGCATCAAGATCAAGACGGAAGTGACCGGCTCGGTGTGGAAAATAGAGGCGCGGGCCGGTCAGAGGCTCGCTCCCGGCGCCACCATCATGATCCTTGAGTCGATGAAGATGGAGATCCCGGTGATCGCGGAGGATGGTGGCACGCTGGTGGAGCTGCATGTCGCGGAGGGCGAGTCCGTCAACGAAGGACAGGTTGTTGCCACGCTGACCGGATGAGCGCCAAACCCAGCGACGACGGAAGCTGGCAGCCCGAGGTCGACGAGCTCGCGTTGCGCCGCGCCCAGGCCGATGCGCTGGGCGGCCCGTCGGCCGTGGCCAGGCACCACGAGCAGGGCCGCCTGACGATCCGCGAGCGCATCGCCGCGATGGCGGACGCGGGATCCTTCCAGGAAGTCGGCCGGCTCACCGGCCAGGGGAGGTACGACGCCGAGGGCAAGCTGCTGGGCGTCACCCCGGCCCCCTACGTCATGGGACTGGCGAAGATCGACGGCCGCCCGGTCGCCATCGGCGGCGAGGACTTCACCGTGCGCGGCGGCACCAGCTGGAGCGGCGACCGCAAGAAGGGCGGCCAGGGCGGGTTCGTCGAGGACATGGCACACCACTACCGCATCCCACTGGTCAACCTGATCGACGGCTCGGGCGGCAGCGTGACTTCGATCAACCGGCGCGGGCATTCGGTGTTTCCCGGCGTGCACGGCTTCGAGCGCTCGGTGCAGCTAATGGGCGAGGTGCCGGTGGTCTGCGCGGTGCTGGGCACCGCGGCGGGTGGCCCGGCCGGTCGCGCCATCCTGTCGCACTGGTCGGTGATGGTGAAGGACACCAGCCACGTCTTCGCCGCGGGGCCGCCGGTGGTCGAGCGCTCGCTGCGGCAGAAGATCACCAAGGAAGAACTCGGCGGATCCGGGGTGGCGGTGGAGCTCGCCGGCACCATCGACAACGCGGCCGCCAGCGAGGCGCAGTGCTTTGAGATGGTGCGCCGCTACCTGAGCTACATGCCGCAGAACGTCTGGCACCTGCCGCCGGTGGTCGATGTTGGCGACCCCGCCGAGCGGGCTGAACAGGCGCTGCTGTCCATCGTGCCGCGCAATCGACGCAAGGCCTACGACATGCGGCGCGTGATCCAGTTGGTCGTCGACCGCGGTTCGGCGTTTGAGCTGCAGCCCAGCTACGGCAAGGCGCTGATCACCTGTCTGGCGCGCATGAACGGCAAGGTGGTCGGCTTCGTCGCCAACAACCCGATGGTCTACGGCGGCGCGATGGACGGGCCGGCGGCCCGCAAGCAGGCGCATTTTGTCGAGCTCTGCGATTGCTTCCACATCCCGCTCGCGTTCCTGGTCGACGTGCCCGGCTTCATGGTCGGCCGCGACGCGGAGGCCGCGGGCACGCTGCGCGAGGGCATGCGCAGCGTGTTCGTCGGCCTTCAGGCGAGCGTGCCGATGTTCACCGTGGTGATCCGCAAGTGCTACGGCATGGCCGGCATGGGCGCGACCGACAAGAATGGCCTAGAATTGAAGCTCGCGTGGCCTTCGGCCGAGTGGGGCTCGCTGCCGATCGAGGGCGGGGTCGCGGCGGCGTTCCGGCGCGAGATCCAGGCCTCGCCGGACCCCGCGGCGCGCGAAGCGCAGATCGAGAAGGAGCTGCGCGCGATGGCTTCTCCGTTCCGCACCGCGGAGGCGTTCGGGGTGGAGGAGATCATCGATCCGCGCGAGACGCGCGCCTATCTATGCCGCTTCATCGACGCGGCGCAGGAGCGCCTCGCCACCAGTGTCGGGCCAAAACCGAAGTACGGCGTGAGACCCTAAGGAGGAGGAACCCCATGAAGACGAGCGCGAATCTGAAACGCAGGAGCATGGCCTGGCTGGCCATCGCGACGCTGGGCCTGGCGGCCGCTGGCGGGGCGCGGGCCGAGGTCGAGGAACTGAAGATGATGTCGCAGTACGGCATCGGCTACATGCAGCTCACCCTGCTGAAGGAGCAGAAGCTGCTCGAGAAGCACCTCGCGGGGAACGGCTTGGGCAAGACCAGGGTGACCTGGGCGCGCATGGGTGCCGGGGCGGCAGCGAACGACGCGCTGCTCTCGGGCAACCTGCACTTCGCGGCCGGCGGCACCGGGCCCGCGCTCATCCTCTGGGACCGGACGCGGGCGAACGTGGACGTGCGCGGCGTGGCGGCGCTGTCCTCGATGCCCAACCTGCTGATCACCCGCAATTCGGCGGTGAAGACGATCCGCGACTTCACCGACAAGGACCGCATCGCCATGGCCGGGGCGGGCTCCTCGGTGCAGACCACCTACCTGCAGATGGCGACTGCGAAGGAGTTCGGGATCGAGAACTACCGCAAGCTCGCGCCGCTGATGGTCAACCTGCCGCATCCGGAGGGGCTGCGCGCGCTGCTCGCCGGTGGCAGCGAGATCACCTCGCAGTTCACCTCGCCGCCGTTCCAGAACCAGGCGCTGGAGACCCAGGGGGTGCGCGTGGTGCTGAATTCCTACGACGTCATGGGTGGGCCGAACACCTTTCTCATGATCTGGGCGGCGAAGAAGTTCCGCGACGAGAACCCGAAGACCTACAAGGCGGTGATGGACGCGCTCAGGGAGGCGACCGCGTCGATCAATGCCGACAAGCGCGCCGCGGCCGAACTCTACGTGAAGGAAGGCGGCGGCAAGGACTCGGCGGACAAGATCCTCGCCATCATGAACGACCCGCAGATCCGCTACACGCTCGCGCCGGAACGGATCCTTCCGTACGCCCAGTTCATGCATCAGGTGGGCACGCTGAAGACCCGGCCGGCGTCCTGGAAGGACATGTTCTTCCAGGATATCCACGACCTGCCCGGCAGCTGAGCGGGAGGCGGGCGCATGGCCCCGGCGCAGCCGCTGCTCGAGGTCGAGGGCGTGACGCTGCAGTACAGGACGCGCGAGCACCTGGTCACCGCGACCTACCGCGTATGCTTCGAGGTGTTCCGCTCGGACCGCTTCGTTCTGCTCGGGCCCTCCGGCTGCGGCAAGTCCACCCTGCTCAAGGCCGTGGGCGGCTACCTCAAGCCGGTCGAGGGCAGCATCCGCTTGAAGGGCGGCGAGGTTACGCGCCCGGGGCGCGACCGCGTCATGGTGTTTCAGGAGTTCGACCAGCTGCTGCCCTGGAAGACGGTGAAACAGAACGTGCTGTTCGGGCTGCTCGCCTCGGGCACGCTGTCGGGGCCCGAGGCCGAGGCGCGCGCCATGGCCTACATCGAGAAGGTGAACCTCACCGGCTTTGCCGACGCCTACCCCCACACCCTTTCCGGCGGCATGAAGCAGCGCGTGGCGATCGCGCGCGGCATGGCCATGGAGCCCGATATCCTGCTGATGGACGAGCCGTTCGCGGCGCTGGATGCGCTGACTCGCCGCAAGATGCAGGACGAGCTACTGCGGCTCTGGGAAGACACCGGCTTCACGATCCTTTTCGTCACCCACTCGATTCCGGAGGCGGTGCGCATCGGCAACCGGATCCTGCTGCTGTCGCCGCATCCGGGGCAGGTGCGGGCGGAGCTGAACAGCGACGGCCAGGACTGCGAGGATCAGGCGACCGGCAAGCGCCTGTCGGATCGGATCCACGGCATGCTGTTCAGCGAGCCGGTGCCCGAAGACGAGACGGTGGCGCATGGCTGAGCGTCCGGCTGTCACTGCGCGCCCGGAGTTCGTGCGCGAGGCAGTCCGCGAGCACGACATCGGCGTCGTCCTCAAGCCGCTCACGGCCTGGGAGCGCATCTGGGGCAACGGCTGGTTGCGCAAGGGCCTGATCCTGACCGCCCTGGCCTTGCTCTGGCAGGCCTACGGCTCGTACCTGAACAATCCGCTCATCCTGCCCACCTTCGGCTCCACGGTGCAGTCCTTCGCCGAGCGCGTGGTGACCGGCGAGCTTCCCGGCAAGGCCTGGACGTCGGTCAAGGTGCTGCTGCAGGGTTATGCGATCGGCCTTGTTCTCGCGCTCGCCTTCACCATCGCCGCGATCACCACCCGCATCGGCAACGACCTGCTGGAGCTGCTCACCGCGATGCTCAATCCGCTGCCCGCGATCGCGCTGCTGCCGCTGGCGCTGATCTGGCTCGGCCTGGGCAACCCCAGCATCATTTTCGTGCTGGTGCACGCGGTGATGTGGCCGATCGCGCTCAATACGCATTCGGGCTTCCAGGCGGTGTCGGGCACACTGCGCATGGTCGGCCGAAACTACGGCCTGACCGGCATCCGCTACGTGCTGCAGATCCTGATCCCGGCCGCCTTCCCGAGCATCCTGTCGGGCCTGAAGATCGGCTGGGCCTTCGCCTGGCGCACGCTGATCGCCGCCGAACTGGTGTTCGGCACCACCTCCGGCTCCGGCGGCCTGGGCTGGTTCATCTACGAGAACAAGAACACGCTCGACATCCCGGCGGTGTTCGCCGGGCTGTTCTCGGTGATCCTCATCGGCCTGCTGGTCGAGAGCCTCATTTTCCGCGTCGCCGAGCAGCGTACGGTGCGCAAGTGGGGCATGCACGCCTGAGTCCCGACCCGGCCGGGTTGGTGAAGCGCAGCAACGCGCGCCTACACGCACGGGCGGGTTGCCAGCCCGCTGGCGGGCTACTTGTTCAGCTCGAAGCGCCGCCCGTTCATGCGGCCGCGGTACTCGCGGCCGCCGGAGGTGAAGCTGACCTCCTCGCCGCGCACCTTTCCTTCCAGCGCGTAGGTCGTGCCCCCGCTGGCCAGGCTCCCTGCGAGTTCCTGGTAGTGCTGCTTGAAGGTGACCTCGCCCTGCGGCAGCTTGTGCGTGCCCTCGACGCGCGCCGGGACGATCCAGAATAGGGCGGTGCACCAGGAGGTGTTGCAGCCGGTTTCCTGCGTCAGCGTCGCCCGCTCGTCCTCCTTCCAGTCCCCCATGGTGAAGCTGTTGGAGACGATGCGCGTGCCGGGCTTGAGCGCGAGGATCCTGGGGCGCAGCTTGATGTTGAGCTCTGGGAGCAGGAACATGGTGATCACGGTGGCCTGCGAGATATCGGTCTCGAACAGGTCCGCATTGACGAAGGTGGCGCGGCCGGACACGCCTTCCTTTTGCGCGTTGCGCTTGGACAGTGCCACCAGGTCCGGGTTGTACTCCACGCCCAGCGCGCGCGCGCCGCGCTTGGCGGCGGTGATCACGGTGCGGCCGTCGCCCGAGCCCAGGTCCATGACAAAGTCGTCCTTCGTCACTCCGGCCAGGTCCAGCATCTTGTCCACCAGCGCCTGCGAGGTCGGTACCCAGACCACGTCCTTGCCTTCCTGGCCGGAGATGGGTTCGTAGGCGGACAGCCCGGCGGCAGGCTTGGTCGCCTGCGCAAGGCCGGCGGTGGCAAAGGCGGCCAGCAGCAGTGCGAGGCCAGCGCGGCGAAGGGATTGGGTTGCGGGCATTTCAGGGGCTCCGGTCGGTTGGGCAGGCAAAACGGGTGAAGGCGGATTATGCCGGTGGCCGGGCAGAGGGCCGGCGCTGAGCGCTATCATGCACGCATGGACGCCAAGGACGCTGTTGCCCTCACGAAGGACCTGCTTCGCTTCGATACCGTCAACCCGCCCGGGCGCGAGCGCGACTGCGCGCGCCACATCGGCGAGCGCCTGCTCGCCTGGGGCTTCCGCGTCGAGTACCACGAGTACGAGGACAGCCGCACCAGCCTGATCGCGCGCGCCGGCGGCAACGACAAGAAGCCGCCGCTATGCTTCACCGGCCACCTGGACGTGGTGCCGCTGGGCAGCCGTAGATGGACGCGGGACCCGTTCGATGGCGAAACCCATGGCGACAAGCTCTACGGCCGCGGTTCCTCGGACATGAAGGCGGGCGTGGCCGCGATGCTGATCGCCGCGCGCGCCTTCGCCGACAAGCTGAGCGGCACGCCGGGCCTGGTGCTGGTGCTGACCGCCTCGGAGGAAAACGGCTGCATCGGCTCGCACCACCTGGCGCAGCTGCCCGGGATGATGGGCAAGGCGGGCGCGATCGTGGTGGGCGAGCCCACCTCCAACTACCCGATGGTCGGGCACAAGGGCTCGATCAAGTTCCACGCCGAGTTCCAGGGCGTCTCGGCGCACGGCTCGATGCCGCACCTGGGCGACAACGCCATCTACAAGGCGGCGCGGGCGATCGCGAAGCTGGAGGGCTTCGAGTTCGGCGTCCCGGCGCATCCGATCATGGGCTCACCGACGCTGAACGTGGGCACGGTGGAGGGCGGCAGCGGCGTCAACCTGGTACCGGACCTGGCGCGCATCGGCGTCGATATCCGCACCGTGCCCGGCACCGACCACACGGCGCTGCTGAGGAAGCTGCAGGTGCTGCTGGGCACGGAGGCGAGCATGGAGGTGTTCTCCGACATGGGGCCGGTATGGACCGAGCCGCAGCACGAGTGGATGCAGCGCGTGTTCGAGATCTGCAAGCCGGTGCTGAACGAGAAGTTGCAGGCGCGCACCGCGCCGTACATGACCGATGCGGCGAACCTGCTCACGGCCTGGCCGGGCGCGCCGACCGTGGTGCTGGGCCCTGGCGAGGCGGCGATGGCGCACCAGACCGACGAGTACTGCAACA
>VGIA01000085.1 GCA_016868105.1 Betaproteobacteria bacterium | reverse complement strand
GCGAAGTGGAACCGCACGCATAACCTCACCGCGATCCGCGACCCGCTGCGCTCGGTCAGTCATCACCTGCTCGACAGCCTTGCGGTCCTGCCAGAACTGCCTCCGGGGGCGCTCGCCGATGTCGGCGCCGGCGGCGGCCTGCCCGGGATCCCGATCGCGATCGCCGAGCCCGCGCGCCGCGTGGCGCTGAACGACGCCAACCAGAAGAAGGGCGCTTTCCTGCGACAGGCGGTGATCGAGTTGCGCCTTGGCAATGTCGAGGTGCATGTCGGCCGCGTCGAGAACTGGAAGCCGCTGAAGCGATTCGCGGTGGTCATCTCGCGCGGCTTCTCCGAGCTGGCGCAGTTCGTCGCCTCGTGCCGCCATCTCGTCGCCCCGGGGGGGGTGCTCGCGGCAATGAAGGGCACGTTCCCGGCCACGGAACTCGCCGCGGTCGGCGAGTGTTGCGATTGCCGCGATATCCGCCGGCTGAACGTGCCGCTGCTGGAGGAAGCGCGCCACCTGGTGCTGTGCCGGCCGGCCGCCTGAGCATGGCGCGCATCCTCGCGGTGGCGAACCAGAAGGGCGGCGTGGGCAAGACCACGACCAGCGTGAATCTGGCCGCCGGCCTGGCGAGGGCCGGCAAGCGCGTGCTGCTGGTGGACCTCGACCCGCAGGCCAATGCCACCATGGGTAGCGGCGTGGACAAGCGCAAGCTCGAGCGCACCATCTATCACGTGCTTCTGGGGCTGGGCGAAATGGCGAGCATCCGCGTCAAGGCCGAAGCCGCGGGCTACGACCTCGTGCCGGCCAACCGCGACTTGGCTGGCGCCGAAGTGGAACTGGTGGAACTGCCCAACCGCGAAGGCCGCCTGCGCGCCGCGCTGGCGATCGTCGTAAACGACTACGACTACGTCCTGATCGACTGCCCGCCCTCGCTTAGCCTGCTCACCGTGAACGCCTTCGTCGCCGCGGTGGAAGTGCTGATCCCGATGCAGTGCGAGTACTACGCGCTGGAGGGCTTGTCGGATCTGGTGGGCACCATCAAGCGCGTGCGGGGCAATCTCAACCCGCGCCTGGAAATCGCCGGCCTGTTGCGCACGATGTTCGACCCGCGCAACGCCCTTGCGCACCAGGTGTCGCAGCAGCTGGAGCAGCATTTCGGCGACAAGGTGTACCGCACCCTCGTGCCGCGCAACGTGCGCCTGGCCGAGGCGCCCAGCTACGGCGCGCCGGCGGTGACATGGGACCAAGCCTCGAAGGGCGCCCAGGCCTACCTGGCACTGGCCGAGGAAATCCTGAGGAGGGCGGGATGAGTACCAACAAGCACAAGAGCGCGGCCCGGGGATTGGGCCGGGGGCTGGACGCACTGCTGGGCGCGGAGCCCGGAGCCGATGCGGGCGCGCGCAGGGACGCCGTGGGGACCCTGCCGGTGAGCGCGATCCAGCCGGGCAGGTACCAGCCCCGTACCCGGATGGACGAGGCCGCGCTGGCCGAGCTTGCCGCCTCCATACGCGCCCAGGGGCTGATGCAGCCGCTGCTGGTGCGGCCCCTGACCGGGGGGCACCACGAGATCATCGCGGGGGAGCGGCGCTGGCGCGCGGCGCAGCTGGCCGGGCTGGAGGAGGTGCCGGTGCTGATCCGCGAGGTGGCCGACGAGGCGGCGCTGGCGATGTCTCTCATCGAGAACATCCAGCGCGAGGACCTCAATCCGATGGAGGAGGCGGCCGGCCTGCAGCGCCTCGTGGATGAGTTCCACATGACGCACGAGCGCGCCGCCGACGCCGTGGGCCGTTCGCGCAGCGCCACCACCAATCTGCTGCGCCTGCTCAAGCTCGCCCGGCCGGTGCAGTCGATGCTGATGCAAGGACAGCTGGAGATGGGCCATGCGCGCGCGCTGCTGTCGCTCGACCTGGCGCGGCAGATCGAGGCCGCAAACCGCATCGTTGCGCGCGGCCTGTCGGTGCGCGAGGCCGAGGCGCTGGCGGGCCACATGGCGCGTGGGTCGGGGGCCGCGCGCCGCAAGGGCAATGGCGGCCGCGGCGACCGCGACCTGCGGCGCCTGGAGGAAGAAGTGTCCGGGCGGCTGGGCACGACGGTGGAGATCCACCCGGGGCGCAAGGGTGGCGGCAAGGTGGTCATCCAGTACTCAGGGCTGGACCATCTCGACCAGCTGCTGAAAAAGCTGTGCTGAGCCCGTGCCGAGGGGGCGTTTTGCAATGAAACACGTTGACCCACGGTGTGCGCAGCCAATATAATCCGGCCGCTTTTGCAGGCACCGGGAGCGCGGGCTTCCGCTTGTTGAGCAAATCGATTCGCACCGTGCTCCGGTGGCAAGTGATCGCCACCCTCGTACTCGCGTTGTTGGCCGGGGTTCTGGCCGGCGTGCACGGCGCGATTTCCGCGGCCCTTGGTGGCGCGGTCAGCCTCGGCGCCGGATGGGCGTCGGCGAGGGTGGCATCGGGGAAAAGGGCGGACACCGCAGGGGGGGTTCTGGTTACCGCGCTCTCGGCCGAGGGCGTCAAGCTCGGTGTGATCGTGCTCCTGCTGTGGCTGGTGCTGGCACTCTACCCGGGTGTCGTGGTGGTGGCGTTCCTCGGGTCCTTCATGGCGACGGTCCTGATCTTTTCGATGGCGTTTTTCGTGCGCGAACACAACCAGTCCGGATCCTGACCCGATGGCCGCAGGCAAGGAACTCAACCCCACCGAGTACATCGGTCACCACCTGACGCATGACGCGCGTCCTTTCCTGGGCGACGGCGGGTTCTGGACCCTGCACGTCGACTCCGTGATGGTGTCGATCCTGCTCGGGTTGGTGGGCATCGGGTTCCTGTGGTGGATCGTGCGTGGCGCTAGCGCGGGCGTGCCGAACAAGCGCCAGGCCTTCGTCGAGCTGCTGGTGGGCTTCGTCGACGACCAGGCCAAGGGCATCTTCCGCCACGGCGACCGCAACGCCTTTGTCGCGCCAGCCGCCCTCACGGTATTCGTCTGGGTGCTGCTGATGAATTCGATGGACTTCCTGCCCGTGGACATCGTCGCCAAGGGCACGCACCTCATTTCCGCGGAGGGCTTCCGCATCGTGCCCACCGCCGACATCAACACCACCTTCGCGCTTGCGCTGTCGGTCTGGTTCCTGATGCTCTGGTTCTCGGTCAAGGCCAAAGGCTTCGGCGGCTGGATGCACGAGCTCCTCTGCGCGCCCTTCGGCGCGAAGCTGTTCCCCCTCAATCTTCTGTTCAACGCCATTGAGTACCTGTCCAAGCCGCTGTCGCACTCGCTGCGGCTGTACGGCAACATGTACGCGGGCGAGATCATCTTCCTGCTGCTGTGGCTGCTGGCAGCCGCCGGCCTCGGCTGGGCGGGCCTCAGTTTCCTGCTCGCCCTGGGCTGGGCCATCTTCCACATTCTGATCGTCGCGCTGCAGGCCTACGTCTTCATGATGCTGACCATCGTCTACTTCGCGATGGCGCACGAACACCACTAACCACCCGTCTTTTCGCACAGAGAGGAAGCCGCAATGGAAAAACTGCAACTCATCGCCATGGTTCAGGCCTACACCGGCATTGGCATCGGCCTGATGATCGGCCTGGGGGCGCTCGGCGCCTGCGTCGGCGTCGGCATCATGTGCTCGCGCTTCCTGGAGGCCGCAGCGCGCCAGCCCGAACTGACCGATTCCCTGCAAGCCAAGGTGTTCCTGCTGCTGGGCCTGATCGACGCCTCGTTCATCATCGGCGTCGGCCTCGCACTGTGGTTCGCCACCGGCAACCCGCTGCTCGCGAGGCTCGGCTGAGGCATTCCGCCCCGCGGGAGGACGCATGAACTTCAATCTCACGCTCATCACCCAGGCGCTCGTCTTCGCCGCCTTCATCTGGTTCACGGTCCGGTTCGTGTGGCCGCCGCTGCTGCGCGCCATCGAGGCGCGCCAGAAGCGGATCGCCGACGGCCTCGCCGCCGCCGAGCAGGGCAAGAAGTCCCTCGAGTCCTCCAGCCGGCAGGCGGAGCTGGCGATCACGGAGGCGCGCAGCCGCGCCGCCGAGATCGTCGCCCAGGCCGAGAAGCGCGGCTCCCAGGTGCTCGAGGAGGCCAAAGCCGCCGCCAAGGCCGAGGGTGACCGCGAGAAGGCGGCCGCGAAGGCGGACATCCAGCAGGAGGCGCAGCGCGCCCGGGAACAGCTGCGGGAGCAGGTTGCCGCGCTGGCGGTGGCCGGCGCGGAGAAGATCCTGCGCCGCGAGGTGGACGCCAGGGCGCACGCCGAGCTGCTCGACGGCATCAAGAAGCAGCTTTAGACGGGCAAAGCCGTGGCCGAACCCAGCACCATCGCCCGACCCTACGCCGAAGCCGCCTTCCGGCTGGCCGATGCCCAGGGCAGACTCGCCGAATGGTCGGCGGCGCTCGCCAACCTCGCCGCCGTGGCGGTGGACGCGCGCGTGCGGGCGGCCGTCGGCGACCCGAATCTGTCCGCGGCCAAGCTGGCCGGGCTGTTCCTCTCGGTGCTGGCGGGCAAGCTCTCGGGCGAGGCGGAGAACTTCGTGCGCGTGCTGGCCGAGAACGGGCGCCTGGACGTGCTGGGGGAGATCCGCGCCCAGTACGAGGCGCTGAAGAACGAGCGTGAGGGCACGGTCGAGGCCGAGCTCTTCACCGCCTTCGACATGGACCCGGCCCAGGTCGCCGACCTGGTGGGCCGGCTGGAGAAGAAGACCGGCCGCAAGCTGAAGGTCCGCGTCAGCGTGGACCAGAGCCTCATCGGCGGGGTGAAGATCGTGATCGGCGACAAGGTCATCGACGGGTCGGCGCGCGCGCAACTGGCGGCGCTCGAGACGGCACTGAAAGCATAAAAAAGCGGAAGACGCGTCTTCCGTTCAATCAGGAGCATCGAATGCAACTCAACCCCTCCGAAATCTCGGAACTGATCAAGAACCGGATCCAGAACATGGATGCCGGGGCGCAGATGCGCACCCAGGGCACCGTGGTCTCGGTGACCGACGGCATCTGCCGCATCCACGGCCTGTCGGACGTGATGCAGGGCGAGATGCTGGAGTTCCCGAACAACACCTTCGGCCTGGCGCTCAACCTGGAGCGCGACTCGGTCGGCGCGGTGATCCTGGGCGAGTACGAGCACATCACCGAGGGCGACACCGTGAAGTGCACCGGCAAGATCCTGTCGGTGCCGATCGGGCCGGAACTGCTCGGCCGCGTGGTCAACTCGCTCGGCCAGCCGATCGACGGCAAGGGGCCGATCAACGCCAAGCTAACCGACGTCATCGAGAAGGTGGCGCCGGGGGTGATCGCGCGCCAGTCGGTGTCGCAGCCGGTGCAGACCGGCCTGAAGGCGATCGACGCCATGGTGCCGATCGGCCGCGGGCAGCGCGAACTGATCATCGGCGACCGCCAGACCGGCAAGACCGCGGTGGCGATCGACACCATCATCAACCAGAAGGGCAAGGACCTATTCTGCGTCTACGTCGCGATCGGGCAGAAGGCCTCGACCATCGCCAACGTGGTGAGGAAGCTCGAGGAGCATGGCGCCATGGCCTACACCATCGTGGTGGCGGCCTCGGCCTCGGAATCGGCGGCGATGCAGTTCATCGCGCCGTACTCCGGCTGCACCATGGGCGAGTATTTCAGGGACCGCGGGCAGGACGCCCTGATCATCTACGACGACCTGACCAAGCAGGCCTGGGCCTATCGCCAGGTGTCGCTGCTGCTGCGCCGCCCGCCGGGCCGCGAAGCCTATCCCGGCGACGTGTTCTACCTGCACAGCCGCCTGCTGGAGCGCGCCGCGCGCGTCAACCCGGAATACGTCGAGAAGTTCACCGGGGGGAAGGTGAAAGGAAAAACCGGCTCCCTCACCGCGCTGCCGGTGATCGAGACCCAGGCCGGCGACGTCACCGCCTTCGTGCCGACCAACGTGATCTCGATCACCGACGGCCAGATCTTCCTGGAAACGGACCTGTTCAACGCCGGCATCCGGCCCGCGATCAACGCCGGCATCTCGGTGTCCCGCGTCGGCGGCGCTGCGCAGACCAAGATCATGAAGCGGAAGGACACCGGTGGCGGCGTGCGTCTCGCGCTCGCCCAGTACCGGGAACTGGCGGCGTTCGCGCAGTTCGCCTCCGACCTGGACGAGGCCACCCGCAAGCAGCTGGAGCTGGGCCGCATGGTCACCGAGCTGATGAAGCAGCCGCAGTACCGCCCGATGCAGGTGTGGGAGATGGCGCTCACCCTGTTCGCGGTGAACAACGGCTTTTTCAACGACATCGACGTCAAGAAGGCGCTCGCCGCCGAGCGCTCGATGCGCGACTACCTGAAGGGCAAGTTCGCCGACCTGGTGAAGCGCATAGAGGAGAAGAACGACCTGCCGGCGCAGGACGAGAAGGCGCTCAAGGACGCGATCGCGGACTGGAAGAAGAACGGCGCCTTCTAGGCCACCATGCCGGGCACAAAAGAGATCCGGGTCAAGATCAAGAGTGTGCAGAACACTCGGAAGATCACCAAGGCCATGGAAATGGTCGCCGCCTCGAAGATGAGGAAGGCGCAGGAGCGCATGCGCCATGCGCGGCCCTACGGCGAGAAGATCCGCACCGTGGCCGCGCACATCAGCCACGCCAATCCGGAGTACCGCCATCCGTTCCTGGTGGCGCGCGATTCGGTGAAGCGCGTCGGCCTGGTCGTGATCACCACGGATAAGGGCCTGTGCGGCGCGCTCAACACCAACCTGCTGCGCCTGGTGCTGAACCAGTACAAGGCCTGGGAGGCCGAGGGCGAGGCGGTGGACGTCTGCGCCATCGGCAACAAGGGCTTCGGCTTCATGCAGCGCCTGGGCGCCAACATCGTCTCGCACGCGATCCAGATCGGCGACCGGCCGCAGATGGACAAGCTGATCGGCACCATCAAGGTGATGCTGGACGGCTACACCCAGGACCGGTTCGACCGCGTCGTCATCGCCTACACCCGGTTCCTGAACACCATGAAGCAGGAGCCGGTGCTGGAGCAGCTGCTGCCGCTGTCGGGCGAGCGGCTCGGCGCGCCCGAGACGGTGTGGGACTACCTTTACGAACCCGAGGCGAAAGCGGTGCTCGACCAGGTGATGACGCGCTACATCGAGGCCATCATCTTCCAGGCGGTGGCCGAGAACATGGCTTCCGAACAGTCGGCGCGCATGGTGGCGATGAAGGCCGCCTCGGACAATGCGCGGGACCTGATCGACGAGCTGACCCTGATCTACAACAAGAACCGCCAGGCCGGCATCACCAAGGAACTGTCGGAAATCGTCGCCGGCGCCGCGGCGGTCTAGCGCGCGCCACCACTGCACACACAGACGGATAGAACGACCGGGAAATCAACATGGCACAAGCACAAGGCACCATCGTCCAGAGCGTCGGCGCGGTGATCGACATCGAGTTTCCGCGCGAGTCGATGCCCAAGGTCTACGACGCGCTCAAGCTCCTCGACAGTGCGGAGGGCGGCCTGGCCGAGAAGGGCCTCACCTTCGAGGTCGAGCAGCAGCTGGGCGACGGCGTGGTGCGCTGCATCGCGCTGGGGTCTTCTGACGGCCTGCGCCGCGGCATGAAGGTGGTCTCCACCGGCGCCCCGATCTCGGTGCCGGTGGGCGCCGGGACGCTTGGCCGCATCATGGACGTGCTCGGCCGCCCGATCGACGAGGTCGGGCCGATCCAGTCCGACAAGCTGCGCTCCATCCACCAGGCGGCGCCCAAGTTCGACGAGCTCTCGCCTTCCGTGGAGCTGCTCGAGACCGGCATCAAGGTGATCGACCTCATCTGCCCCTTCGCCAAGGGCGGCAAGATTGGCCTGTTCGGCGGCGCCGGGGTGGGCAAGACGGTGAACATGCTGGAGTTGATCAACAACATCGCCACCCAGCACTCCGGCCTGTCGGTGTTCGCAGGAGTTGGCGAGCGCACCCGCGAAGGCAACGACTTCTATCACGAGATGATCGAGGCCGAAGTGGTGAAGCCGGACAACCTGCCCGAGTCCAAGGTGGCGATGGTGTTCGGACAGATGAACGAACCCCCGGGCAACCGCCTGCGCGTGGCGCTCACCGGGCTCACCATGGCCGAGAGCTTCCGCGACGAGGGCCGCGACATCCTGTTCTTCGTCGACAACATCTACCGCTTCACGCTCGCCGGCACGGAAGTCTCGGCGCTGCTGGGCCGGATGCCTTCGGCCGTGGGCTACCAGCCGACGCTGGCCGAGGAGATGGGTCGCCTGCAGGAGCGCATCACCTCCACCAAGGTGGGCTCGATCACCTCGATCCAGGCGGTGTACGTGCCGGCGGACGACCTGACTGATCCTTCGCCCGCCACCACCTTCGGCCACCTCGACGCCACCGTCGTGCTGTCGCGCGACATCGCCGCGCTGGGCATCTACCCCGCCGTGGACCCGCTGGATTCCACCTCGCGCCAGGTGGACCCGAACACCATTGGCGAAGATCACTACAACACGACACGCGCGGTGCAGGCCACGCTGCAGCGCTACAAGGAACTGCGTGACATCATCGCCATCCTGGGCATGGATGAGCTCGCCCCCGAGGACAAGCTGGCGGTATCCCGGGCGCGCAAGATCCAGCGCTTCCTGTCGCAGCCCTTCACCGTGGCGCAGAACTTCACCGGCACCCCGGGCAAGTACGTTTCGCTGAAGGACACCATCAAGGGCTTCAAGATGATCGTCAACGGCGAATGCGACGCCCTGCCCGAGCAGGCGTTCTACATGGTGGGCGCGATCGAAGAGGCGTTCGAGAAGGCGAAGACGCTGCAGTAAGGAACCGCGAATGGCCGCCCACACCATGCAAGTCGACGTCGTCAGCGCCGAGGAGGCGCTCTTCTCCGGCGAGGCGGAGTTCGTCGTCCTGCCGGGCGAGGCAGGGGAACTGGGCATCTACCCGCGCCACACCCCGCTGATCACGCGCATCCGGCCTGGCGCAGTGCGCATCCTGCCTCCGGGCGGTGGCGAGGAGCAGCTGATTTTCGTCGCCGGCGGCATTCTCGAGGTCCAGCCGCGCGTCATCACGGTACTGGCCGATACGGCCATCCGCGGCCAAGATCTCGACGAGGCCAAGGCCAACGAGGCGCTCAAGCGCGCCGAGGAGGCGCGCCGCAACGCCAAGGACAAGCAGGAAATCGCGACCGTGGAGGGCGAGCTGTCCATGCTCGCCGCCCAGCTGGCCGCAATCCGCAAGCTGCGCCGCAAGTAGCAGTCGGCGGCGTTCAGCCCTGGGGGGAAGAACACAACGGATACGGCGCCATCGTAACGCGCCGCGGCACACGCGGACCGCCGCGGCTATGCGGCAGGGCTGGTGTAGGGTTCGTCCTCCTTGTAGAACTCCTTCTCCCTGATTCCCTCGGCCGTCCACTCCTTCACCGCGACATTGCCCAGGAGCGCCTGCTGATAGGCCCGCGCTTCCCCGTCGAGTTCAACGCCATAGGTCATGAATCGCGTCGCCACCGGCGCGTAGAACGCATCCGCGGCGCTGAACGCGCCGAACAGGTACGCGCCGCCCGGGCCGTACTGCGCACGCGCATCGGTCCAGATCCGCGTGATGCGCGCGATATCCCTTGCCACCTCGGGATTCATGCCTTTGCCCGGATGCCGGCCGCGAAGGTTCATGGGCATGGCGCCGCGCAGGGCGCGGAAGCCCGAATGCATCTCGGCGGCTACGCTGCGCGCACGTGCGCGTGCCTGCGGGTCCGCAGGCCACAAGCCCTTGTCCGGGAAAAGCTCATTCGCCCGTTCGACGATGGCGAGGGTATCCCAGGTGGCGAAGCCGGATCCCGGCGCGCCTTCCCAGAGCACCGGGACCAGGCCCGAGGGCGACAACGTCGCGATGTTGGCCTTCCAGTCCTCCGATTCGAATTTCACGACGCGCTCGGCAAAGGGCACGCCGCAGCCACGCAGCGCGACCCAGGGGCGCATGGACCAGGAGGAGTAGTTCTTGTTGCCGACGACGAGGGTGAGCGCGGCAGTCATGCGGTGGATTCTAGCTGCCGAAGCCGCGGGGCGGCGCCCTCCTGTTCCCAGCCCTCCTTTCTGGAGAGCGCGCCCCGCGCCGCGGTTCCTAGGTGCGCTCTGCGATCACGCGGTAGCTCGCGCGCAAGCCATCGGCATGCTGGATGCGCACGGTGTCGCCCTTGCGCAGATGACGCAGGAATACGAGGTGGGTGTCGCGATGGCCGCCGATGACGCTGTTGCCGGGTGTACCAGGCAGGGGCATGCCGTCCTGGTGGCCGGGGCTGAAGGCGATGGTGCGGCCGCTCGCGCCGGCGAGAACCAGAAGCGAGGCGCCTCGCGCGGAAACCTCCAGCTTCGCCACCGTCCAGGTATCGGCCCAGGGCCAGGGCTTGACCAGGGTTTCGCCCGCCAGCGTGCGCGCCCAGGCGCGCTCGATCAAGATCTGCACAAGCTGCGCCTTGGCTTGGATCCACACGCCCTGGCCGAACTGCAGTGCTCCGGCGACCAACGGCAGCCCGGCGAGCCA
>VGIA01000084.1 GCA_016868105.1 Betaproteobacteria bacterium | reverse complement strand
CATCCATCAGCGGCTCGACCTTGATCTCGCCGTCGGCCTGCGGCACGCCCTTGGCCATGCGCTCGGCCATCTCGGTGCGCGCATTGCCGATGTCGATCTGGCCCACCGCGATGTCGTACTTGCGGCCATCCAGCGCGCCGCTCCTGGTGAGCCCGGTCACCGCGTGCTTGGTGGCGGTGTAGGGCGCCGAGCCCGGTCGCGGCGCGTGCGCCGAAATGGAGCCGTTGTTGATGATGCGGCCGCCGCGCGGCGACTGCTCCTTCATCACCTTGAAGGCTTCCTGCATGCACAGGAACATGCCGGTGAGGTTGATATCCACGACGTACTGCCACTTCTCCAGCGTCAGTTCCTCGAACGAACTGCCGGGGGCGTTGACGCCGGCGTTGTTGAACAGGCAGTCGACGCGGCCCCATTTTCCCTTCACCGCGGCAAACAACGCCCTGACCGAATCCTGCTTTGCAACGTCGGTGGGCACGCACAGGGCGCGCTCGCCGGCGCCGGATTCCTGCGCTGTCTTCTGCAGCACGTCCTTGCGCCGTCCCGCGAGCGCGACGTTCCAGCCATCCTTGAGCAGCGCCAGCGCTGCGGCCTTGCCGACGCCGCTGCCGGCGCCGGTGACGATAGCGATCCTTGCCATGTGCGATGTCCTATGCGTGAACAGTCGCGCATGGTAGCGCAGGTCGCTCGATCAGGACCGCTCCGCGCCATGGCGTCGGCGCTCGCCCCGCGCCTCATTGCGGGGTACGTCGCGCGCCGCGGGCATCTCCACCCGAGCCGTGGCGCGCTCGACCGGGCGCTGGGCCGTCGGTGCCACCATTGCCGCTGCAGGCGCGCTCCTGGCGCGCGACCTGGCGCCAGTGACCGGTCATGAGGTGTACCTGCCGCCGCACCTGGAGTTAGTGGTTGTGCACGTGCACCACGCGCACCTGGCGGTGGTGGCAGTCGACGCCGCCGAAGAAGAAGCCCAGCGTCAGGCGGACCGGCGAGCCTCACCAGAACGCCACCGTGACGCCCGGCCGATGGAGGCGCACGTAGCCCGGCCATGTGGCGAGCAGTAGACCGGCTGGTACGCCGGCCACCACCATGGGCCATACACCACGAGCGGATCGTAGTAGGGCAGGTACACCACCTGCGGCTGCGCCGGAAGGCAAGCAGGCAGACCACGCTCGGGTCCCAGTTCTCGCCGACAGCCGCCAGCAACGCGTTGTCCCCTGTGAGGTGGGGATTGGCGTGCGACCAGCGCGCGGCCTCGACCGGGTCGGCCGGGTAGGTCGCCGCCATCAGCACCTGCGACAGCAGCGGACCGGGATACAGCGCCACCGGCGCCAGCAGGCGGTCGAGTTCGGGCTGGCTGAAGCTGCGCTGCGCCGAGGCGAGCCCCGGCGCGAGCAGCAGGACCGAGAGCTGGGCGGCAGTGAACCTGCGCAGCGTCGTCATCATGCTTGCCTCCTTCAGGCTGATGACGAATGGACTGCCTTCGACGCTCCTGCGCCCGCTCAAATTGAAATGACTTGTTACAGCGGTCGCGGCGCGGCGGCTACTCCACCTTGGCGCCGCAGCCCTTGATCGCCGCCTCGATGCGCGGGGCCTCGGCCAGGATCTCGGTGGCGAAGGCCTCGGGCGAGGCCGAGGGCAGCGCGTCCATGCCCTGCGAGGCGATCTTCTCCTTCACCTCGGGCTTGGACAGGCCGCGGACCGCGGCCGCATGCAGCGTGCGCACGATGTTCATGGGCGTGCCGGCGGGCACGTGCAGGCCGAACCAGAACGTGGACTCGAAGCCGGGAAGCCCTGCGCTCTCCGATCCCGGCACGCCGGGGATAGAGGGCGAGTCCTTGGCCAGGCTCACCACCAGCGGCCGCATGCGGTTGCCCTTGATGAAGCCGGTCACCGTAGGCGAGGTGGCGAACATCATCTGCGTGTCGCCGGCCAGCAGCGACTGCGAGGCCGGGCCGCCGCCCTTGAACTGCACCGAGGTGATCTTGACCCCGGCCACCGCCTCGAAGGCGCAGGCCGCCAGTTGCGGCGCCGAGCCGAAGCCGGCGGCGGCGTTGAACAGCTTGCCCGGGTTCGCCTTGGCGAAGTCCACCAGCTCGCGCAGGGACTTGAAAGGCGAGTCGGTCCTCACCACCAGCACCGTGGCGCCGTTGGCGACGCGCGACACCGGGATGAAGTCCTTGAAGTCGTAGGCGAGGTTCTTGTACAGGTTCTTGTTGATCGCGTGGTTGCCCTGGTTGAGGATGGTGTAGCCGTCCGGGACCGACTTGGCGACGAACTCCGAGGCGATCGAGCCGCCGGCGCCGGGCTTGTTCTCCACGATCACCGTCGCCTTCAGTTCCCTGGAGAGCTCGTCCGCGATCAGGCGCGTGGTGAAGTCCCCCGAGCCGCCCGGCGGGTAGCCCACCACGATGCGGATCGGCTTGACCGGGTAGTCCGCCTGCGCGAAGGCCGCCGCCGAGGCGGCGAGCAGCGTGATGCCGAGGAGTCTGATCATGTCATCTCCCGTGGAATTGGGGCGAGCGCTTCTCCATGAAGGCCTTGCGGCCCTCCTTGTGGTCCTCGCTGGCGAAGCAGGTCTCCACCAACTGCATCGCCTGCTTCATGTCGCGGTCCTGCGGATCCTTCAGCGCCTGCTGCACCGCGAACTTGGCCGCCGCGACGGTGAGCGGCGCATTCTCGGCGATCATGCGGCAGGTCTCCGCGGTCGCCTTTTCCAGCTCCGCGACCGGCACCACGCGCGAGACGAAGCCCATGCGCAGCGCCTCGGCGGCGCCGAACTTCTTCGCCGTGGTGAAGATCTCCAGGGTGTTGGCCGCGCCGATCACGTTCATGAAGCGGCGCACGCCCGCGGGGCTGTAGCCCAGGCCCAGGCGCGCGGCCGGCATGCGGAACACCGCGTCCTCGGCGCAGATGCGCAGGTCGCAGGAGGCAGCCAGGCCGAGTCCGCCGCCGATGCAGATGCCGCGGATGCTGGCGATCACCGGTTTGCGGGCGCGCATCGGCGCGGTGTAGGCGTTCTCGACCGCCTGGTTGTACTCGGCCTGCGCCGCCACGGTGCCGCGCAGCCTCTCGAACTGCGAGATGTCGGCGCCGGAGATGAAGGCCTTCTCGCCCTCGCCCTTCAACACGATGACGCGAACGGCCGGGTTGGCATCGAACTGCGCAACGGCGACCGGCAGGCGGCTCCACATGTCCATGGACATGGCGTTGAGCTTCGCCGGGTTGGCAAACACGACAGTGCCGACGGCGCCATCGATCCGGGTGATGATTTCAGGCATCAGATCACTCCCTTGTTCTTGAAATCCTCGATCTCGGCGGCGCCATAGCCGGCTTCCCGTAGCACCTCGGCGGTGTGCTCGCCGCGCTCCGGTGTGGCGGTGGACAGCCTCGGCGGCGTGCGCGACAGCTTGATCGGGTTGTTGATCAGGTTGAGCGTGCCCAGCTTCGGATGCTGCACCGGAACCGAGGCCTGGAGGTGCTTCACCTGGGGGTCTGCGAAAACCTCGTTCATGGCGTAGATCGGGCCGCAGGGCACGCCGGCCCGGTTCAGGATCTCGACCCACTCGGCGCTCTTCTTCGAGGCCAGCGCCTGGTTCAGTTCGGCGTTCAACCGGACGCGGTTCTTCGCCCGGTCCTCGGCGCGTCTGAAATCCGGATCCTGGTACAGATCCATGCGGCCGGTGGCCTCGCAAACCCGCTGCCACATCGCCGATCCGGCGGCGGCGACGTTGATGTAGCCGTCCGCCGTCCTGTAGGCGCAGGTGGGCATGCTGGTGGGATGGTCGTTGCCGACCTGCTGCGGCACTTCGCCGGACATGGTGAAGCGAGCGGCCTGGAAATCGAGCAGCTGGATCCCGGCCTGGAGCAGGTTGGACTGCACCCACTGGCCTTCGCCCGAGCGCTCACGCTCGTAGAGGGCGGTCATCACCCCCAGCGCCGCCAGCAGGCCGGCGCCGACATCCGCCACGGCGCAGCCGACCCTCATCGGTCCGGCGCCCGCAGCGCCGGTGACCGACATGATCCCGGAGAGGCCTTGCGCGATCTGGTCGAAGCCCGGGCGCGACTGGTAGGGGCCGTCCTGGCCGAAGCCGGAGATGCTGGCGAGGATCACTCGCGGGTTGATTTCTTTCAGCGACTCGTAGTCGAGGCCGAGGCGGAACTTGACATCCGGGCGGTAGTTCTCGACCACGATGTCGGCGGTCTTCACCAGCCGCGCGAAGATGGCCTTGCCCTCGGGCGCCTTCAGGTTGAGCGTGATGGCGCGCTTGTTGCGGTGCAGGTTCTGGAAGTCGGCGTTGTCGCGCGCCCCGCCCAGGTCCTCGGCTTCGGTGGTCTCGATCTTGATGACGTCGGCGCCGAAGTCTGCGAAGTGGCGCACGCAGGTTGGGCCGGCGCGCACCCGGGTGAGGTCGAGGATGCGCAGGTCGGCGAGCGCGCGCGAAGCGTTGATTCTCGGCATCTGCGGGTCGGTTCCGGAAAATTTGAATGATAACCCGGCGCCGTTGGCGCACAATCGGGCATGGCCAAGCCGGTGTGGCGCGACGGGCCGCGCCTGCGCCTGGCGCGCGCGCTGGGCAGACGAACCGCCGCTGGCACCGTGGGCCACCGGCAGCAGCCTCGCTCAGCGCCCCAGCGTGACGGTGGCGACGCCGACCACCAGCAACGCCATGCCGGCCAGTTCCAGGCGTGTCAGCCTTTCGCGGAACAGCTTCATCGACAGGATATAGGCGAACACCAGCTCCACCAGCCCCAGCGTGCGCACGTGCGCCGCCGGCGCCAGCGCCAGGCCGGTGAACCAGCCGGCCGAAGCCGCAGCGCCCATGAAGCCGGCGAGGAGCGAGGCGCGCCAGGCACGCGCTGCTTTCCCGATCACCGAGGGCTCGCGCACGGCGAGCCAGCCGCCCAGCAGTGCGGTCTGCACCAGTTGCGCCGCGAACAGCGTCGCTGCCGCCGCGATGAGAAAGCCCGCCCCCGGCAACGCCAGCGTCGCGCCGCGGAAGCCGACCGCGGCCAGCGCAAAGGCGGTTCCCGAGGCGATGCCCAGCAGGCTCGCGCGCGTGGTCCAGCCGGCGAGCATGGCGCGCAACGGGCGCTGCCTGTCGGCGGGCGAGAGCAGCAGCACGCCCAGCGTCCCGGCAAGCACGGCGATGCCGGTGGCGAGCGTGATCGGGTCGCCGAGGAACACCAGCGCGATCACCGCCACCTGCAGGATCTCGGTCTTGGAGTAGGCGACCCCGAGCGTGAAGTTGCGCTCCTGCATGGCGCGCAGGAGCAGCGCGGTGGCGGCGATCTGGCTCACCGCGCCCAGTCCCGCCCAGGCCCAGAAGACCACGTTCGCTGCGGGAACCGGCTGGCCGGTCCAGAGCTGCACCGCCCAGAGCCAGGCGCCGGCGAAGGGCAGGCCGTAGAGGAAGCGCACCAGGGTCGCCCCCAGCGTGCCCAGTTCGGTGGTGAGGCTGCGCTGGGCGGCGTTGCGCACCGTCTGGGCGAAGGCGGCCCAGATGGTGACCGCAATCCAAAGCCACGCCGGGGCCAGAAGCTCCGGCGTCATCGCGGACGGTGCTTCGGTAAACGGCCGGGCTAGCGGTCTTCGATCCGCGGCATGCCGTCGAGCGACACGTCCGAGGGAATCTCGCTGCGCGAGGGCGCCATGGAGCGCTCCACCGCCTGCGCCGGCGGCTTGGCGCCCTTCTTCGGGCGCCCCGGGCGGTTGGTGAGCTGGTAGATCTTCAGCGGCGGCACCACCGGCGGCTTTTCCAGGAAGCGGCAGTCAGACTCCGTGGGGAAGCTCGCCATGGCGCCGATGCGCGTGCCCTTGAGGAACACGGAGTACAGCAGCATGTGGGCCGAATGCGGGATCGGCTTGGCGATGACCTCGTACTTGCCGACGACGAAACGGGTGCGTTCGATGACTGGGATGCTCATTAAGTTCTCGCTTTGGTTCTGGTTTTCTTGCGCCGCTCGGTCAGGACCTGATCGCACAGCGTGGTGATTTCCGGCTCATGGAGCCGCTCGGCGTTCAGGCGCAGCTGCTTGACCTCCGGCGTGGTGAGGGAATCGATGCGGTCCCTGGTCCAATCCGCTGCGGTGCCCGGCCTGGCATTGCCCACGGTCAGTACCGCTTGCCGGAGTTGAACTGGACCTTCAAGCGGGCGACTTCGCGCCGCAGTCCTTCGATCTCGCTGCGCACCGCAAGCTCCTTTTGCTTGAGTTCGCCTGCCGACTCGTCGGGCTGGCGCGACAGCTCCCGGTGCAGTTGCCGCTGGCGTTCCGCGGCGTCGTTCCACCGTGCCACCAAAGACTGCTCCTGCTCGCGCCAAGTCTTGCGCTTGTCCACCAAACCCCCGGGGCTGTTGAGCGGCGCGCGGTCGGTGCCCGGTGCCTGGCCTGATAAGCTGCAGGGCTGCCGAAACATTGCCTCCCCGCATTATACAGGCCGGGAGCCCTGAAAGCGACATCCGGTGCGGATTTTCTTTCCCGTTCAAGACCATGGGAGGGGTGATGGGACGCGAGTGTTTCACTGTTGCGCCGTGCCCTTCAACGTGCTGAACGCGCGGCCGCTGCGCCGCTGGCCGGCGTACCAGCACTACGCTGGCGGCAATCCCGCCTCGGCATCCAGCTTCAGTTGCCGCTGACGGCGGCGGCCCCTGTGGCCCGGCCGCGCTCGTACCAGCGCGACATCACCTCGATCGCGATGCAGGAGGCGAGGGTGGTGCCCACCAGCGCCGCCTGCCCCACGCCCCAGCCCCAGCGATCGACGATGAGCGCGAACAGCGTCGGCGAGATCGCGTTCACGATCAGGATCGGCGTCGCCAGCACCCCCAGCACCGTGCCGTAGCCGTTGGTGCCGAACAGTTGCAGCGGCACCGCGCCGCGCACGATGGTGATCACGCCCTGCGAGGCGCCCATCGCCAGCGTGAAGACGAGGATCGCGGCGAAGTTGCCGCCGGCGGCCACCAGCAGCAGGAACGACAGCGGCAGCACGCCGATGGCGATGCGCGCCACCGTGATCGGGCGCAGGTGGCGGCCGAACACGATCTCCACCACCCTGCCGCCGAACTGCGCGAAGCCCTTGAGGGAGGCCACCCAGACCGCGGCCGCTGCGCCCAGGCCTGCGGCCTCCAGCAGCGGCACCAGCTGCACCGTGACCACGCTGAAGGCGAACCCGTTGAGCGACATCACCAGCGCGAACAGGGCCATTGCCACGGCGCGTCGGGCGCCCTGCAGCGGCGCATGGCTGCCGGCGGCGCCTGCCTTCTGCTCGGCGCCGCGCGCCGCGTCCTCGCGCCGCGATAAGCCGATCCAGTTGAGCGGCAGGCACACCGCCAGGTTGATCACGGCGAACATCACCAGCGTGTCGCGCCAGCCGATCGCTTCGTTGAAGTAGTGCCCGAGCACCCAGAACACCGTGGAGGCGAAGGCGCCGAAGAGCGTCAGGTACGAGATCGCGATCCGGCCGCGGGAGGGCAGCACCTGCACCAGCGCGGCGAACGCGGCGTCATAGAGGCACAGGCGCATGCCGACGCCGAGGAACGCCCAGGCCGCGAGCCACGCCCCCTGGCTGTGCACCAGTGACAGCGCGTACAAGCCCATCGAGGTCAGCACCGTGCCCAGTGCCATCACGCGCCGCGCGCCGTAGGCGTCGATCGCCTTTCCGGCCCAGGTCGACGCGAGGCCCATGACCAGGAGCGCCACGGTGAAGCCAAAGTAGACCGTGGACAGGCCCCAGCCGGTGTCGGCGACCACAGGCTTGGCGAGCACGCCCAGGCAGTAGTAGGCGGTGCCCCAGGCGGTGATCTGGCCGAGGCCGAGGGCGGTGACCGCGAGGGGCAGAGGATCCGGTCTCGATGGTTGAGACATGCGCGCGTATTGTTGTTCGTGGCGAGGCCGCGGAAGTGGCCTATAGTATCCGCGTGAGGCGGTTGTTCACACAGACGTTCCGCAGCCGGGGGCGGCGTCCCTGTGCATCCTTCGCGAGTACGAACGTGGCGTGGTGTTCCTGCTGGTGCGCTTCCAGGCCGCCAGAGGCCCGGGTCGTCGTCCCGGGCATCCAGCAGATGGTGCGCGTGGACCTGCGACCCTGGTTCTGGACGTGCCCAGCCAGGACGTGATCTCGCGCGACAACGTTTCGGTGAAGGTCAACGCGGTGGTGTACTTCCGCGTCGTTGACCCGCAGCTGGCGATCATCAAGGTCGCCAACTACCTGGAGGCGACCAGCCAGCTTGCGCAGACCACGCTGCGCTCGGTGCTGGGCAAGCACGAGCTGGACGAGATGCTGGCCGAGCGCGAGAAGCTCAACCTGGACATCCAGAACGTGCTGGACACGCAGACCGACGCCTGGGGCATCAAGGTGGCCAACGTTGAGATCAAGCACGTGGACCTGAACGAGTCCATGGTGCGCGCCATCGCGCAGCAGGCCGAGGCCGAGCGCGCGCGGCGTGCCAAGGTGATCCATGCCGAGGGCGAGCTGCAGGCCTCGGAGAAGCTGCTGAGCGCCGCCGAGATCCTTTCGGGACGACCGGAGGCGATGCAGCTGCGCTACCTGCAGACGCTCACCCAGATCGCGGGCGACAAGACCTCGACGGTGGTGTTCCCGGTTCCGGTGGACGTGATCGGCCCGGTGCTGGAGGCCGCGGCGCGGATCAAGAAGGGCGCCTGAGGGGAGGCAAAAGAAAAAGGCCCGGGTTCCCGGGCCTTTCCTGTGCTGCTTGCCGGCGACTCAGGCCGGGCGGACGTTGGTGGCGTTGGGGCCCTTGGCGCCCTGGCCGACGTCGTACTGCACCTTGTCGTTCTCCTTCAGGGTCTTGAAGCCGCTGCCTTGGATGGCGGAGAAATGCACGAAAAGATCCTTGCCGCCGTCATCCGGGGTGATGAAGCCGAAACCCTTGGCGTCGTTGAACCACTTCACGGTACCTGTGCTCATTGCTGTTTCCTCGATGTCTATTGAAGAAGTATTGAGGGCGAAATGCCCGGTGGAGAATCAAGGAAGGGAACCGGCCTGAGAGAACTGCGGTACTGGAACAGCGGCGTACCACCATGGACTGACTGGACTTTTCACTGCTTGCTTGACGATCCTGCGGCCAAGGATACAGGGGTTCCAGCCGGGTGTCAATGAAATCAGTTATTTACCGGCATAGCTCGCCGCCATGCCGGCGCGGACGTCGTTCTGGATGCCGTAGGGCGCGATCGGGTAGCGCAGGCCGTTCTTCGCCAGCGCCTTCATGCCCTCGATGGCGACGGGCAGGTACTGGGGCGGCAGCGCCATGAGCATTTCCTCGTCCGGCACGCCGCCGTAGCGGCGCTCGGCGAAGCAGGGCAGCGAGAGGCTCGGCTCCCCGGTCTTCAGCGCCCGTCCCCAGGAATCCGCGCAGGCGGTCTCGCCCACCACGCTCCAGTCGAACCGGCGGTAGTCCTTCCACTGCAGGCCGTTGATGAAGATGATCATCTGGCCTGGCGTGGCGTACATGAGGCAGATGTGCGGCGGATCCAGGCGCCCGGAGGCGAGCGGCGACACCGCCATCGCCTGGTATGTTCCGTAAGGCACCACGCTCAAGGCCTGCTGCCGCGCCTGCGCGTCCTGTGGCGTCGCGTGCCAGAGGCCGACGTAGTTCCTGCCGCTCTTCCACTCGGCGTCCTGGGCCGCGAGGCCGATCACCGCGCGGCACTGGTTGCCGACGAGGTCCTCGGCCGTGATGCCCACGGTCCAGCCCAGGCGCGAGGCCATGCTCACGACCTGGTCGGTGGTGTGGATCGTCTTCGGGCGGCGGATGTTCTCGATCGCCTCCATGTCCGCTTTTTTCGCGAACAGCTTCATGCCGATGACCGTGGTCTTCAGGCGCAGCAGCGCGTTCAGGTCCGCGACGAGGGCTCGCCAGTCGTAGCAGGCGGGGTTCACGCGGCTACTGCTTCGTGCGGACGATCACCGCCGGCATCGTGGTGGCCTCGCGCACCACGCCGTTCCGCTCCTGGCCGCCGGCGAGGCGCGGGCAGGGCGAGGCAGGCGGCGGCTGCGATCGCAAGCGGGTGGCGGGTCATCCGGGCAGTCTGCATTGGAGAGACGGGCCCCATTGTAAGGAGTCCCAAGGTTACGGTCCCAGCCGCTCGTGCGTCAACAGCGCGCGCCACGCGCTGCGCGCCGCGCAGGGCAGGGTCGCGGCCTGAACCTGGTCCAGGTGGGCGGGCGCCTGCACGATCCCGGCCTCCGGCTGCACCGCGAGCTTCAGGTTGTCGAAGGACCGGTCGTCCTGGACCTGGGAGACTTTCAGGGCGCCATTGTAGTAAAGTGCCAATTGTTTGGGGTCCCAACAAATTGCGGAGCGAGCGATGGCGGCCATCCCGGAGCGCGTGCACCTGACGCTGCAGGTCAATGGCGAGGCCGTGCCGGCCTCGTTCGCGCCCTACAAGACCCTGCTCGAGGTGTTGCGCGAGGACCTCGGCCTCACCGGCACCAAGCACGGCTGCGAGCTGGGCGAGTGCGGCGCCTGCACCGTGCTGGTGGATGGCCGGCCGGTGCTGTCGTGCCTGGCGCTGGCCCTGGAATGCGAGGG
>VGIA01000083.1 GCA_016868105.1 Betaproteobacteria bacterium | reverse complement strand
GGCAGGTGATCGGTGCCCGCCCCGGAAGCGACGACCTGTCCGGGGCCGGCTTCGGCCAGCGTGCGGCGCACCAGCTCCAGCGAATTGGTCCAGTCCAGTCCCATGCCGCGCTGCGCGGTGTCCATGGACTCGGCGATGCCGAAGCCCCAGGACCACAGGTGCCGGCGGTAGGCGAGCGTCGCCTCCCAGTCGATCGCCGCCTCGAGCCAGGGATCCTTGGTGGAGAGGGGATCGGCGACGACATGCGCCGCGGCGTAGGCGACGCGGGTGAAGGGCTTTGAGGGTTTCGCAAACGCCCGTGGTTCACGAACCGAATAGGTTTCGCGCTTGCCGCCTGCGGCGGGAAGCGCGATCGTCAAGACCACATCGCGCTTCATGGCTTGATCTTCGGCACGTCCAGCCACTTCCTCTGCTTCCAGCTCTTCAGGCCCAGTTCCGCCAGCTGCACGCCCTTGGCGCCCTCCAGCAGGCCCCAGCGAAAGGTCTTCGATTCGCCGGCGACATGGCGCAGGAACAGTTCCCACTGCGCCTTGAAGGCATTGTCGGTGTCCTCCTCCGGCAGCTCCTTCCAGCCGGCGTAAAAGTCGATCGGCTGCGGGATGTCCGGGTTCCAGACGGGCTTGGGCGTGTCGGCATAGGACTGGATGCGGCAGCCGCGCAAGCCCGCCACTGCACTGCCCTCGGTGCCGTCCACCTGCAGCGTGAGCAGCTCGTCGCGGCGCACGCGCACCGTCCAGGACGAATTGAAGTGGGCGATGACGTTGCCCTTGAGGCGAAAGCTGGCGTAGGCCGCATCATCCGCCGTCGCCCTGTACCTCTTGCCGGCTTCATCCCAGCGCTGCGGGATGTGCGTTGCGCCCAGGCAGGACAGCGCCTCGACTTCGCCGAACAGGTTGTCCAGCAGGTAGCGCCAGTGGCACAGCATGTCGAGGATGATGCCGCCGCCGTCCTGCTTGCGGTAGTTCCAGGACGGGCGCTGGGCGGGACGGTTGCGGGCAGGATCGCCTTCGAACACCCAGTAGCCGAACTCGCCGCGCACCGACAGGATGCGGCCGAAGAAGCCCTGGTCGCGCAGCTTGGCCAGCTTCAGCATCCCGGGCAGCCACAGCTTGTCCTGCACCACGCCGTGCTTCACCTTTGCCTTCTTGGCCGCCTGGTAGAGATCCATGGCCTCGGCAAGCGTGGTGGACACCGGCTTCTCGCAATAGAGGTGCTTGCCGGCCGCGATCGCCTGCTTGAGGAGCCCGGGCCGCAGTTGGGTGGAGGCGGCGTCGAAGAACACGCTGTCGGCCTCAGACTGCAGCGCCTGCCCCAGGTCCGTGCCCCAGCGCGCGACGCCGTGCTCCGCGGCCAGCGCCCGGATCTTGTCCGGGTTGCGGCCGATCAGGACCGGGTCGGGCATCAGGCGCGTGCCGTCCTTCAGCGCCACGCCGCCCTGCCTGCGGATGGCCAGGATGGAGCGCACCAGGTGCTGGTTCATGCCCATGCGCCCGGTGACGCCGTGCATGATGATGCCGATGCGCTTCGGTGCCACGCCGCCTACTTCTTCTTCGTCAGGCCGAGGCGCTCGATGATGGCGCGCTCCTTCTCGTACTGCTCGCGCGCCCACTTGGTGTAGTCCTCGGAGGACAGGTACCACAGCGGCTGGTTGTACCGCTCCAGCATCTTGGTGTGAATCGGGTCCTCCAGACCCTTCTTGAAGGCGTCGTGCAAGGCCTTCACCACCGCCGGCGGCGTGGCCGCCGGCACGCCAATGCCGTAGGGGCTGGTGGAGACGATGCCGTAGCCCAGCTCCGTCATGGTGGGCACCTCCGGCCAGACCGCGGCGCGCTTGTCGGTGAACACCGCGAGCGCGCGCGCGCGGCCCGCCGCCACATGCGGTACCGCGCCGGTGGAGTCCACCGCGACGTTCAGGTGCCCGCCCAGCATCGCGGTCAACATGTCCGCGCTGCCCTTGTAGGGGATGTGGTTGAGCTTGATGCCCTGCGCGGCGGAGAACTCCTCGGTGGCAAGGTGCACCGTGCCGCCGATGCCGTGCGAGCCGTAGCTGATCTCTCCGGGCCTGGCCTTCGCCGCCGCGACCAGGTCCGCCATGCTCCTCCAGGGCGCGTCGGCGCGCACGATCACCGCGAACACGTAGCCGGAGACGCCCATCACGTAGCCGATGTCCTTCATCGGATCGAAGGCCACGTTCTCCATGTGCGGCAGCCGCAGCGCGGTGATCGGGATCATGCTCACGGTGTAGCCGTCGGGCCGTGCGTTCACCAGCGCGGCCGCACCGAGGGTCCCGGTCGCGCCGGGCCGGTTCTCCACCACCACCGGCTGGCCGAGGTACTTCGAGGTCGCCTCGGCGAGCGCCCGGCCGGCAAGGTCGGTCGGACCGCCGGGCGGGAAGGTGATGAGCAGCGTGACCGGCTTGGCCGGGAAGGCCTGCGCGGCGGCCAGTGCGGAACACAACGAAAGCGCGATGGCAAGCAGGGCTCTGGTCATGATTTTCCCTCCATGAACTCGATGGTGATGCCGTCCCAGGGGCGGAGGTACCCGATGCGCCGGCCCTGGTTCGGGCCGGCGTTGATCTCGCAGGGTTGGGCGACCGCGGTGGCGCCGTGCCGCAGCGCCTGCTTCATCGCCTCCTCGACGCTGTCGAGGTCGAACGCGATGGGCGCGAACCCGGCATCGCAGGGCCCCCAGCACCCCGGAGTGGTCGGTCGCGATCAGGCGGAAGTTCATCGTCATTGCAGGCTCCGCATGGAACGCCAGTCGGGCATGGCGGCGCTGGCAAAGCCGACGCAGTCGAGCGAGCCGATTTCCAGCTCCCCGCCGGCGATCCGCGGCCGCACCGCGCCCTGGCTGCGCTCGTACAGGTCCGGATGCGCCGCCAGAAACGCAGCTTGCTCCGATTCCGGCAGCTCCGCCATGCCGTTCACGTAGTGGTGGCCGTTGCGCTCGGCGTGGGTGAGGCCGAGCAGCGACACCAGCGCCAGGTCCTGCTGCAGCGCCAGCCCCGGCTGGATGGTCAGATCCTCGCCGGTCATGAAGTACTCGCCACCCCAGGCCTTGCAGCGGGCCGCGTTCACCAGCGACTTGTACAGGCCCTTGCAGCTCTTCGAGGAGACGCCCCGGTAGCCCATGGCCTTGGCGCGCGGGAAGGCGTCCAGGGCGTCGTCCGACTCGTCGATGATCACCGGCTTGCCGACGCCGCTCACCCTGGTCTGAAGGGCCTTGTCCCGCTTCACCGGCTGCTCGATGAACGCGATGCTGTCCACCAGCCGCCTCAGGCGAATGTCGGTGCACATTGCGGCGGACATCGCCGACCAGAGCTCGGCCACCGCACCCATCTCCTCGTACTGCTCGTTGCCGTCGAGCGAGGCGCGGTAAGGCTCGGCGATTCGGTCCAGCACCGAGGCGATGGCGGCGAGACGCTCAAGATCCGCCTTCAGGTTGCCGCCCACCTTGAGCTTGAACCAGCGCTGGCCGTAGCGCGCCACCACCTCCTCCAGGGTCTCGGGCAGGCCGTCTCCGGCGCGCTGCTTGAGGTCGGCGGCCGTGATCGGATCCAGCAGGCCGACGGTGTGGCGCGCGGCGATGGCCCTGCCCTGCGACAGTCCGGAGAAAAACCCGGGCAAGTCCATGCCTTCGAACTCGCCGGCGCCGATGAGGTTCGACCTCACCGCATCCTGGAACGAAACGCCGCGGGCCCGGCACAGCGCATCGAGCAGGGCGCGGTCGAGCAGCGCCGGGCCGAAGTTCTCCACCAGGCCCCTGCCCGGCGAGGAGTGCGCCCACGCGCTGCGCGGCTCGTGCGCAAGGTAGGCCTCGCGCGCGCTGCGCAGCGATCCCCGCAACTGCCCGATGTTGTCCTCGTTGGTCAGCGCCGGGTCCTTGTCGAACCACTTCGGCACCAGCATCTCCGCCGCCGCGCCCACGGCCTGCCCGCCGCCCGCGGCCCCGCCCTCGATCCGGATGCGCGCCCTGGCGAAGGCCTGCGGCGCCGCCGACAGCGTCACCACGCCGAAGCGGAACGGCATCCGCAACCGTACGTCGCGCTCGAACAGCTCAACCGACGTGACGCGGAATCTCGGTGGGCGGGAGTTAAGCATTGGGTTACATGCTCGGCGCAGGCGCGCCGCGCTGCAGCACGCCCTGCAGCATGCCGGCGAAGTGCGAATGCATCCGGACCACGCGCGCGCGCTTCAGCGGAACAGCGCCTTTGCCCAGGCCGCGTCCCAGTCCTGGCCGAGGAGATCGGTCTGGCGGCCGTCGGCCTCGAAGAACTTGTTCGGGATCTGGAAGATGGCCAGCATCAGCCCGCCCTGCGGGCCGCCCCAGGCTTCATGGCGGCTGCCGGCAGGGCGCCAGACGAACTCGCCCGCCTTGCACTCGCCCTCGGCGCACACCAGGCTTCCCTCCAGCACGTAGGTCTGCTCGATCAGCGCATGCTCGTGGTCGGGCAGCTTCGCCCCCGGGGCCATGCGCATCAGCACCGTCATCACGCCGCTGGCGGGCTCCATCATCAGCACCTTGGTGTCCACGCCGGGGAAGCGCGTCGGCTCCCAGGGCAGGCTGGCGACCTCGACGAAGCGCGATGCCATGGGCGGCAGCGCGGCGTGGTTGGCGGCCTTGGGCGTCACTGCGTTCATTTTTTCCGGTGCTCCCCGACTTTGACGATTTTCATGGTGTTGGTGCCGCCGGCCTTGCCGATCGGCTCGCCGATGGTGAGCACGATCAGGTCGCCATCCCCGACCGCGCCGTTCTCCACCAGCACCTTCTCGGCCTCGGCGAGCAGCTGCTCGCGGTCGTGGCCGACGTACTTCACCATCAGCGGATAGACGTCGCGGAACAGCGAACAGCGGTAGCGCGTCGCCGTCTGCGAGGTCAGGGCGTAGATCGGCACACCGCAGTTCAGGCGCGACATCCACAGCGCGGTGGAGCCCGACTCGGTCAGCGTGGCGATCGCCTTCACCCTGAGGTGGAAGGCGGTGAACAGTCCGGCCATGGCGATCGACTGGTCGACGCGCGTGAAGACGCGGTTGAGAAAGTCCCGCTCCAGGTTGAGCGGCATGGACTGCTCGGCCTCGATGCAGATCCGGTCCATGGCCTCGATCGCCTCCACCGGGTAGCGCCCGCTGGCGGACTCCGCCGACAGCATCACCGCGTCGGTGCCGTCGAGCACCGCGTTGGCGACGTCGGAGACCTCGGCGCGCGTGGGCACCGGGCTGGCGATCATGGATTCCATCATCTGGGTGGCGGTGATGGTGAGCTTGTTCATCTCGCGCGCCATGCGGATCATCTTCTTCTGCAGCGCCGGCACCGAGGCGTCGCCCACCTCGACCGCGAGGTCGCCGCGCGCCACCATGATGCCGTCGCAGGCGTTCAGGATCTGCTTCAGCGCGGGCTCGATCACCGCCTCGGCGCGCTCGATCTTGGCGATCAGGAAGGCCTTGCCGCCGGAGGCGCGCATCAGCTCCCCCGCCCGGTGCATGTCGGCGCCGGACTTGGGGAAGGACACCGCAAGGTAGTCCGCTTTCAGCCGCGCGGCGGTGCGGATGTCCTCGGTGTCCTTGGGCGTGAGCGCCGGCGCGGTGAGGCCGCCGCCCTGGCGGTTGATGCCCTGGTTGTTGGACAGCACGCCGCCGTGTCGGACCACGGTTTGGACTTTGTCGCCGCGCACCTCGATGACCTCGAGCACGATCTTGCCGTCGTCCAGCAGCAGCACCGCGCCCTCGGCGAGGTCGCGCGGCAGCTCCTTGTAGTCCAGCCCGGCGCGCTGCTCGTCGCCCAGCTCGCAGCCGGCATCCAGCACGAAGGACTGCCCCTTTTGCAGCGTGATCTTGCCGTCGCGGAACTTGCCGACGCGGATCTTGGGGCCCTGCAGGTCGCACATGATGCCGACGGTGCGCCCGGTCTTGCGCGAGATCTCATTGATCAGGTCCGCGCGCGCCAGGTGATCGTCGGCGGTGCCGTGGGAGAAGTTCAGGCGCACCACGTCGACGCCGGCGCGCACCATGCGCTCGAGCACGGCGGGATCGGAGGAGGCGGGCCCGAGGGTGGCGACGATCTTGGTGCTGCGGAGCATTTTTCAAAGTGTATCATCGCGTGATGACGGATCAGGGCAACCCCGAGGCGCTGCTTGTCGCCTGCCTGTGCGCCGCATGGTGCAAGACCTGCGGCGAGTTCCGCGACACCTTCGACAAGCTGGCGAAGGACAACGCGGGCGCGAAGTTCGTCTGGCTGGACGTCGAGGACGACAGCGCGCTGGTGGGCGACATCGAGATCGAGACCTTCCCGACGCTGGCGGTGTTCAAGGGCGACACGCCCCTCTTCTACGGGGTCACCATGCCGCAGGAGAGTGTGGTGGCGCGCACGCTGGCGTCGCTGGCGCGGGCCGATCGCGCCGCGATGGCGATCCCGCAGGAGATCGCCGGGCTGCCGGGGGCTTTGAAGAACGCCTCTCGTTAATCGCGCTACGCGCGCGCCTCGAGCGCCGCCACCGCCGGCAGCCTCTTGCCCTCCAGAAACTCCAGGAACGCCCCGCCCGCGGTGCAGATGTAGTCGATCTTCGGCGCGACGCCGAACTTGTTGATCGCGGCGATGGTGTCGCCGCCGCCGGCGATGGAAAAGGCCTTCGACCCGGCGATGGCGTGCGCGATGGCCCGGGTGCCCCTGGCGAACTGGTCGATCTCGAACACCCCCACCGGGCCGTTCCAGACGATGGTGCCGGCCTCGGCGAGGATCCTCGCCAGCGCCGCGGCGCTCTTCGGCCCGATGTCCAGGATCATGTCATCGGCCGCGACGCCGTCGGGCCCGGTGACCGATTCGCGCGCGCGCGCCGACATCTCGCCCGCCACCACCACGTCCTCGGGCAGCGGCACATCGGTCGCCGCCATGATCTTCCTCGCCTCCCCGACCAGGCCGGCCTCGGCCAGCGACTTGCCGACCGCATGGCCCTTTGCCAGCAGAAAGGTGTTCAGGATGCCGCCGCCCACGATCAGGCGGTCCACCCTCTTCGCCAGCGCGGCGAGGATGGTGAGCTTGGTGGAGACCTTGGAGCCGGCGACGATCGCCACCAGCGGGCGCTTCGGATCGTGCAGCGCCCTGGTCAGCGCATCCAGTTCGGCGGCCATCAGCGGGCCGGCGCAGGCGAGCTTGGCGAAGCGCGCCACGCCGTGCGTGGTGGCCTCGGCGCGGTGCGCGGTGCCGAAGGCGTCGTTGACGTAGAGGTCGCACAGCGCGGCGATTTTCCTCGACAGGGCCTCGTCGTCGGCCTTCTCGCCGAGGTTGAAGCGGCAGTTCTCGAGCAGCACCACCTCGCCCGGCCGCACCGCGACGCCGCCGACCCAGTCGGGCAGCAGCTTTACCTCCCGCCCGAGCAGTTCGGCCAGGCGCTTGGCCACCGGCGCCAGCGAATCGCGGGCGTCGAACACGCCCTCCTTCGGCCGCCCGAGGTGCGAGGTCACCATCACCGCGGCGCCCTTGTCCAGCGCCAGGCGGATCCCGGGCACCGAGGCGCGGATGCGGGTGTCGTCGGTGATCGCGCCGCAGGCGTCCTGCGGCACGTTGAGATCGGCGCGGATGAAGACCCGCAGCCCCCGCAGCTCGAGGTCGGCCAGCCGCTTGAACTTCATGCCTAGCTGGCGTTGTCCAGCGCGACGGCGACGTCCAGCATCCGGTTGGAGAAGCCCCACTCGTTGTCGTACCAGCTGGCCACCTTCACCAAGGTGCCGCCGCAGACCTTGGTGAGCAGCGAATCGACGACGGAACTGGCCGGGTTGTGGTTGAAGTCCGAGGACACCAGCGGCTCGGTGGCGTACTCCAGGATGCCCTTGAGGTCGGACTCGGCGGCCTGCCTCAGCGCCGCGTTCACCTCCTCGGCCGTGGTCGCCTTCTTGGCGACGAAGGAAAGGTCCACCACCGAGACGTTGATGGTCGGGACGCGGATGGCATAGCCGTCCAGCTTGCCGCTCAGGTGCGGCAGCACCAGGCCCACCGCAGCGGCGGCGCCGGTCTTGGTCGGGATCATGTTCTGCGAGGCCGAGCGCGCGCGCCGCAGGTCCGAGTGGTAGACATCCGTCAGCACCTGGTCATTGGTGTAGGCGTGCACCGTGGTCATCAGGCCGCAGACCACGCCGATGCGGTCATCCAGCGCCTTCACCAGCGGCGCCAGGCAGTTGGTGGTGCAGGAGGCGTTGGAGATCACGCTGTCGGAGCCCTTCAGCTCGCCGTGGTTGACGCCGTAGACTACGGTGCGGTCCACGTCCTTGTCGCCGGGCGCGGAGATGATCACCTTGCGCGCGCCGGCCGCAAGGTGGGCGCCGGCCTTCGCCTTGCTGGTGAACAGGCCGGTGCACTCCAGCACGATGTCCACGCCCAGCGCCTTCCAGGGCAGCTTCGCCGGATCGCGCTCGGCCACCACCTGGATGTCCTGGCCGTTGACCTTCATGACGTTGCCGCTGACCTCGACGGCGCCCTTGAAGCGGCCGTGCGCGGTGTCGTACTTGAGCAGGTGCGCGTTGGTCTTGGCCTCGCCCAGGTCGTTGACCGCGACGAACTGCAGGTCGTGCTTGCGCGCGCTCTCGAAGGAGGCACGCAGGATGTTGCGGCCGATGCGGCCGAAGCCGTTGATGGCTACCTTGATCGTCATTTCAGTATGCTCCTGACTACAGTTGCGACGTTCTCCGGCGTGAAACCGAAGTGCTTGAACAGTTCCGGCGCAGGCGCGGACTCGCCGAAGCGGTTGATGCCGACCACCGCCCCGTCCAGCCCGACGTACTTGCGCCAGCCATCGGTGACGCCCGCCTCGACCGCGACCCGCGGCAGGCCCCTGGGCAACACCGCCTCGCGCCACGCCGCGTCCTGCCGATCGAACACCGTGCTCGAGGGCATCGACACCACGCGCACCGGGAAATCGAGCAGCTTTGCCGCCGCCAGCGCCAGCTGAACCTCCGAGCCGGTGGCGATGACCACCGCCTTGGCGAATGGGGCGTCGGCAAGGACATAGCCGCCGCGGCGGATGCCATCGGTCTGCCCGCGTGTCTCCTTGGTCAGCATCGGCAGGTTCTGCCGCGACAGCAGCAGCGCGCTCGGCCCGTCGCGCCGCTCCAGCGCCGCGGCCCATGCCAGCACGGTCTCGACGCTGTCGCAGGGGCGCCAGACATCCAGGTTGGGGATCAGGCGCAGGCTCGCCGCGTGCTCCACCGGCTGGTGCGTCGGCCCGTCCTCGCCCAGGCCGATGGAGTCGTGGGTGAAGACGTAGGCCACGCGCTGTCGCATGAGCGCCGCCATGCGCAGCGCGTTGCGCGCGTAGTCGGAGAAGACGAGGAAAGTGCCGCCGTACGGGATCAGGCCGCCGTGCAAAGCCAGGCCGTTCATGATCGCGGCCATGCCGAACTCGCGCACGCCGTAGAACAGGTAGTTGCCGCCCCCGGCCGGGCCGACCACCCTGGAGGCCTTCACCAGGGTGAGGTTCGAGCCGGTCAGGTCCGCCGAGCCGCCCACCAGCTCGGGCAGCGCGGGCTTAAGGGCTTCCAGCACGTTCTGCGATGCCTTGCGGGTGGCGATGGTCTCGCCCGCGTTCAGGGTGTGCTCCAGCAGCGCACGCACGCGCTCCTGGAAGTCGCGCGGCAGCTCGCCCGCCATGCGGCGCCCGAAGGCCTCGGCCTCGGAGGGATACTGCCGCGCGTAGGCGGCCTGCACCCGCCTCCAGCGGCGCTCGGCGCGCTGGCCGCGCTCGCGGGCATCCCAGGTGCGGGCGACGCCCTCCGGAATCTCGAACGGCGGGTGCTTCCAGCCGATCGCCTCGCGCGTTGCCGCCACCTCCTTCTCGCCCAGCGGCGCGCCGTGCGCGCCGCCGGTGTTGGCCTTGGTCGGGGCGCCCTTGCCGATGATGGTCCGGGCGCAGATCAGCGTCGGCCTGGCGCGTTCCCGCTTCGCCTTGCGGATGGCGCGGTCCACCGCCTCCACGTCGTGGCCGTCCACCTTCGCGATCACCTGCCAGCCGTAGGCCTCGAAGCGCCGGCGCACGTCGTCGGTATACCACTGCCGGATCTGGCCCTTCTCGGAATCGATCGAGATGCCGTTGTCATCGTAGATCGCGATCAGCTTGCCCAGGCCCAGCGTGCCGGCGAGCGCGCAGGCCTCGTGCGACACCCCTTCCATCATGCAACCGTCGCCCAGGAACACCCAAGTGCGGTGGTCCACCAGCGCCAGGCCGGGACGGTTGAACTCGGCCGCGAGCAGCTTCTCGGCAATGGCCATGCCGACCGCATTGGCGATGCCCTGCCCAAGGGGCCCGGTGGTGGTCTCCACCCCCGGGGCGCAGCCGTATTCCGGGTGGCCGGGGGTCTTCGATCCCAGTTGACGGAAGCGCTTCAGTTCCGCCATCGGCAGGCCGTAGCCGGTCAGGTGCAGCAGGCTGTAGAGCAGCATCGAGCCGTGGCCGTTGGAGAGCACGAAGCGGTCGCGGTTGGGCCAGGCGGGATTGCCCGGGTTGTGGCTGTGGTGGCGCCCCCACAGCGCCACCGCGATCTCGGCCATGCCCATCGGCATGCCGGGGTGCCCCGAGCTGGCCGCCTGCACCGC
>VGIA01000082.1 GCA_016868105.1 Betaproteobacteria bacterium | reverse complement strand
GCACCCGATGATCGACCCCGAATTGCGCAATCAAATGCTCGGCGAGGCGCTCGCGGATCCCCGCGTCGGGGTGGTGCTGCTCGATGTCGTGATCGGCTACGGCGCGCACGCGGACCCGGCGGGACTGATCGCCGAGGAAATGCGGCGCGCGCGGCGCTCCCGGGCGGTGGTCATCGCCTCGGTCACCGGCACCGAGGACGATCCGCAGGCCTACAGCCGGCAGGCCGCCTGCCTGCGCAAGGCGGGCGCGCTGGTCGCCGGATCCAACGCGGAGGCGGCGGCCCTGTCGGCCGCCAGCCTGGCCCCGACCCACGCGACTCGCAGCGCGCATCGCGCAGGATCGCGCAGGCCTTCGGCAACCACGCCTTCTGCAGCCGCCCCGAAGAGTCGGCGCGGCGCTTCCCGGCCGGGAAAGGCGCTGAACCCCGGCGGATGATCGCGTGCAGGGCGAGGCGCCGGCCGGCGGCAAGCGCGCAGCGCGTCCAGGAGGCGTTCCAGCTGCTCCGGCGGCAGCGGCAGCGCGATTTCGCAGGCCGCGCCCCGCGGCGGCAAGTGGCGCGGGGGCCTGCGCCCGTCGGGCCGCAGGCGCATTGCCCGAGGGTTCAGGAACGCGCCGCCGCGCCGCTGATGTGGTCGCGGGCGGCGCGCAGCGCCTCGAGCCGCGTCGCCGCGACCTGCCTGCCTTCCAGGTGCCTGAGCACCCCGGCCTTGCCCAGCGTTTCCCGCACGCGCTCGCGCACGCCGAACAGGATCACGGCGTCGCCTAGTTCGCGCAGCGCCAGTATCGTTTCCTCCAGCGCCATCGAGGCGCTGGTGTCGACGAACGGCACGTCCGAGAAATCCACCACCAGCGCGTCCTTTTCGGCCGAGGCCTGCATCAGCCGCGAGATGTCGCGCGCCGAGCCGAAGCAGAGCGGGCCCTCGACGTGCATCAGCACGATGCGGCCCCCGGCGCCATCCAGGATCGCCGCCTCCTCGGGGGCGAGGTCCGCCGCGTGCTCCGAGTTGAACGCCATCTTCGCAGTCTGCATCTGCGCCTCCGCCATGCGCGCCACGAACAGCAGCGAGGCCATCACGATGCCCACCGCGACCGCGGTCATCAGGTCGACGAACACCGTCATGAGCAGCGTGGTGAGCATGATCACCACGCCTGCGCGCGGCACCACCAGGATGCGCTTCAGGTACGGCCAGTCGATGATGTCGTAGCCGACCTTGAGCAGGATCCCGGCCAGCACCGCGAGCGGGATGTGGCTCGCCGCGCCGCCGAAGCCCAATACCAGCGCGAGCAGCACCACGGCATGGATCGCGCCTGAGAGCCGCGAGGTCGCGCCGGCGCGGATGTTGACCAGCGTGCGCATGGTCGCGCCCGCGCCGGCGATGCCGCCGAACAGTCCCGCCGCGATGTTGCCGACGCCCTGGCCGATCAACTCGCGGTTGGAGTCGTGGTGGGTGCGGGTCACGCTGTCGGCAACCAGTGAAGTGAGCAGCGAGTCGATCGAGCCGAGGAAGGCGAGGATCAGCGCAAAGCGCAGGATCGCCGGCAGCTCGGCGAGGGCGATGCTCGGCATGGTCGGCGCCGGCAGCCCGGTCGGGATGTCGCCGATCACCGGCGCCGCCGGGAACACCAGGACCCCGGCGAGGGTGCCGGCGAGGATCGCGATCAGCGGGGGCGGGACCCGGGCGGCGATCTTCTTCGGCGTGAAGCTCATGATGCCCAGGCAGATCGCGCACAGGGCGAGCGCCTGGAGGTTCGGGCTCGCGGCCAGCGCCGGCAGCGCCGCGAGCTTCTCGACGATCTCGCCCGGCGGCGGTGCGTGGCCGAGGGCGTGGGCGAGCTGCAGGATGATGATGATGAAGCCGATGCCGCTCATGAAGCCCGACACCACGGGCTGGGGCACGAGCTTCACATAGCGGCCGATGCCCAGCATGCCGAAGAGAATCTGGATGCCGCCGGCCAGCACGACCACGGTGAACGCCGCCGCGAGGTTGCCGCCGAGCTGGGTGATGATGAGCGCCATCACCACCGTCATCGGGCCGGTGGGGCCCGAGACCTGGTGCCGGGTGCCGCCGAGGAGCGCGGCGAACAAGCCCACCAGGATCGCGCCCCACAGGCCGGCGAGCGCACCCGCGCCGGAGGCGACGCCGAAGGCGAGAGCCAGGGGCAGGGCGACGATGGCGGCGGTGAGCCCGCCGAAGAGGTCGCCCTTGTGCCTCTGGACGAAGGTGATCACGCCGGGGCTTTTCTACTTCACCTTCATGCCGGGCTGCGCCCCGGTGTCGGGCGACACCAAGAAAATGCCGGGGCCCTCGCCTGAGGCGGCAAGGATCATGCCCTCCGAAACCCCGAATTTCATTCTGCGCGGGGCGAGGTTGGCCACCACCACCACCAGCTTGCCTACCAGCGTCGCCGGGTCGTAGGCCGACTTGATGCCGGCGAACACCGTGCGCTGCGCGCCGCCGAGCTCCAGTGTCAGCTCGAGCAGCTTGTCCGCGCCTTCGACCTGCTCGGCCTTGGCGACCTTCGCGATGCGCAGGTCGAGCTTGCCGAAGTCGTCGATGGAAATGGTGGTGACCTCGTTCACAGCGGGCTCCTTGGAATGCGCTTGCGCGGCGTGCTGCGGCTTCTCGGCGTGCCGCTGCGGGGCGGTGACCTGCGGCACGGATTCGATGTTGAACAGGGCGTCCAGCTGCTTGTCGTCCACCCGCCTCAGCAGGTGGCGGTACTGGCCGATGGCGTGCCCGGCCGGCAGCAGCCTCGCCGCGTCGCGCCAGGCGAGCGGCGGCACGCCGAGGAACCGCTCGACCTGCTTGGCCAGCGACGGCATCACCGGCTTCAGATACAGGGTGAGCAGGCGGAACATCTGGATCGCGTCCGAGCAGGCCTGGTGCAAGGCGGCCTCGGCGCCGGGCTTCTTCGCCAGGTCCCAGGGCTTGGCCTGGTCGACGAAGGCGTTGGCCTGGTCCGCCCAGTGCATCACCGAGCGCAGCGCCTTGCCGAACTCGCGCGAATCGTAGAGCTCGCCGATCGCCGCCGCCTCGCCCTGGATGCCGCCGATGATCGCGTTGGCGGCATGCGGCGCGGCCAGCTTGCCGCCGAAGCGCTTGGCGAGGAACCCGGCGCAGCGGCTGGCGATGTTGACGTACTTGCCAACCAGGTCGCTGTTGACCCGCGCGACGAAATCCTCCGGGTTGAAGTCGATGTCCTCCACCGCGGCGTTCAGCTTGGCGGCGATGTAGTAGCGCAGCCACTCCGGGTTCATGCCCAGGTCCAGGTAGCGCAGCGGGTCGATCCCGGTGCCCCGCGATTTGGACATCTTCTCGCCCGAGACACCGATGAAGCCGTGCACGTAGACGTGCTCCGGCACCTTGTAGGGCGCGCCGGCGAACTTCAGCATCGCGGGCCAGAACAGGGTGTGGAAGTAGATGATGTCCTTGCCGATGAAGTGCACCTGCTCCAGCTGCGGGTCCTGCAGCAGCGCCTCGAAGTCAATGCCCTTCTTGGCGCAATAGTTCTTCAGGCTGGCGAGGTAGCCGATGGGCGCGTCCAGCCAGACGTAGAGGTACTTTTCCTCCGCGATGTCCGGCACGCGGATGCCGAAGTAGGGCGGGTCGCGGGAAATGTCCCAGTCGCCCAGGGCCTTGCCACCCTCGCCGTCGAGCCATTCCCAGGCCTTGTTCAGCACCTGCGGTTGAAGCCGGCCGGGCAACTGCAGCCACTCGCGCAGGAACGCCACGCAGTCCGGGTCCGAGAGCCGGAAGAAGTAGTGCTCCGAGGTCCTGAGCACCGGCTTCGCGCCCGACAGGGTGGAGTACGGGTTTTTCAGGGCAGTGGCCGGGTACACCGAACTGCAGTTCTCGCAGGCATCGCCGTACTGGTCCTTGGCGCCGCAGCTCGGGCATTCGCCCTTGAGATAGCGGTCGGCGAGGTACATGCCCTTCACCGGGTCGTAGAACTGCTCCACCGGCTTGCTGTAGACCAGGTTGTTCGCCTTCAGGCGGCGGAAGATGTCCTGCGACAGCGCGGTGTTCTCGGGCGAATGCGTCGAATGCCAGTTGTCGTACTCGATGTGGAAACCGTCCAGGTACCGCCGGCGGCCGCGCGCGATGCCCTCGACGAAGCCCTCGGGGGTGGCGCCCGCCTTCTGCGCCGCCAGCATGATCGGCGCGCCGTGGGCGTCGTCGGCGCCGACGAAATGCACCTCGTGCCCCTGCATGCGCTGGAAACGCACCCAGATGTCGGCCTGGATGTACTCCATGATGTGCCCGATGTGGAACGCGCCGTTGGCGTAGGGCAGGGCGGTGGTGACGAAAAGCTTGCGGGGTTGCATCGGCACGCCGGGGAGGCGGCGATTATAGCTTACACTTACGCGCCATTCCCGACTGCATTGCCGACGGAAATCCCCATGCCCATCACCGAAGCCGCCGCCCAGGTCGCACTCGCCAAACTCGTCGATCCGAACACCGGCAAGGACTTCGTCGCCACGCGCTCGGTGAAGGGCCTGAAGCTCGCCGGAGATGCGGTGGCGCTCGAGATCGAGTTGGGCTACCCGGGCAGGAGCCAGTTCGAGACCATCCGGCGCCAGGTGATCGACGCGCTGAAGGCCGCGGGCGCCTCGGGTGCGACCGTCACCGTGCGCTCGAAGGTGGTGCCGCACGCGGTGCAGCGCGGCGTGAAGCTCATTGCCGGGATCAAGAACATCATCGCCGTGGCCTCCGGCAAGGGCGGCGTGGGCAAGTCCACGACCGCCGTGAACCTCGCGCTGGCGCTTGCCGCCGAAGGCGCCTCGGTGGGCATCCTCGATGCGGACATCTACGGCCCGTCGCAGCCCATGATGCTGGGCATCTCCGGCCGGCCGGAATCCAAGGACGGCAAGAGCCTGGAGCCGATGGAAGCGCACGGCCTGCAGGCGATCTCGATCGGTTTCCTGATCGACGTCGACACGCCCATGGTGTGGCGCGGCCCGATGGTGACGCAGGCGCTGGAGCAGCTGCTGAAGGACACGCGCTGGCGGGACCTGGACTACCTGGTGGTGGACCTGCCGCCGGGCACCGGCGACATCCAGCTGACCCTCGCCCAGAAGGTGCCCGTCACCGGCGCGGTGATCGTCACCACGCCTCAGGACATCGCGCTCATCGACGCCCGCAAGGGCCTCAAGATGTTCGAGAAGGTCGGCATTCCGATTCTGGGCGTGGTGGAGAACATGTCGATCCACATCTGCCCCAAGTGCGGCCACCAGAGCCACATCTTCGGCGAGGGCGGCGGCGCGCGCATGTGCCAGGACTACGGCACCGAGCTACTGGGGCACCTGCCGCTGGATGCCGCGATCCGCGAGCAGGCCGATTCGGGCAAGCCGACGCTGGTGTCGGATCCGGACGGCCCGGTGTCGGCCGCCTACAAGGCGATCGCGCGCCGTTGCGCGGTGCGCATCGCCGAGTCGCAGAAGGACATGACTGCGAAGTTCCCCAACATCGTGGTGCAGAACACATGAGCATCAAGTCCGACCGGTGGATCCGCCGCATGGCGGCGCAGGGAATGATCGAGCCTTTCGAGCCCGGGCAGGTCAAGGAAGTCGACGGCCGGCGGATCGTGTCCTACGGCACCTCCAGCTACGGCTACGACATCCGCTGCTCGACCGAATTCAAGATCTTCACCAACATCAACTCGACCATCGTCGATCCCAAGGCCTTCGACGAGAAGTCCTTGGTCGACTTCAGCGGCCCGGTGTGCATCATTCCGCCCAACTCCTTCGCCCTGGCGCGCACGGTCGAGTACTTCTGCATCCCGCGCAGCGTGTTGACGGTGTGCCTGGGCAAGTCCACCTACGCGCGCTGCGGCATCATCGTCAACGTCACGCCGCTCGAGCCCGAGTGGCAGGGCCATGTGACGCTGGAGTTTTCCAACACCACGCCGCTGCCGGCGAAGATCTACGCCAACGAAGGCGTGGCGCAGGTGATCTTCCTGGAGTCCGACCAGACCTGCGAGACCTCCTACAAGGATCGCGGCGGCAAGTACCAGGGCCAGACCGGCGTCACGCCGCCCCGGATCTGACCCCCTAGCGGCAGTGTGTGGGACGGGTTACGGCCCCCAACTGTAGGGGGTCCTCAAGATCGCCGCGCCGGGGCGGCGGCAGCTGCACCCTTGACAGTCGGGGGCTACTACCTATAATCGCCGCACGTTCTCGTCGTGGACGGAACGAGCCAGGAAGGAGTTCGCCAAGATGGCCGTGCGCCCCGGCAGCAGCTTCGGACGCGGCAGCAAGCAGAATTCGCAGGCGCAGGAGCAGTTGTTCGACACCCACCCGGAATCGAGCCTCGATTTCGAGATCGTGCGCCAGGCCGCCCGGCAGAAGTACACGCGCCCGTTCCTGATCCTGGACAGCGCCATCGTGCGCCGGAAGGCGCGCCGCTTCCGCGCCGCCATGCCGCGCGTGCGGCCGCACTACGCCGTCAAGGCCAATCCCGACCGCCGCGTGCTGCAGGTGCTGGCGCAGGAGGGCTGCGGCTTCGAGATCGCCTCCGTTGCCGAGCTGGACATGCTGCTCGCGCTCGGGGTGCCGGCCGCCGAGGTGTTCTATTCCAACCCGATGAAGTCGTGCGACGCCATCGCCTACGCCGCGGCCAGGGGCGTGGCGTGGTTCGTGATCGACAGCGTCGATGAGCTGCGGCGCGTGCACCAGGTGCGCGCCGACGCCAGGATGTACCTGCGTGTGTCCACGCCCAACATCGGCAGCGACTGGCCGCTGTCGGGCAAGTTCGGCGCCGGCGCCAACGAGACCCGCGAGATCATCGCCGCCGCGGCCAGGCGCGGCGCCGACCTCGCCGGCATCACCTTCCACGCCGGCTCGCAGTGCCGCAATCCGCAGAACTGGCGTGCCGGCATCCAGAAGGCGCGCACCCTGTTCGACGCCATGGCCAAGGAGGGCCTCAGGCCGCGCCTGCTGGACATTGGCGGCGGCTTCCCGGTGCGGCACGTGAAGCCGATTCCCTCCATCGAGCTGATCGGCGAGGTGGTCAACGAGCAGCTGCAGGCGTTTCCGGAGGAGGTGCGCATCATCGCCGAGCCGGGCCGCTACATGACCTCGGACGCCGGCTATTTCGTCTGCCGCGTGATCGGCACCGCCACGCGCGGCGGCAAGCGCTGGATGCACTGGGACGCGGGCCTGTTCGGCGGCCTCATCGAGACCACCGAGGGCCTGAAGTACAGGATCCGCAGCGACCGCTCCGGTCCGGACCTGCCCTGGCACGTGGCCGGGCCGACCTGCGACTCGGTGGACGTGATCCTGCGCGACGAGCCGCTGCCTTCGGACCTGCAGGAAGGCGATTTCATCTACATCCGCAATGCCGGCGCCTACACCACCGCTTACGCGAGCCAGTTCAACGGCTTTCCCCTGCCCGAGGTGCGGGTCTTCGACTCCGAGCCAGGCGGCTAGGGCCTGCGTTCGTAGAGCACGAAGTCAAAGCGCAGGCCGTCGGCGGCGGTCTGCGGCTTGCGCTGCGTCTCGCGCCAGCAGCTGCGGTCCCAGTCCGGGAAGCGGGTGTCGCCCACGAACTCGCGCCGGATTTCCGTGAGCACCAGGCCGTGCGCCAGCGGCAGCGCCTCGCGGTAGAGCTCGCCGCCGCCGATCACGAACACCGTGGCTTCGCCCGCGCACAGCGCGAGCGCCGCGCCCAGCGACCGGGCCACGCTGGCTCCGGGGGCAGTGAAGCCCGCGCGCCGGGAGACGACGATGTTCTCGCGCCCGGGCAACGGCCTGCCGATGGATTCCCAGGTGCGCCGGCCCATGATCACCGGGTGGCCCAGCGTCAGCGCCTTGAAGTGGCGCAGGTCCTCGGGTAGATGCCACGGCATGCCGCCGCTGGCGCCGATGACGCCGTTGGCGGCCACCGCCGCGACCAGGTAGATCCGGGGTTCATCGGGCGCGACGGGCAGCGGGGGCGCCGCACCAATGCGTGACATGGGTCTGCGTCGTTACGGTTCTTTGCGCCGATTATAGGCGCATGCAAAGCGCCCCCCTTTGCGCGCTCGAGGCGCCGGCGGCCGATGGCGTGGCCGCTTCCCCGAGCTGTTCGCCCGGATGGCCGCGGCTGCGGGCCCCTGGTACGTCGTGCGGCTGGCGCTGAAGAGAAGCTTCCAGCCGCTAGATGGCGATCGGTGCCTTGATCGCCGGGTGCGGATCGTAGCCCTCGAGGGTGAAGTCCTCGTAGGCGAAGGCGAACAGGTCCCGCACCGCCGGGTTCAGCTTCATCCCCGGGAACGGGCGCGGCGCGCGCCCGAGCTGCGTGCGCGCCTGCTCGAGGTGGTTCAGGTACAGGTGGGCGTCCCCGAGCGTGAGCACGAACTCCCCGGGCCTGAGGCTGGCCACCTGCGCCGTCATCAGCGTCAGCAGCGCGTATGAGGCGATGTTGAAGGGCACGCCGAGGAACAGGTCCGCGCTTCTCTGGTACATCTGGCAGGACAGCCGGCCGTCGGCGACGTAGAACTGGAACAGCGCGTGGCAGGGCGGCAGCGCCATCCGGTCCACGTCCGCCGGGTTCCACGCCGAGACAATGTGGCGCCTGGAGTCCGGCTTTGCGCGCAGCTGCTCCAGAACGTTCCGGATCTGGTCGATTTCGCGCCCCTCCGGGGTGCGCCAGTGCCGCCACTGGTAGCCGTAGACCGGCCCCAGCTCGCCCTGGGGGTCGGCCCATTCGTCCCAGATGCTGACGCCGCGCTCCTGCAGCCACTTGACGTTGGTGTCGCCGCGCAGAAACCAAAGCAGTTCCAGGATGATGGACTTCAGGTGCAGCTTCTTGGTGGTGAGCAGCGGGAAGCTGTCCTCCAGGCTGAAGCGCATCTGCCGGCCGAACACCGACAGCGTGCCGGTGCCGGTGCGGTCGGTCTTGCGCGCGCCCCTTTCCAGCAGCTCGCCCAGGAGATCAAGGTACTGCTGCTCGCCGGGGTTCAGCCGGAGGTTCGAGGTCATATCGGGATGGTAGCGAAAAGTTCGCGCGCGCTCTGCAAGCGTTGCGCGCTTGCGCTTCCAGGAGAACCCCCTCTGGGGCTTGCTGCTGGCTGCGCGTGGGCACCCTGGTCAGAGAACCCTGGCCAGGAACGCGGCCATGTCGGCGATTTCCTCGGCGCAGACCGAGTGCGGCATGGCGTACTCGCGCCACTGCACCCTGTAGCCCAGCTGCTCCAGCGCCGCGCGCGAGGCGAGGGCGCGCGCCATCTGGATCATCGGGTCGTGGCGGCCGTGCGCCATGAAGACGGGCACGCCGGCGCTGGCGGCGCTGCGTTCGGCGGCCAGCTTGTGCGCCAGCGGCAGGTAGCTCGACAAGGCCATGATGCCGGCCACGGGCTCGGCCTGGCGCAATCCGGTCTGCAGCACGATGGCGCCGCCCTGGGAAAAACCGGCCAGGACGATGCGCGCGGCGGGCACGCCGCGCCCGCGCTCACGCGCCATCAGCTGCTCCAGCTGCGCCTGCGAGGCGCGGATGCCGGCCTCGTCCTCTTCCCCGCCGCCCAGCTGCAGGATGTCGTACCACGCCGGCATGCGCATGCCGCCGTTGATGGTGACCGGGCGCAGCGGCGCATGGGGGAAGACGAAGCGGACGCGCAGCGACTGCGGCAGCCGCAACTGCGGCACGATGGGCTCGAAATCCCGGCCGTCGGCGCCCAGGCCGTGCAGCCACATGACCGCGGCGTCGGGCCGGGGCGCGGTTTCTATCTCAATTGCGTCAAGGACTGGGCTCATAGCCGAGATTTTACCGGTGGCCGGCTCGAGCGGCTCGCGGTTCATGTCTTCGGGCGAATCGCGCTCTTGGGCCGGAAGGCCTTCACCAGCGCCTCGTCGGTCTCGATGTAGGGGCCGCCGATGAGGTCGATGCAGTAGGGCACGGCCGCGAACACGCCATCCAGCGTTTCCTTGATCGCCTTGGGCTGGCCCGGCAGGTTGATGACGAGCGCCTGTTTTCTGACCACGGCGAGCTGCCGCGACAGGATCGCGGTCGGCACGTACTTCAGGCTCACCGCGCGCATCTGCTCGCCGAAACCGGGCATCACCTTGTCGGCGACCGCAAGCGTCGCCTCGGGCGTGACGTCGCGCTTCGCCGGCCCGGTGCCGCCGGTGGTGAGCACCAGGTGGCATCCGGCCCGGTCCACCAGCTCCTTGAGGGTCGCCTCGATCACCGGCTGCTCATCAGGGATCAGCCGTTCTTCGTAGCGGATCGCGGGTGAGGTCACGGCCTTTCCCAGCCAATCCTTCAGTGCCGGAAGCCCCGCGTCCTGGTAGACCCCGCCGGAGGCGCGGTCGCTGATGGACACCAGCCCTACAAGCAGTTGCTCACTCATTTGACGGCGTAGAACTCCAGTTCGACCGCCGCGGCGCGGCGCGCCCCCGCTCCAGGGTGACCTGAATCGGGCACAGGAACTTGGTCTGGATCATGGCGCCTCCGCGGTGGCGCCCAGCAGGTCGCGGACCAGACGGAACAGCTCGCGCTGCGAGCGCGGCGGGCGCGCGTCGGCGATTTCCCTGCGCGCGTTGCGGATCAGGGAGCGCAGCACCTGAAGGTCGGCCGCGGGCGCAGCGGCGGCGAATTCTGTGAGCGCAGCATCGTCCCGGATCAGGCGCTCGCGCCAGAGCTCGAGCTGCCGCTGCTGCGCGCGCGCCATCGCCGAGCGGCCGGTGGCGGCGGCGAGTGCGGCGCGGATCGGTTCCGGGTCGG
>VGIA01000081.1 GCA_016868105.1 Betaproteobacteria bacterium | reverse complement strand
CGGAGCTCAAAGCGGTCGAGATGTGGCTGTCGATGAACCTCAACATGCTGCGCATGTCCATCCAGGGGCTGGAGATGCAGAAGGCGGGCCTGAGTGCGATGCAGCAGGCCATGAACCCGCCCCCGGAGAAGAAAACCTAGATCGAGAAAACCCTGACAGGAGATGCTGAAATGGCAAAGGCAATGCGCTTTCACAGAACGGGCGGACCCGAGGTCCTGCAGGCCGACGAGGTCCAGGTCGGCGAGCCCGGCGCCGGGCAGGTGCGGATCCGGCACACCGCGATCGGCGTCAATTTCCTCGACACCTACCAGCGCTCGGGCCTGTACCCGATGCCGCTGCCCCAGATCGCCGGCAACGAGGGCGCCGGCGTGGTGGAGGCGGTGGGCAGCGGCCTCACCGAGCTCAAGCCCGGCGACCGGGTCTGCTACACCGGCCTGGTGGGCGCGTACTGCGAGCAGCGCCTGGCGCCGGCCGACCGCATGGTCAAGCTGCCCGAGGGGATCTCCGAGGCCACCGCGGCCTCGATGCTGCTCAAGGGCCTCACGGTGCATTACCTGATCCACACCACCTATCCGGTTCAGGCGGGCCAGACCGTGCTGTGGCACGCTGCCGCGGGCGGAGTAGGCCTGATCGCCTGCCAGTGGCTCAGGGCGCTCGGCGTCACGGTGATCGGTACTGCCGGCTCGGAGGAGAAATGCGCGCTGGCCAAGGCGCATGGCGCCACCCACGTCATCAACTATTCGAAGGAAAACTTCGTCGAGAGGGTGAAAGCGCTCACCGGCGGCAAGGGCGTGCCGGTGGTTTACGACTCGGTGGGCAAGTCCACCTGGGAAGGGACCCTGGACTGCCTGCAGCCGCGCGGTCTGATCGCTTCCTTCGGCAACGCATCCGGGGCGGTGCCGCCCGTGAACCTGGGCATCCTTTCCACCAAGGGCTCGCTCTACGTCACCCGGCCGACGCTGGCGACGCATATCGCGACGCGTGCCGACCTGCTGGCGCGCTCGAACGCGCTGTTCGACATCGTCAAGTCGGGCAAGGTGAGAATCCAGACCACGGCCAGCTACAAGCTGGCCAGCGCCGCCCAGTGCCACACCGACCTGGAGTCGCGCAAGACCACCGGGTCGGTGATCCTGGTCCCCTGAGCCTGGCGCGGGCAGGAGCGGCGCGGTGGACCCAGGCTGGCTGCGCCGCCACTTCGCCAGCGTGCCGCCGCCCGCGGCGCCCATTTACGGCGACCGCGGCGCCCGGCCGGTGGCCGCGACGCCGGCTTCGGTGCTGGTGCCGATCGTGCCGCGCGAAGCAGGCCTTGCGGTGCTGTTCACGCTGCGCACGGCGCACCTCAAGGCGCATTCGGGACAGGTGGCTTTCCCGGGCGGGCGCGCCGAGCCGCACGACGATAGCCCCGAGGCCACTGCGTTGCGCGAGGCGCAGGAGGAGATCGGCCTGCATCCGAGGCATGTCGAGCTGCTGGGGCGGCTGCCCGAGTACCATACCGGCACCGGGTACCGCGTCACGCCGGTGGTGGGGCTGGTGGCGCCGCCCTTCGAACTCGCGCCCGACGCCACCGAGGTGGAGCGGATCTTCGAGGTGCCGCTCGCATTCCTGATGGACCCTGCGAACCACCGCCACAGCTCGCGCGTATGGCAGGGCGAGACGCGCTGGTTCTACACCATGGACTACGACGGCAACACCATCTGGGGCGCCACCGCCGCGATGGTGGTCAACCTCTCGCGCTACCTCGCCGCTGCTCCCGGCGCAGTTGTTCCCGGCGATAAGGCCGGCTGAAGTTCTCCAGCGAGTGCAGGTGGGCGTAAATGCGACCCGTGGAGATGCACAACGGGTAGCGGCGCACGTAGGCGTGCAGGTAGCAGGCCGGAAGCTGGCTGCAGCGGGACGATTTCGTCGTATCCGTAGGGCACGGTGATTTTCACGGCGCGCCCATTGTATAGAATGCCCCCGATGAGCGTGATCGCGATCATCGCCGCGCTGGCCCTCGAGCAGTGGCGCCCGCTGGGCGAGCGCAAGGCCTATTTTTCGCTGCTCGCGGCGTGGGCTGACTGGCTGGAACGCAGCTTCAACGCCGGCGAGCGCCGCCACGGCACCATCGCCTGGCTGCTCGCGGCGCTGGCACCGGTGGCGGCCTCGCTGGCGCTGTACTACGCGGCCGCCTGGCTGCACCCGCTGCTGGGCCTGGCAGTGAACGTTGCCGCTCTCTACCTCACCCTCGGCTTCCGGCAGTTCAGCCACTGGTTCACCGGCATCCAGGCCGCGCTCCGGAGCGGCGATGCCGAGCGCGCGCGCGAGCTGATCGGCGCCTGGCGCAGCGAGCCGGCGCAGCATCGCAGCCGCGAGGAAGTCGCGCGCCTCGCCATCGAGGAGGCGCTTGCCGCCTCGCACCGGCATGTGTTCGCGGTGCTGTTCTGGTTTGTCGTCCTGCCAGGTCCCTCGGGCGCGATCCTGTACCGCATGGCCTCGTTCCTGCAGCGGCGCTGGGGCGCAGGCCTCACGGCGGGCGCCTTCGGCCAGCTCGCCAACCGCGCGCTGGCCCTGCTCGAGTGGCCAACGTCGCGCCTGACCGCGGCGGCGTTCGCGGTGGTCGGGGACTTCGAGGACGCCATTTACTGCTGGCGTAGCCAGGCCGCCGCCTGGCCGGACCGCAACCTGGGCATCGTACTCGCCGCCGGCGCCGGCGCCATGGGGGTCAGGCTGGGCATGCCGCTGGCGGAGGTGGAAGGCCCGCAGCCGCGCCCGGAGCTGGGGCTAGGCGACACCGCCGAGCTCGCCTACCTCGACAGCGCGGTGGGCCTGCTGTGGCGTGCGGTCGTGGTGTGGGTGTTCGCGCTGGGGGTGATCGCCCTGGCGCGGGTGTTCTAGGGCAGCGCCCTCAGCAGCGGCCCCGGCCGCATTTCCAGCACTGCAGGAACTGCGCCTCCAGTTGTTCGCCGCAGGCGCAGCGCCAGGGCGCGCCGCCGGCACGCGTCGACCCCTGGCGCAGGATCTGCTCGGCGAGCGCCGCCTCGGCATCGTCCGCCACCCAGACCTCGGCCTGGCATTCCGCCGGCGGCAGCTCGCCCATCGCAGAGGACAGGATTTGGTTGCGCACCGACGCACGGATGCCTTCGGCCTCCAGCAGGTTGCGGGCGTGGAATACGGCAATGCGGTCGAAGGAGCTGAAGACGCGCTTCATGGCGGTGCAATGATGCGCCGGCAGAGCTCGAGGCGGCGAGGCAGGACTCAGCCGTCAATCAGGAAGTCGGCAGCAGGGCGTCGCATTGGGCGGCGCAGGCGAAGTCGTACTCGGTCAGCCCACCGGCCTCGTGCGTGGACCAGGCGACGCGGCAGCGGCTGTAGCCCACCGCGAGGTCCGGGTGGTGGTCGGCGCGGTGCGCGATCCAGGCCACCGCGTTGACGAACGCCATGGTGCGGTGGTAGTCCTTGAAGGCGAAGGTCTTGACCAGGGTGTCGCCCTCGATCGCCCAGCCCTTGAGGGCCGCGAGCCGCTCCAGGGCCTCGCGCTCGCCGAGGCGGGCGGGGCGGCTCATGCCGTGAGCCGGGCGATGCGGGTCACCGCCGGCGGGTGCGAATCGTAGAAGGCCGAGTGCAGCCGATCCGAGCTCAGGGTGGCGGCGTTGTCCTGGTACAGCTTCACCAGCGCCTTCACCAACTCAGGCGCGCTGGCATGCGCCGCGGCATAGGCGTCGGCCTCGAACTCGTGCTTGCGCGAGTAGAGGCTCGACAGCGGCTGCAGGAAGAAGGTGAACACCGGCATGACGAGGAAGAACAGCACCAGCGCGGTGGCGGCGCCCTGCGAGTGCACCCCCAGCCCGGCGTAGAACCAGTCCTGCCGGATCAGCTGTCCCAGCACCCAGAGCAGGGCGAACGAGGCCGCGAACAGCAGCAGCACGCGCTTCCAGACGTGGTGGCGCTTGTAGTGGCCCAGTTCGTGCGCCAGCACCGCCTCGATCTCGGCCGGCGCCAGGCGCGCGAGCAGGGTGTCGAAGAACACGATGCGCTTGGCGGCGCCGAAGCCGGTGAAGTAGGCGTTGCCGTGGCTGGAGCGCCTGGAGCCGTCCATGACGTACAGGCCGCTGGCGCGGAAGCCGCAACGCTCAAGGAGCGCCCGCACCCGTTCGGCGAGCGCGGTGTCCTCCAGCGGGCTGAACTTGTTGAACAGGGGCGCGATGAAGGTCGGATAGGCGAGCAGGATGAGCAGGTTGAATGCGGTCCAGGCGACCCAGACCCAGATCCACCAGTGCTCGCCCATCTGCGCCATCAGCCACAGCACCAGCGCGAGCAGCGGCACCCCGAGGACGGCGCCCACGGCGGTCTGCTTGGCGAGGTCCGCTAGGAAGAGCGCCGGCGTCATCCGGTTGAAGCCGAAGCGCGCCTCGACCACGAAAGCGCGGTACGCGGCGAAGGGCAGATCCACCGCCGAGAGCAGCGCCACCACCGACAGGATCAGCGCCATCCCGTGCACGATGCCGCCGCCATCCAGCCACCGCCCCCAGCCCTGCGCCATCGCCTCCAGCAAGCCGCCCAGGCTGAGCACGAGCAGCATTGCCACGCCCGCCAGCATCTCGATCAGGCCCAGGCGTCCCTTGGCGACGCTGTAGTCGGCGGCCTTCTGGTGCGCCGCGAGTGGGATGGCGCCGGCGAAGGACGGTGGCACCGCGTCGCGATGCGTGCGCAGGTGGCGCACCTGGCGCGCCGCAAGCCACAGGCGCGTGCCGGTAACCGCCGTGAGCGCGGCGAGGAAGGTCCAGCTGAAGGCGTTGGCGTCGGTATCGAACATGCGCCGTGAGAGAATAAAGCATGGCCGTGGATGGCAACAACCTTATCTGGATCGACATGGAAATGTCGGGACTCGCGCCGGATTCCGACCGGATACTCGAGATGGCGTTCATCGTCACCGATTCCGAGCTGAACCTGGTCGCCGAGGGCCCGGTGCTGGTGCTGCACCAGCCCGACGAGGTGCTCTCGGCGATGGATTCCTGGAACCGCAGCGTGCACGCCAAGTCCGGGCTGGTGGACAAGGTGCGCGCCTCGCGGCTAGCCGAGGCCGAGGCCGAGCGCCTGTCGCTCGAGTTCCTCGAGCAGCACGTGCCCAAGGGGCTGTCGCCGATGTGCGGCAACTCGGTGTGCCAGGACCGGCGCTTCATGGCGCGCTGGATGCCGCGGCTGGAGGCGCATTTCCTGTACCGGAACCTGGATGTGTCCACCCTCAAGGAACTGGTGCGGCGCTGGAAGCCCGAGATCACCCGGGCGCTGAAGAAGGAGGGCAGGCACGAGGCCCTGGCCGACATCCTCGAGTCGATCGAGGAGCTGAAATACTACCGCCGCACGGTGATGACCATCTGAAACACCCTTCGCTGTAACCGCTGCCTCTATTTCTTCTTCGCCGCGGCCTTGTTCTTAGGCGCCGGGCCCACCTGGACGATGCACTCGATCTCCACCGGGATGCCCATCGGCAGCGAGCCCATGCCGACCGCCGAGCGCGCATGCTTGCCGCGCTCGCCCAGCACCTCGACGAACAGGTCCGAGCAGCCGTTTATCACCTTGGGCTGATCCTCGAACTCGGGCGTCGCGTTCACCATGCCCAGCACCTTGACCACGCGCTTGACCCGGTCCAGGCTGCCCAGCTCGGCCTTCATCACCGCCAGCAGGTCCATGCCGACGCTGCGCGCGTGCTGGTAGCCCTGCTCGACGGTGTACTCCCGCCCGATCTTGCCCTTCGGGCGCGCGCCGTTCACGGCGCGCGGGCCCTTGCCGGCGAGGAACAGCAGATTGCCGGTGTGCACCGCGTTGACGTAGTTGGCCACCGGCGCGGAGACCTTGCCCAGGTCGATGCCCAGTTCCTTCAGCCTTTTGTCCGCGCTCATGGCAGTGGTACGACCTTTCCGGGATTCATCAGGTTGTCGGGATCGAATACCTTCTTGATGTCCACCATCAGCGACACGACCTCCTCGCCCAGCTCGCGGGTCATGGAGCCGATCTTGCCCAGGCCGACGCCGTGCTCGCCGGTGCAGGTGCCCTCCATGCGCAGGGCGCGGTCCACCACGCGCTTGTTGAAGTCCTTGGCCAGCTGTGCTTCCTCGGGCCGCGCCGGATCGGTGAACAGCATGAGGTGGAAGTTGCCGTCGCCGATGTGCCCCAGCAGCGGCACCGGCGCGAAGTAGTTCTTGCAATCTTCCATGGTCTCGGCGACGCACTCGGCGAGGCGCGAAATCGGCACGCAGACGTCGGTGGAAATCGCGCGCGAGCCCGGCCGCGACTGCAGGCAGGCGAAATAGGCATTGTGGCGCGCGTCCCAGAGCCGGGTGCGGTCCTCGGCCCTGGTGGCCCACTGGAAGTCCATGCCGCCGTTTTCCTTGGCGATCGCCTGCACGATCTCGGCCTGTTCGACCACGCTGGCGGCGGAGCCGTGGAACTCGAAGAACACGGTGGGCGCGACGCGGTAGCCGGTTTTCTTGTACTTGTTGATCGCATCCAACGTCTTGTCGCAGACGATGTCGCAGCGCGCGATCGGCACCCCGGCCTGGATGGTCTGGATCACGGTGTTGGTGCAGCCGTCCACGCTCAGGAAGGCGCAGACCGCGGCCGACATCGCCTCCTGCACCGGGTACAGGCGCACCGTGACCTCGGTGATGATGCCCAGGGTCCCCTCGGAGCCCACGAACAGGCGCGTCAGGTCGTAGCCGGCGGCGGACTTCTTGGCGCGGCGGGCGGTCTGGATGACGCGGCCGTCGGCCAGCACCACCTGCAGCGAAATCACGTTCTCCCGCATCGTGCCGTAGCGCACCGCGTTGGTGCCCGAGGCGCGCGTTGCCGCCATGCCGCCCAGGGTCGCGTCCGCGCCAGGGTCCACCGGGAAGAACAGGCCGGTGTGCTTGATATGTTCGTTCAACTGCTTGCGGGTGACCCCAGCCTGCACCACGGCGTCGAGGTCCGACTCGTGCACCTCGATCAGCTTGTTCATCTGCGACAGGTCGATGCACACCCCACCCTTCACAGCCAGGATGTGGCCCTCGAGCGAGGTGCCGACGCCGAAGGGGATCATGGGCACGCGGTGGCGGCGGCAGATGTTGACCACGTCCCGCACTTCGTCGGTGGAGTGCGGGAACACCACCGCGTCGGGCGGGGCGTAGGGGAAGTAGGACTCGTCCTTGCCGTGGTGCTCGCGCACCGCGGCCGAGGTGGAGATCCGGTCGCCCAGAAGGGCCTGCAGCTCCGCGACGACCGTCTGGTCGAATTCCCTCGCCTTATTCATCCTCGCCTCCTGCGCCTCGAACCGCGTCCGGGGTCCGTTCCAGCGCGTGCATCGAGCGTATCATTTTAGCTTTATTTCACCCTCGAACGGCACCTTCACCCCGAGCGAGGGGATCTCCAGCGTGACCCGGGCGGCGCAGGCCTCCTCGTCCTTGAGCCGGCCCTCGGCGAGCGCCTTGTGCACCGCCTGTTCGATCTCGCGCTGCGAGTTCACGCCCACCATCTTCAGCAGCTTGCGGATGCTGAGGTTGAAGGTTTCCTGGTCCATCAGCGGTTCTCCTTGAGTCGTTCGTTGGCCATCTGCTTGCCCAGCTCGACGCCCCACTGGTCGAAGCTGTCGATGTTCCAGAGCACGCCCTGCGTGAACACCTTGTGCTCCCAGGCGGCGAGCAGCGCGCCCAGGGCTCGCGCGCCCAGGCCCGGCATGGACAGGATGCTGCAGGGGCGGTTGCCCGGATGCCGGCGCTGCGGCGGCAGGGACGGATCCTGCGTTCCCAGCGCCAGGGCATCGGCCTGCGCTCGCGCGTTCGCCGACAGCAGCGCCTCCAGCCCCGGGTCGATGAAGTCCACCGGCACCACCTGCGTGCCCTGGTGCAGCAGCTGGTGGAAGGAATGCTGGCTGGGGGTGCCCTCGGCGCCCCAGACCACCGGCGCGGTGGCGTAGGCGAGCTCGCTGCCGCGATGGTCCACGCGCTTGCCATTGGATTCCATCTCCAGCTGCTGCAGGTGCGCCGGCAGCAGGCGCAGCGCATGCGCGTAGGGCAGCACCGCGTGCGTGCCGCAGCCCAGGAAGTTCACGTTCCAGATGCCGATCAGCGCCATCAGCACCGGCAGGTTCCTCTGCGGCGGCGCCGAGGCGAAGTGCTGGTCCATGTCGCGCGCGCCGGCGAGCAGTTCGCCGAAGCGCTCGGCGCCCAGCGCGGCGAAGGCGGAAAAGCCGGCCGCGGACCACAGCGAATAGCGGCCGCCGACCCACTCGGGCAGCGGCAGCACCTCGGCGGCGCCGAAGCGCCTCGCCGCCTCGACGTTGTTCGACACCGCGATGAGGCGCTTGCCGCCCCAGCGTTTCGCGGCTTCGGCGTTGGCTAGGGTTTCGGCGCTGGTGAAGGTCTTGGACACCACGACGAACAGCGTCGAATCCGGCTCGGCACCTTCCAGCGCGCCGGCGAGCGCCGCGGGGTCAGGGCTGGCGACGAAGCGCGCCTCACGGATGCGCTGCGCGCGCAGCGCGCCGTAGACCAGGCGCGGGCCCAGGTCCGAGCCGCCGATGCCCAGATTCACGATGCGGCGGATGCCCGCCATCCCGTCGGCCAGCTGCGCCATGCGCGCCAGGGTCGCCTTCACCTCCTCGGGCGCGGTCTCGCCGGCGCGCAGCGCGGTGTGCCAGGCGGGCCGGTTCTCGGTCGGGTTCACCACCCGGCCTTCCAGCAGCGCGCCGCACCAGTCCTCGAAACCACGCTCCTGCAGCAGTTGCGCCAGCAGCCCGAGGGTCAACCCGCCCAGGCGCTGGCGCGAGTAGTCGAGCTTCAGGCCCGCACCTTCGGCGACGAAGGCCGTGGTGCGGGCCGGGTCGTTCTGCAGCAGCTCGTCGATGCGCGCGTGCTTCCAGGTCTCCGCGTGTGCGGCGATCCGGGTCCAGGCGCGGCAATCGGTCGGCGGCGTGGTGTTCACGGCGGCGCTACTTTTTCCGGTACAGGCGGTAGCGCTCGGAGTTGTCCCCGGGCCGGCCAACGTCGGCCAGCTTCTCCCAGCGCCCGCGCGGTGCGTCCAGCTCGTGCCGCCCTTGCCCCTGGACCAGGAAATACATGCAATCGGATCCCGGTGCAAGCGTGCGGATGCCGGCGTGGTAGCTGAGCGCGGCGCGCTGCGGCAGACCGAAGCCGCTGCCGGCGATGCAGCCCGCGTTGGCCGGCAGCCTGGACTTCAACTGCAGCGCGACGCCGCGGTAACTCTTCTGGTAGTCGGCCCAGGGCATCCATAGCAGGGCGAAGCAGCCCCACAGCAGCGCGACCCCGGCGGCCCAGCGCAGCGCCCCACGCATGGGCGAGGGCACGGTGAACAGCGCGCACCAGAGCCAAGCGAGCGTGAGCGCCGCGGCGGCCAGGAACGGCAGCCACTCGAACTGGGCCGCGAAACCGGGCGCGGTCTTGGCGAAATTGTTGGCGATCCTGGGCGGCAGCCCGGTCATCATCGCGGCATAGCCCAGCCATACCAGCGCGGCCAGGAAGCCGAAGGTCATGACCCCGAACCAGTCCAGCGCGTTGGCCGCGCCGCGGCGCAGCTGCGCGACGCCGTGCGCGCCCAGCAGGGCGAGCGGCGCCAGCATCAGGGTGGTATTGATGTCCTGCGTCTGCCCATTCCAGGCGATCGCGGGCAGGGCGAGCAGCGAGGCGGCAAGGGGAACGAACACGCGCGGGCTGCGCCATTGCGCGCGCAGCGTCCATGCCGCCCACAGCGCGAGCGGCCAGGCCGGCCAGGCGTACCAGCCGGCGGTGACCAGGTAATAGCGCAGCGTCGGGCCGAAGGCGCCGCGGGTCTGCGTTGCGGCGGCCCACCAGGCGGAGGCGAGTTCGGGCGCGCGCATCTGCAGCGCCAGCAGCCAGGCGGCGGCCAGGAGCAGTGGCAGGCCGAGGGCCGGGCCAAGGAACAGCAGTGCACGCCGCGTGCGCAGTTCGTCGCAGGCGAGGTGCACGGCGAGCGCCACCGGCAGCAGCACCGCCGGCACCACCAGCCCGGTGGAAAGGAAGGCGATCCCGAGCGCGGCGCCGAAGGCGAAGCCCGAGGCGAGCGGCCGGCGCACGGCGCGCGACAGGAACAGCAGCGCGCCGCAGGCGGCGGCGAGCGCCGCAAGGTCTGGAACCGCCTCGTGCGCGTGCACGATCAACCCCACCGAGCCGGCGAGCAGCAGAGTGGCGGAGGCGCCCACCGCGCGCGCGCTGTAGCGCGCCTTGGCGGCGCCCAGCGCGTCCTGCGGCGCAGGCTCGGCGGCGAGTGCGGCATGCGCTGCGTGGCGCGCCGCGAGGTAGAGGAACCAGAACGCGGCCAGCATGCACAGCGCACTGGCCAGCCGCACGGCATTGTGGAACTGCATCGCCCAGCCGAAGGCCTTGCCGAAGGCGAGCGCCAGCCAGTGGTAGAGGGGCGGGTCCTCCAGCCAGGGCTGGCCGGCGACCCTGGGCACCAGCCAGTCGCCGCTGAGGTGCATCTGGTGCGCGATCTCGATCGCCACCACGTCAAAGCTCTTCCAGGGATCGTGGCCGGCGAGGCCCGGGGCGACGAAGATCAGCGCCAGCAGCGCCAGCGCCGCGTGCGAGGGCGGGAGGGGCAGGCGCGGGATCATGGGCTGCTATTGTCCGGCAGCGGCAACGAAAAAGGGCAGCCGAAGCTGCCCTTTTTACCGGGGATGCCCTGACTCAGGCGGCGGCTTTTTTCGTGTAGCGGCGCTTGAACTTCTCGATCCGGCCCGCGGTGTCCATCACCTTCTGCTTGCCGGTGTAGAACGAATGCGATTCCGAGGACACCTCGACCTTG
>VGIA01000080.1 GCA_016868105.1 Betaproteobacteria bacterium | reverse complement strand
CCGAAGCGCGAGGTGCGGCGCATCGCCGCCGAGGCGGGCCTGCCCAACCACGCCAGGAAGGACTCCACCGGCATCTGCTTCATCGGCGAGCGGCCGTTCCGCGAGTTCCTCAACCGCTACCTGCCCAAGGAACCCGGGCCGATCCTGACCCCCCAGGGCATGCAGCTGGGCACCCACATCGGCCTTGCCTACTACACCATCGGGCAGCGCAAGGGCATCGGCATCGGCGGCACCGCCGGGTCCGACGGCAAGGCCTGGTACGTGGCGCAGAAGGACATGCGCGCCAACGCGCTCATCGTGGTGCAGGGGCACGACCATCCGCTGCTGCTGAAGCCCTCGCTGCAGGCTCGCAATGCGAGCTGGATCTCCGGCGCGGAGCCGGCGACGGGTGCCGTGTGCACGGCAAAGACGCGCTATCGCCAGGCCGACTCGGGCTGCACGGTGACGCGCTCGGGGAACGGCGAGCTGGCGGTGGATTTCGCGCAACCGCACTGGGGGGTGACGCCAGGCCAGTCGGTGGTGCTCTACGACGGCGCCGTCTGCTTGGGCGGCGCGATCATCGCCGGCTAGCTAGACCTTCGGCACCGTCTCTGCGAACGCCGCGCGCTGCATTAGCTTGTCGTAATGCCTCGCCAGGTTGGCATAGCGGTCGTGCCACTCGATGCCGCCGGGCTTGCGCAACTCGATCCAGCCCAGGCACGACCCGACGGCGATGTCGGCGAGCGAATAGCGTTCGCCATGGCACCAGGCCCGGTCGGCCAGTTCGTCGGCCATCACGGCGAGGCTTCGTTCGAGCTTGCCGGATTGCTTGGCGGCCCAGTCGGCGCTGCGCAGCTGCTCCGGGCGCAGGCCCTCGTAGCGGATCAGCAGGCCGGCGTCCAGGGCGCCGTCCGCCAGCGCTTCCCAGCGGCGCACCGCGACGCGCTCGCGGTTGTCGTCTGGGATCAGGCGCGCGATGGGCGAGACGCTGTCAAGGAATTCCACGATGACCCGGGAATCGAACAGGGTGGAGCCGTCATCCAGCACCAACGTGGGCACCTTGCCCAGCGGATTGAGCGCGTTGACCGGGTTCTCGGGCGGATTGACGTCCACCACTTCGAAGTCGCAGTCGATCTTCTTCTCCGCAAGCACGATGCGCGCCTTGCGGGTGTAGGGACTGAGCGGGGAGCCGAGCAGTCTCATAATGGGGAGGGGATTATAGCCGGTTGGATCAGCGCTTCAACGCCCCGGGCTCGGCCCCAGGGGCAGGTCGGCCTCGCACAGGCGGCAGGCTTTTGCCTCTGAAATCAGCTTCTTGAGCATGCGCCCTTATAATACTGCTATGCCTTCCCCGCTCGCCGCGCTGTCGCCGCTCGACGGCCGGTATGCCCGGTCCGCCGATCCCCTCAGGCCGTATTTCAGCGAGCTTGCGCTGCTCCGCTACCGCGTGCGCATCGAGCTGGCCTGGCTGCGCGCGCTCGCCGCCGAGAAGGCGCTGCCGGAAATCCGGCCGTTCTCCAAGGCGACCCTGGCGGCGCTGGACGGGCTGGTGGCGTCCTTCGGCGACAAGGACGGCGAGGCCATCAAGGCGATCGAGGCCCGCACCAACCACGACGTCAAGGCGATCGAGTACTGGCTGAAGGCGAAGCTGGCGAAGAACCGCGAGGTGCAGCAGGCGCTGGAGTTCATCCACTTCGCCGCCACCTCGGAGGACATCAACAACCTCGCCTATGCGCTGATGTTGCAGGAGGCGCGCGACCAAGTGATGCTGCCGCGCCTGGCGCGCATCACCACGGCGCTGCGCGACATGGCGCACCGCCACGCCAAGCGGCCCATGCTCTCGCGCACGCACGGCCAGCCGGCCTCGCCGACCACGCTCGGCAAGGAAATGGCCAATGTGGTGCATCGCCTGGAGCGCGCGCGGTCGAAGCTCGGCGCGGTGTCGATCCTGGGCAAGAACAACGGCGCCACCGGCAATTACCACGCGCACGCGGTGGCCTACCCGAAGTTCGACTGGGAACGGTTCTGCCGGCGCTTCGTCGAGGGCCTGGGCCTTGAGTTCAACCCCTACACGACGCAGATCGAGCCGCATGATTCCTACGCCGAGCTGTTCGACGCCCTGGCGCGGACCAACGGCATCCTGCTGGACCTGGACCGCGACCTCTGGGGCTACATTTCGCTCGGCTACTTCCGGCAAAAGCTGAAGGCGGGCGAGGTCGGCTCCTCGACCATGCCGCACAAGGTCAATCCGATCGATTTCGAGAATTCCGAGGGCAACATCGGCGTCGCGAACGCGATCCTGCGCCACCTGTCCGAGAAGCTGCCGGTGTCGCGCTGGCAGCGCGATCTGTCGGATTCCACCGCGCTGCGCAACGCCGGCAACGCCTTCGGTCACACGCTGCTCGCCTGGGCCGCCTGCGAGCGGGGCCTGGCCAAGCTCGAGGCCGACCCGGGGCGCATGGCCGCGGACCTGGATGCCAGCTGGGAGGTGCTCACCGAAGGGGTGCAGCAGGTGATGCGGCGTCATGGCGTGCCGCAGGCCTACGAGAAACTGAAGGCACTGGCGCGGGGCAGGCGCCTGGATCGCAGGCAGCTCGCCGCCTTCATCCGCTCGCTGCCGCTGCCCGCGGAGGCGAAAAAGCGCTTGCTCGCCCTCGCGCCCGCGAACTACACCGGCCTCGCCGCGTCGCTCGCGCGACGGATATGAGGCGCCTGTTCGCGGTGCTCGCCGCCATTGCGGCGGCGGGCGCCTCCGCCCGGGCGGGTGCACGGTAAATCGTCACCATCCCGACGCGCGAGGGGCTGACGCAGTCCTTCTTCGTCGCCGGCATGGGCGAAGATTTCCGCGTCAGCCGGGCGCACCCGATTAGAGCCCGGTTGGGTCACAAAAAAACCCCGAATCGGAGACCCAAACACATCGGTGACGACCTTATCGCATCAGGAGCCTTCATCGTGACCACTTGTGCAGAGCTTGCCTAGTCCAAGGACCGCCGTCGTCATGCTGCACGCCGTAACCATCCTGTTGTCCGCCTTCCTGCTGTTCCTGGTGCAGCCCCTGATCGCGCGCATCATCCTGCCCTGGTTCGGCGGCACCGCCGCGGTGTGGACGACCTGCATGCTGTTCTTTCAGTCCATCCTGCTCGCGGGCTACGCCTACGCGCATGCCACCAACGCGAAGCTTTCGCCGCGCACGCAGGCGATCCTGCACAGCACCCTGCTCGCCGCGGCCGTGGCGACGCTGCCGATTGCGCCGGGGGACGCCTGGAAGCCGACCGGCGACGAGGAACCGGTGTCCAGGATCCTGCTCCTGCTGCTGGCCGCAGTCGGTCTGCCCTACTTCCTGCTCTCGGCCACCAGCCCGCTGGTGCAGGCCTGGTTCGCGCGCGCGCGGCCGGGCGAGAACCCCTACCGCCTGTTCGCGATCTCGAATTTCGCCTCGCTGCTGGCGCTGGTCGCCTATCCGTTCGTGGTCGAGCCCTGGCTGAGCAACAGCCAGCAGGTGCGGTACTGGTCCTGGCTGTTCGCCGTGTTCGCGGCGCTGTGCGCGTTGCTCGCCTGGGTGAGCGTGCGCCCGGCGCCGGTGCGCGTGGCGGCGTCGGGGCCGGCGCCCAAGCCCACGGGCACCGATTACGCGCTGTGGCTGTCGCTGTCCGCGGCCGGCTCGGTGCTGCTGCTGGCGGTCACCAACCACATCACGCAGAACGTGGCGGCGATGCCGCTGCTGTGGCTGGCGCCGCTCACGCTGTACCTGCTCAGCTTCATCATCGCCTTCGAGGGCGGGCGGCTGTACAAGGTCGAGGTGCAGTGGAGCTTCGTGCTGGTCTGGCTCGCCGGCATGGGCTGGGTGCTGGCTGACCCTGACCTGCAGTTCGACCTCTGGATCCAGCTGGGGATGTGGCTCTCGGGCCTGTTCGTGGCCTGCCTGTTCTGCCACGGCGAGTTGTACCGCTCGCGACCGCGAGAGCGCCACCTGACCGCGTTCTACCTCGTGATCTCGGCCGGCGGCGCGCTGGGCGGACTGCTGGTGGCAGTGGTGGCGCCGCTGCTGTTCAATGCCTACCACGAACTGGGCCTGGCGCTGATCGCGGTGGCGTTACTGGCTGCGATTCGGTTCGCGCCGCTCAATGCGCCCGCGCGCTACGGCAGCCTGGCGGTCCTGCTGGCGGTCAGCGGCGCCGCGGCCTACGACGCCCTGCGCTTGCAGCGCGACGTCAGCGTTTCGGCGCGCAGTTTCTACGGGGTGCTGCGAGTAAAGGAATACGGCCAGCCGGATACGCCAGGCCACCTCAGGCGGCTGCTGCACGGGGTCATCATGCATGGCGAGCAGCATATGCACGGCCCAATGCGCACCCGGCTCACGACCTACTACCAGGCGACATCGGGCATCGGCCTGGCGCTGCAGGCGCGCCGGGAGCGGCCCGACATCCGTGTGGGCCTGGTCGGCCTCGGCATCGGCACGCTGGCGGCCTGGGGGCGCAAGGGCGATGTCTTCCGTTTCTACGAGGTCAATCCCGATGTGATCGCGGTGGCGCAGCGCCAGTTCAGCTACCTCGCCGACAGCGCGGCGAGGATCGAGCTGTCGCTGGGCGACGCGCGGCTGAACCTGGAGCGCGAAGCGCCGCAGAACCTGGACATTATGGCCGTGGACGCCTTCTCCAGCGATGCCATTCCGGCGCACCTGATCACCAAGCAGGCGCTGGCGGCCTACCTGCGGCACATGAAGCCCGACGGCATCGTCGCCTTCCACGTCTCCAACCGCTTCCTGGACCTGGTGCCGGTGGTGGGGCGGATCGCGAAGGAGAACGGCGCGCACGCCGTGGTGGTGTACGACCTGGGCGGCGAGGGCGAGGACAAGACGCAGAGCGACTGGGTGCTGGTGTCGCGGGACCCGAAGGCGCTGGAAGCGCCGCAGATCGGGGCCGCCAAGCCGGTCGTGCCCGACGCGCGCCCGGAGTGGCGCACCTGGACCGACGACTACTCCAACCTGGTGCAAATCCTGAAGTAGGAACAAAAACAGGGACGGACCACGTTTTTCCGCAGTGCTCGGCAGAAAACGTGGTCCGTCCCTGTTTTACACGACGGCGCCGTCGTTCTCGTCGCGGATGCTCTTCTTGGGACGGACGAGGAACTGGCTGCGGTCCACGCCCAGCCACATCACCAGCGGGCTGGCCACCAGCACCGAGGAGTAGATGCCGAACAGGATGCCGATGGTGAGCGCGAGCGCGAAGTAGTGCAGCGCCGGGCCGCCGAAGACGAGCATGGTGGTGACCATGACCTGCGTTGAGCCGTGGGTGATGATGGTGCGTGAGATGGTGCCGGTGATGGCGGCGTCGATCACCTCGGGAATAGACGCCTTCCTCATCTTGCGCAGCATTTCCCGCACCCGGTCGAACACCACCACCGACTCGTTGACCGAGTAGCCCAGCACCGCCAGCACCGCGGCCAGCACCGGCAGCGAGAACTCCCACTGGAACAGCGCGAAACAGCCCAGGATGATGATGACGTCGTGCAGGTTGGCGATGATCGCCGCCAGGCCGAAGCGCCACTCGAAGCGCAGCCAAAGGTAGAGCACGATGCCGGTCGCGGTGACCAGCAGCGCGAGCGCGCCGTATTCAGCCAGCTCCTTGCCGACCTGCGGCCCGACGAACTCGACCCGGCGTAACTCCGCGGAAGGATCCTCCGCCTGCAGCAGCGCGCGCACCTTCTCCGAGGTCTCGGAGCTCGACTGGCCCTTCTCCACCGGCATGCGCAGCAGCACGTCGCGCGAGGAGCCGAAGTTCTGCGCCTCGACCTTGAGGCCGGCCTTCTCCAGGGTTTCGCGGATCCGCTCGACGTTGGCCGGCTGCTTGAAGTTCACCTCGACCAGGGTGCCGCCGGTGAACTCGATGGAGAAATGCAGACCCTTGGTGGCGAGGAAGAACACCGCGGCGAGGAAGGTGAGGACCGAGATGACATTGAACACGAGCGCATACCGCATGAACGGTATGGTCTTGCGGATCTTGAAGAACTCCATGGCCGGCCCTCAGCTCACTTCCAGGCGGTGTCGCCGATGGCGAGCTTGGCGACCTTGCGGCGGTGGCCGTAGATCAGGTTGACCATCGCCCGCGACACGATCACCGAGGACAGGATCGAGGTCAGGATGCCCAGGCAGTGGACGACGGCGAAACCCCGCACCGGCCCCGAGCCGAAGATGAGCAGCGCCAGGCCCGCGATCAGCGTGGTGACGTTGGAGTCCAGGATCGTGCCCCAGGCGCGCTCGTAGCCGGCGGAGATCGCCGCCTGCGGCGACTGCCCCGCGCGCACCTCCTCGCGGATGCGCTCGTTGATCAGCACGTTGGCGTCGATCGCCATGCCCAGGGTGAGCGCGATGGCGGCGATGCCGGGCAGGGTGAGGGTGGCCTGAAGCAGCGACAGCAGCGCCACCAGGAACAGCAGGTTGACGCCGAGCGCGATCGAGGACACCACGCCGAACAGGGTGTAATAGGCGCTCATGAAGACGACGATGGCGATGAAGCCCCACTGCGTGGCGTCGAAACCCTTGTCGATGTTCTCCTTGCCGAGCGACGGCCCGACGGTGCGCTCCTCGATGATTTCCATCGGCGCGGCCAGCGATCCGGCGCGGATGAGCAGCGCGAGGTCGTTGGTCTCGGTGGGGGTGAACATGCCGGTGATCTGGAAGCGGCTGCCGAATTCGCCCTGGATGGTGGCCACCGACACCGCCTCGCCCTTGCCCTTCTCGAACAGGATGATCGCCATCAGCTTCTTGAGGTTCTCGCGCGTCATCTGGCGCATGATGCGGCCGCCGGCCTCGTTCAGTTCCACTGCCACCGCCGGGCGCTGGTCCTGGTCGAAGGTGGCCTGGGCGCCGACGAACTGGTCGCCGGTGACCACGACCTGCTTCCTGGTCGGCACGTTGCTGATGCTGCCGTCGCGCTTGCGCTCGGGGAACACATCGACGTTGAAGGTGCTGCCGCTGCGCATCGCCTCCTCGTCCACCATGCGCACTTCCAGGGTCGCGGTGCGGCCCAGGATCTCCTTGGCGCGCGTGGTGTCCTGCACCCCGGGCAGCTGCACCACGATGCGGTCGGCGCCCTGCTGCTGGATCACCGGTTCGGCCACCCCCAGCTGGTTGACGCGGCGGTTGAGCGTGACGATGTTCTGCTGGATCGCCTGCTCCTGCTCCTTCTTCTGCGCCTCGGGCCGCATGGCCCCGACCAGCAGCAGGTCCTGTCCGTCGTCGCGCTCGGTCAGCACCAGGTCGGGCAAGCGGGTGCCGATCTCGGCGCGCGCCTTGGCGCGCGTCTCGGCCTCCCGGAAGCGCACCCGCAGCGTCTGACCGTCGCGGGCCACCCCGGCGTGGCGGATGTTCTTTTCCCGCAGCAGGCCGCGTACCTCGCCGGCGTACGCATCCAGGCGCTTGGTCAGTGCCGCCTGCATGTCCACCTGCAGCAGGAAATGCACTCCGCCGCGCAGGTCCAGGCCGAGGTACATCGGCAGGGCGTTGATCGCGGTCAGCCAGGGGGGCGAGGCCGAAAGCAGGTTGAGCGCCACCACGTAGGACTTTTCCTGCGGGTCCGGGTTGAGCAGCTTCTCGGCGACGTCGCGCGCCTTCAGCTGCACGTCGGCGTCGGAAAACCGCAGCCGCACGCCGCTCGCATCGAGGATCATTCCGGTGGGCGGGGCGCCGGCGGCCTTGAGCGCCGGCTCCAGCCGCGACACCAGCGCCGCGTCCACCTTGACGGTGGCCCGGCCGGCGGAGACCTGCACCGCCGGGGACTCGCCAAAGAAGTTGGGTACGGTATAGACGAACGCGACCAGGATGCAAAGCGCGATCAGCGCATACTTCCAGACCGGGTAGCGGTTCAAGGCGGGCGCGTGAGCCTACTGCAGGCTCTTGATCGTGCCCTTGGGCAGAGGCAACTGCACCGCGGCGCGCTGCACCACGATCTCGGTGCCGGTGGCGATCTCGAGCGTGACGTAGCTGTCGGCCACCTTGGTGATCTTGCCGACGACGCCACCGGTGGTGATCACTTCATCGCCCTTTTGCAGCGCCTCCACCATCGCCTTGTGCTCCTTCTGCCGCTTCATCTGCGGGCGGATCATCAGGAACCAGAGCAGCACGAACATCAGGATGATCGGCAGGAAGCCGAGCAACCCGGCATCGCCACCGGAGCCGCCGGCAGCTTGAGCGTATGCGGAACTGATGAGCACGTGAACTCCTGGAACGTCTGGGAAAAGATTAAAAAGGCGCAAAATTATACTCTAGTACGCGCCCGCTCCTGCTTCGTTCCCCCGCTGCCGGCGGCCCTCCAGCAGGCGCGCCGCAGTCCCGGCCAGGGTGCCGGCCTCGATGGCCCCGCGCAGCTCGCGCATCAACTCCAGGTAGTAGTGCAGGTTGTGGATCGTGTTCAGCCGCGCGCCAAGGATCTCGTTCGCCTTCTGCAGGTGATGCAGATATGCGCGGCTGAAGTTGGCGCAGGCGTAGCAGGCGCAGGCCTCATCCAGCGGCCGCGGGTCGTCGCGCCAGCGGGCGTTGCGGATCTTGACGTCCCCCGACCGGGTGAACAGCCAGCCGTTGCGGGCGTTTCGCGTCGGCAGCACGCAATCGAACATATCCACGCCGGCCTGCACTGCCTCGACAAGGTCCTCCGGGGTGCCCATGCCCATCAGGTAGCGCGGCCGCTCGGCGGGCAGGGCAGGCGCGCAGTGCGCGAGGATGCGCGAGCGCTCGGCGGCGGGCTCGCCCACGGCGAGCCCGCCGATGGCATAGCCATCGAAGCCGGTATCCGTGAGCCTCGCGAGCGACTCGTCGCGCAACGCGGGGTAGACGCTGCCCTGCACAATGCCGAACAGCGCGTTGGGGTTCCCCTCATGGGCGCGCTTCGAGCGTTCCGCCCAGCGCATGCTCAGCTCCATGGACTGGCGCGCCTGGGCCTCGGTGGCCGGGTAGGGCGTGCATTCATCGAACGCCATGACGACGTCGGAGCCGAGCGCGCGCTGGATGCGCATGGATTGCTCCGGCGTCAACAGCAGCTTGTCGCCGTTGACCGGCGAGGCGAAGGTGGCGCCCGCCTCAGTGACCCTGCGCATCGCACCCAGGCTGAAGACCTGGAAGCCGCCGGAATCGGTGAGGATCGGCCCCTTCCAGCCCATGAAGCGGTGCAGGCCGCCGTGATTTTCGATGACCTCCGTTCCCGGCCGCAGCCAGAGGTGGAAGGTGTTGCCGAGCACGATCTGGGCTCCCAGCCCTGCCAGCTCGAGCGGCGACATCGCCTTCACCGTGCCGTAGGTGCCCACCGGCATGAAGGCGGGGGTGTCCACCGCGCCGTGCGCGAGCTGCAGGCGGCCGCGGCGGGCGGCGCCGTCGCGGTGGCTGATGCTAAACGGCACCCGAGGCGGCGAACTCCGGATCGCCGGGGAAGCGGACGTGCCCGCCGAGCTTGCGCGCCACCAGGGCGCGGACAAGCCCCTCATCCGCGGTCACCAGCGGCCCCCGCGCCTGCGCGGCCAAAGCGACATGCAGCGCGTCGTACAGGTCGATGTCGGCACGCAGGCAGAGAGCGAACGCCGCTTCCAGATGCTCGCGCAGCGGATGCAGTTCGAGCCGCGAAGCCGCGCTGGGAAGGATCTCCTCACCCAGTTCTGCGGTGAGTTCCCGGGTCCGGTTTGCCAACCGCGCCCTCGATGATCGTCTTGAGTTCGCCTTGGAGCGAGCGTCGATTCTCCGGCGCGCGCTTCTTCAGGGCGCGCAGGACCTTGCCCTCTAGACCGCGAATCAGGACTTGCGCCATGCAGGGTCTCAGCCGTTGCTGGCAAAATGATAGCACGGGGGATCGGCAGCCTCGATCAGCATCGCATCGCCATAGGAGAAGAACCGGTAGCGCTGCGCGATGGCATGGGCGTAGGCGCGGCGGATATTTTCGCTGCCCGCGAACGCGCACACCAGCATGAGCAGGGTCGATTTCGGCAGGTGGAAATTGGTCAGCAGTCGCCGCACGACGCGGAACCGGAAGCCGGGCGTGATGAACAGGCCGGTCTCGCCGCCGCGCTTTCCAGTCAGCGCCGCGGATTCGAGCGCGCGCAGCGAGGTGGTGCCGACGGCGAGCACCCGGCGCCCCTGCAGGGCGGCCATGGTGGCCTCGGGCACCTCGTAGCGCTCGCTGTGCATAAGGTGTTCCTCGACGATCTCGCCGCGCACCGGCTGGAAGGTGCCGGCGCCGATATGCAGGGTAAGCCGGGCGAGGCCGGCGCCGCGCGCGAGGATCCGGTCGAGCATCGCCCGGTCGAAATGCAGGCCCGCGGTCGGAGCCGCCACCGCGCCGGGCTTCGCGGCGTACACGGTCTGGTAGCGCGCCTGGTCCTGCGCGCCGGGCGCGTGGCGGATGTAGGGCGGCAGCGGCACCTCGCCGCAGCGCTCGAGCACCGCGGCCACCTCCGCCTCGAAGCGCAGGCGGTAGAGCTCGCCTTCGCGGCCCAGCACCTCGGCGAGCGCGCCGTCGCCAAGGGTCAGCCGGTAGCCGGGGTGCAGCGCGTGACCGGTGCGGGCCAATGCAAGGACTTCATGGCTGCCCTCGATGCGCTCGACGAGCACCTCCACCTTGCCGCCGGTGGCCTTGTGGCCGTGCAGGCGCGCCTTGATGACCTTGGTGTCATTGAGGACCAGGAGGTCATCGGGGCCGACCAGCCCCGGCAGGTCCCGGAAGCTCAGGTCCCGGAGCGCGCCGCTGGCCGCGTCCAGGTGCAGCAGCCGGCTCGCGCCGCGCTCGGGCGGGGGCTGCTGCGCGACCAGTTCCGGCGGGAGGTCGTAGTCGAATTCGGCAACGAGCATCGCAGGCGGGCATTATAGAATTGCAGCGCCTTGGCACCGTCCCGCTGCCGGAATGGCGGAATTGGTAGACGCAGCGGACTCAAAATCCGCCGCCCTTAAAAGCGTGTGGGTTCGAGTCCCACTTCCGGCACCAG
>VGIA01000079.1 GCA_016868105.1 Betaproteobacteria bacterium | reverse complement strand
CCTCAAGACCACGGCGCGGCGCGACGGCGGCGACTACGTGGTCGAAGGCGAGAAGGCCTTCATCACCTCCGGCATGCGCGCCGATTACTACACCGTGGCGGTGCGCACCGGCGGCCCCGGCGCGGCCGGCGTCTCGCTGCTGCTCATCGAGCGCGACCGGCCGGGATTCGGCCGCACGAAGCTGGAGAAGATGGGCTGGTGGTGCTCCGACACCGCGCTGCTGCGCTTTGAGAATGTCCGCGTGCCTGCGGCCAACCTGATCGGCAGCGAGAACGAGGGCTTCCGCGCCATCATGCGCAACTTCAATTCCGAGCGCCTGTCCATGGCCGCCGGCGCGGTCGGGTTCGCCCAGGCCTGCCTGGAGGACGCGCTTGCCTGGGCGCGCCAGAGGAAGACCTTCGGCGGGCCGCTGATCGGCCACCAGGTGATCCGCCACAAGCTGGTGGACATGCACACGCGCATCCACGCCGCGCGCGCGCTCCTCTACGACACCGCCTGGAAGCTGTCCTCGCAGCCACGCGAGCCGCAGTGGATCGCGCAGCTGGCGATGCTGAAGAACCTGGCCACCGACACCATGCAGTTCTGCGCCGACGCCGCGGTGCAGACCCTGGGCGGCGCGGGCTTCATCCGCGGTTCGCGCGCCGAGCGCATCTACCGCGAGGCCAAGGTGATGCAGATCGGCGGCGGCAGCACCGAGATCATGAAGGATCTCGCCGCGCGGCAACTGGGATGGCAACCATGAGCACCCTGAAGACGAGGGCCCTGCAGCCGCTGATGCGCAAGGTGATGGAGGAGCTGATCGCCTTCAACAAGCACCTGGGGCTCAAAGTCGAGTCCTTCGAGCGCGACGCCCCCAAGCTGCGCTTCGACATGCGCCCGGAGCTGATCGGCAACCCGAGCACGAAGATCCTGCACGGCGGCGTGATCTCGGCCACGCTCGACGTCGCCGGCGGCTTCGCCATCATGCTGCGCCTCGCCCACGAGCTGGACAGCGTGCCCACCTCGTTCCCGAAGATGGGCACCATCGACCTGCGGGTGGACTACCTGCGACCCGGGCGGGGAAAGTACTTCATCGCCACGGCCCGCATCGTCAGGAAGGGCAGCCGCATCGCGGTGACGCACATGGAGCTGCACAACGAGGCGGGCGAGCTCATCGCCACCGGAGGGGCGGCCTACGTCATCGGCTAGATGTGCACGATCGTGCACATCCTGCCCCGCTGCCGCCCCTCTGCGCTTGACGAACCTCAGCGTGAAGCGGTCGCTCTCGCCGCTCGCGGCATACCTCGCCTGGTCCTTGTCCTTCAACCGGAAGCCGGGCAGCGCAAGCGCCCGGAGCGGCAGGGAAAAACGGCGCCGCGAGGCGCCGTTTTCGAGCTCCATGGCCGGTTGGCTCAGTTGGTGAGGTAGTCGGTCAGGGTCACCCACTTGCCGCCCTGGATCTGGCACAGGCGCGCCCGGTTCGAGCCCAGGTGGTTGGTGGCGGTGAACTTCTGCTCGTCGAAGCCGAACATGTCGCGCGGGATGACGATGCTCTCCAGCGCCTTGGCGAAGCTGTCGTTGGTCAGCTTCGGCCCGGCCTTCTCGGCGGCCGTGGCGAACATCGACACCATGGCGTAGCCGTAGGCGCCGAAGATGTCGCCGTCGGCGTTGTAGGCCTTCTTGTAGCCGGCCATCCAGTTGCGCACGTTGGCCGAAGCGTCATCGGCGTATGGGTAGTTGCTGGTGCAGGTGGAGTAGAAGCCCTCGACCAGCCCCTTGCCCAGGGCGTGGATCAGGTGCGTGTAGCTGGCGGTGGTGCCGATGAAGTCGGCGTTGAAGCCCAGTTTCCTCCCCGTGGCGATGGTGCCGATGGTCTCGCGGATGATGGTGCCCATGACCACGGCATCGCAACCCGCTCCGCGCATCTTCTGCACCTGGGAGGAGAAATCGGTGGCGCCGCGCTTGTAGGTGGTGACCTCGTGGTACTTCATGCCGAGGTCCTTGAGCGCCGCCTCGCCGCCGGCGTGCACTTCCAGGCCGAAGTCGTCATCCTGGTACAGGGAGCAGATGCGCTTGTGGCCCCTTTCCTTCACCAGGTGCTTGAGCCCGGCGCGCATCTGGTCGAAGTAGGTGGCGGCAAAGGAATACTTGTACTTGTGCAGCGGCTCGTACATCTGGCGCGCGGCGGAGAGCGGAAACAGGTGCAGCACGCCCTTGTCGAGGTACAGCGGCATCGCGGCCATGGCGGTCGGGGTGCCGATGGAGCCAATGGCGGCGAAGATCCGGTCCTTCTGGATCATCTTCTGCGCCGCGAGCACCGCCTTCTTGGGGTCGTAGCCGTGGTCCTCCACCACCAGCTTGATCATGCGGCCGTGGATCCCGCCCGAGGCGTTGATCTCGTCCACCCGCATGCGCATGCCGTTTACGGCCGGCTTGGAGAACGGCGCCACCGGGCCGGACATGTCCTGCGCGGTGCCGAGGACAATTTCCTTTGCGGTCACACCCTGGCCCTGGGCGTGGGCAAGGCCCGCGGCGCCGAGGGCTGCGGCGGTGGCCAGTGCTGCGATGGTGAGGTTCATTCGACTTCCCTCCTCTAGAGAGCGCTACAAGCGATTCTATCCTATACCGCGAGCGGCATCCACATACATGGACTCGATCAGGTCGCGGTATTTCTCGTTCACGAGCTTCCTCTTCAGTTTCATGGTCGGGGTCAGCTCCTCGTCCTCGGCGGTCAGCTTCTGCTCGATCAGGCGGAACTTCTTCACCTGCTCGACCCGGGCAAAGTGCTTGTTGACGCGGTCGATTTCGGCCTGCACCAGGGCCTGGACCTCGGGCCGGCGGCACAGGCTGGCGAAGTTGGAGAACGGGATGGCGTTGTCCTGCGCGTAGCGCTCGACATTCTCGTGGTCGATCATCACCAGCGCCACCAGGTAGGGCCGCTTCTCGCCGACCACCACCGCGTCGGTGATATAGGGGGAGAACTTGAGCTGGTTCTCGAATTCCGAGGGCGTGATGTTCTTGCCGCCGGCGGTGATGATGATGTCCTTCATGCGGTCGGTGATGAAGAAATAGCCCTGCGCGTCCACCTTGCCGACATCCCCTGTATGCAGCCAGCCCTCCTTCAGCGTCTCGGCGGTCTTGTCGGGCTGGTTGAGGTAGCCCATGAACACGCCCGGCCCGCGCACCAGCAGCTCGCCGTCCGCCGACACCTTCACTTCCGAGGGCGGCATCATCGGCCCGATGGACCCCGGGAGCACCGCGCCGCGCGGGTTGCCGGTCACCGCGCCGCAGCTCTCGGTCTGGCCCCAGACCTCCACCATCTCCAGGCCCAGCGCCATGTACCAGCGCACCAGGTCCGGCGAGATCGGCGCCGCGCCGGTGACCAGGATGCGGGCGCGGTGCACGCCAATGGCGCGGCGCACGTTGTTGAGCGCCAGCGCGCGCGCCAGCCAGAAGGCGAGTGCGAGGCCCGCCGGGACCGGTTTTCTCTGCTCGCGCAGGCGCGCCTGGCGCATGCCGACGCCGATCGCGAGCTGGTAGGCCCGCTGCTGGAACCGGCCGGCCTCCTTGAGGCCGATCATCACCGCGGAGTAGAACTTCTCCCACACCCGGGGCACCGCGGTGAACACCGTGGGCGAGATCTCGCGCACGTTCTCCGGCACCGTCTCAGGGTTCTCGACGAAGTTCAGCACCGCGCCGGTGTACAGGGCGTGGTACTCGCCGCCGACCCGCTCGGCGATGTGGCACAGCGGCAGGAAGGCCATGCGCTCGTCGCGCTCGTCCTGCGGGAACGAGGCCTGGTAGGCGGCGCAGGTGGCGAGGATGTTCCGGTGCGAGATCATCGCGCCCTTGGGCTTGCCGGTGGTGCCGGAGGTATAGACCAGGATCGCGAGGTCCTCGGGCCTCCTCGCCCCGAGCCGCCGCTCCCAATCGCCGGGGTGCGCGGCGTCGTGCGCGCGGCCCAGCTCGCGCAGCTTCGCAAGGCTCAGCACCTGCGGGTCGTCGAGTTCATGCAGGCCGTCCATGTCGAACACGATGATCTTGCGCAGCTTCGGCAGGCGCTCGCGCACCTCCAGCACCTTGTCGAGCTGCTCGTCGTCCTCGACGAACATGTGCGCCGTGCCCGAGTCGTTCACCAGGTACTCGACCTGCGCCGCGGCGTCGGTCGGGTAGATGCCGTTCACCACGCCGCCGGCGCACAGCGCGCCCAGGTCCGCCACCACCCACTCCTGGCTGGTGTTGGCGAGGATGGACACCACCTCGCCGGGCTCCAAGCCCAGCGCCGCCAGGCCCATGGCGGTCTCGCGCACCGCCTGGCCCAGTTCCTCCCAGCGCACCGCGCGCCAGATGCCGAAATCCTTCTGGCGGAAAATGGTGCGCCCGGCGCGCGAGCGCACACCGGCCCAGAACATCGCCGGGATCGTGCTCCGGTCCGCGACCGCACAGACGCCTATCGCCATTGCTTCTTTTTCTTCCATCTGCGCTGCCCCCTCACGCCCTCCGCCTTCATGCCGAGGTAGAACTCCTGCACGTCCTCCTTGCGGGCGAGGTTGGCGCAGCTGTCCTCCATGACGATGCGCCCGACCTCGAGCACGTAGCCGAACTCGGCCACCTCCAGTGCCATGTTGGCATTCTGCTCCACCAGCAGGATGGTGGTGCCCTGCTCGCGGTTGATGCGCGCGATGATGCGGAAGATCTCCTGCGTCAGCAGCGGCGACAGGCCGAGGCTGGGCTCGTCCATCAGCATCAGCCTGGGCCGCGACAGCAGTGCCCGGCTGATGGCCAGCATCTGCTGCTCGCCGCCGGAGAGCAGTCCCGCCTCCTGCTTCGCGCGCTCCTTCAGGATCGGGAAGTAGCCGTAGACCAGCTCGATGTCGCCCGCCACCCCGGCGGCGTCGCTGCGGGTATAGGCGCCCATTCTCAGGTTCTCCTCGACCGTCAGCAGCGGGAAAACCTCGCGGCCCTCGGGCACATGGCCGATGCCGCGGCGCACCACCAGCGCCGGGTCCTTGCGCTGGATCTCCTCGCCCTCGAAGCGAATCTGGCCCTTGCGCGGATCGATGATGCCGGAGATGGTCTTCAGGATGGTGGACTTGCCGGCGCCGTTGGCGCCCAGCACGGTGACGATCTTGCCGCGCCGCACCTTCAGGCTCACCCCGCGCAGCGCCTGCACCGGGCCGTAGCTCGCCTCGACGTTGGCGAGCTCTAGGATGACCTCGTCGCTGCCGCCCGCTTCGCTCATGCGTGCCTCAGGCCGCCTTGCCCAGGTAGGCCTCGACCACCGCCGGGTGCGCCTGCACCTCGGCCGCGGTGCCCTCGGCGATCACGCTGCCCATGTTGAGGGCCAGCACGCGGTCCGACACCCGCGACACCAGGTTCATGTCGTGCTCCACCATCAGCACCGTGATGCCCAGGTGGCGCTTGATGTCCTCGATCCAGAACGCCATGTCATCGGTCTCCTCCGGGTTCAGGCCCGAGGAGGGTTCGTCCAGCAGCAGGAGCCTGGGCTCGGTGGCGAGCGCGCGCCCGAGCTCGACGACCTTGCGCACGCCGTAGGGCAGGCCGGCCACCAGGCTGTCGCGGACCTTGGCCAGCTCCAGGAAGTCGATCACCTTCTCCACCGCCTCGCGCTGCGCGATCTCGGCCTGGCGCACCGAGGAGGTGAACAGCATTTCCCGCCACAGCGAGGTGCGCCGGTGCCGGTGCCGGCCGATGAGCAGGTTCTGCAGCACGGTGGCGTGCTCGAACAGCTCGATGTTCTGGAACGTGCGCGCGATGCCCAGCTCCGCCACCCTGTGCGGCGGCAGCCCGGTGAGCTCGCGCCCCTGGTACAGGATGCGCCCGCGGGTGGCGGGGTAGATCAGCCCGATCAGGTTGAAGATGGTGGTCTTGCCCGCGCCGTTGGGACCGATGATGGTGAACACCTCGCCGCGCTTCACCTCGAAGCCCACGTTGTCCACCGCGACCACCCCGCCGAAGCGGATGCCGAGGTGCTCGACCTTGAAGAAGCTCATGGGGTGGAGGCGCCCCCGGTCATCGCAGTCTCTCCGACTTCATGTAGCTCTTCTGCCGCCGGAACATGCCCTTGCGGTAAAACGGAAACAGCTCGAACCAGGCCCGTATCTTGAGCCAGCGCCCGTACAGCCCGAGCGGCTCGAAGATGATCACCAGGACCAGGATCACGCCGAACACCACCGCCTGCATCCCGGCGGGCACCAGCCCCTCGGGCAGCCAGCCCTTGGCGATCGAGATCAGCTGCGGCAGCACGATGATGAAGGCCGCGCCCAGCACCGCGCCGTGCAGGAAGCCGATGCCGCCCAGGATCACGATGGTGATCAGCTCGATGGACTGGAACAGCGTGAACTGCTCGGGCGAGATGAAGGCGAGCTTGTGCGCGTAGAGCGCGCCGCCGATGCCGGTGAGCGCCGCCGAGAAGGCGAAGGCGATGGTCTTGTACTTGGCCAGGTGCACGCCCATGCAGGAGGCGGAGACCTCCGAGTCGCGGATGGCGACGAAGGCCCGGCCGGTGGGCGAGCGCAGCAGGTTGACGCAGGCGAGGCAGCAGATCACCGTCAGGACCAGGCACAGGTAGTAGAACTCCGCGTCCGACTCCAGCTTCCAGCCCAGGATCTGCACCGGCTTGAGGTGCTTGCCCTCGTTGCCGCCGGTGAGCGAATGCCAGCGTGCGATGATCTCCTCCACGATGACGTTGAAGGCGAGCGTGGCGATGGTGAGGTAGATGCCCTTCAGGCGCAGCGCCGGCAGGCCGACGATGAGCCCCAGCACCGCGGTGAACAGGGCCGCGCAGCCGATCGAGATGACGAACGGCACGCCCGCGGCCTGCAGCAGCGCCTCGGTGTAGGCGCCCACGGCGAGGAACGCGGCGTGGCCGAGCGACACCTGGCCGGTGAAGCCGGTGAGCATCATCAGGCCGAAGCCGACGATGGAATAGATCAGGATGAAGTGCAGCTGCGACATGACGTACTCGCCGGCCCACCAGGGCGCAAGCAGCAGCAGCACGGCGAGCACGCCGTACCAGAAGCGCTGGCCGCCGTGCCTGAACAGGCGGATGTCCTGCTCGTAATCGGTCTTGAAGATGAAGCGCATGGGGGGCCTAGACCGTTTCGGTCACACCTTTTTCCGGGCGGTCTCGCCGAAGATGCCCGAGGGCCGGACCATCAGCACGACGAGCAGCACCACGTAGGCGGCGACGTCCTTGAAGCCCTCCGGCAGGTAGTACCCCGCCAGCGCCTCGACCACGCCGATGATCAGGCCGCCGACGATGGCGCCCGGCACGCTGCCGAAGCCGCCCAGCACCGCGGCCGGGAAGGCCTTCAGGCCGATGAAGCCCATGTTGGAATGGATGAAGGTGGCCGGCGCAAGCAGGATGCCGGCGAAGGCGGCCACCCCGGCCGACAGGCCCCAGATCATCATGTTGACGCGCCGCACCGGGATGCCCATGTAGTAGGCGGCAAGCTGGTTCTGCGAGGTGGCCTGCATCGCCACGCCCAACCGGGAGAAGCGGAAGAACAGGTACAGCACCGCGCACAGCGCGGCGGTCATGGCGATCACGCCCAGCTGCTGCACCGGCAGCACCACGCCGCCCACGTTCCAGATCGCCTCGGCAAAAGGGGTCGCGATCTGGTGGGTGTCGGTGCCCCAGCCGGGGATCATGGTGACCACGCCGCGCATCACGTAGCCCACGCCGATGGTGATCATCACCACGGTGAAGGCCGGCTGCCCCAGCACCGGCCGCAGCACGATGCGCTCGATGAGCATGCCCACCACGGCCATCACCGTGATCGCGAACAGGATGGTCGCCCAGTACGGCCAGCCCATCATGACGCTGGCGGTGAGGGCGAAGAACGCGCCCAGCATCATCAGGTCGCCCTGGGCGAAGTTGACCGTCTCGGTGGCCTTGTAGATGAGGACGAACCCCAGCGCAACCAGCGCGTAGACGCAGCCGAGCGAGACACCCGCCACCAGCAGTTGCAGCAGATCGACCAGGGCTCCTCCTGCGGCGAGAATTGTACAATCAGCCCGTGACGAACCCCGAAGCGCCGGCGGCCCGTGGCGAGGAGTTCCGCGACCAGGAACGGCCGGCGCGACGTCTGCCGCCCGCCGAGCTAGCACCGCTGACCGCCCTTGCCCCATGGAGGAGCGTCGGCTCGCTTGCCTGGAGCTACGGCGGCCTCGCGCTCGCGATCGGCCTCGCGCTCGCCTTCTGGACCCCGTGGGTGGTGATGCCCTGCGTCGCCGTCATCGCCTGCTTCCAGCACTCCCTGGCGATCCTCTCGCACGAGGCAACCCATTACCGCCTGTTCGAATGGCGTTTCGCAAATGACCTCGCGGGCCGGGTGAGCGGCATGCTGGTCGGAGTGTCGACATTTTCCTACCGCATCGTGCACCGGCTGCACCACAACCACCTCTACCAGGCCGCGGACCCGGACATCGCGCTGATGGCGGGCTATCCGCGCGGCAAGGCCTACCTGGCCAAGAAGCTGCTCAAGGACCTGGCCGGGCTCACCGCACCGCTCAACTACGCCTACTTCTTCGGCGCCCCCGGCGCCAACCGCGCGACCGGCGTGGCGCAGCGGCCGCTGGACGACACCGCCGCGCGCCTGCGCAACCAGGCGCTGCGCGACCGCTGGGTGGTGGTCGCTTTCCAGGTCCTTGCGCTCGGCCTGGCCGTCGCCACCGGCTGGTGGCTGGAATACCTGGTGCTGTGGGTGCTGCCGCTGGTGACCCTGATGCAGGCGATCCTGCGGTTGCGCGCGGTCATGGAACACGGCGCGGTGTCGGACCTCTCCTCGCCGCTCACCGCGGCGCGCACCAATGTCGAGCTCCCCTGGTGGGGCCGGTTCATCTTCTTCCCCCACCACGTCAACTACCACATCGACCACCACCTCTACCCCGCGGTGCCGCACTACCATCTGCCCAAGCTGCACCAGGCGCTGACGCGCCGGGGCCTGCTGGAGGGCGCCGAGGTGCGGCCGTTCCGGCAAACGCTGGCGCGGGTGTTCGGCCCGCGCGGCAGCGTGCCGATCGTGCGCGTGGCAGATCCTGCTTGACGGGAAGCAGGTGATAGATCCAACCGCAACGCCCGCCGTCAATCTGTCGGTGAAGAATGTTCCCGAGACGCTGGGCTCGTCAGCGAAGAGCTCTCCCATGGGCGGGACTACGGCGGCGTGCGCCTCCTGAATCCGTTCGTGGCATGAAGACCGTCCGCATCGGCGCCGGCCTGGGCTTCTACGGCGATTCCTGGCAGCCGGTAAAGGCCTCCATCGAGCGCGGCGGCGTGCAGTACATCGCCTCCGACCACCTGTCGGAGCTGACCCTCGCCATCCTGCAGAAAGACCGGCAGAAGGATCCTTCGGCGGGCTACGCCCGCGACGGCGTACCGATGCTGGCGGAGCTCTGGCCGCTGGCGGCGAAGCACGGCGTGAAGTTGATCCTCAACGCCGGCGGCCTGAACCCGCAGGGCGCGCGCGAGGCGATCGCGAAGGTCTTCCGCGCCAAAGGCTGGAGGGCACGCATCGCCACTGTCACCGGCGATTCGGTGCTGGAGCGGATCGACGAGCTCCGCACGGCAGGCGAGCCGATGGCCCACATGGACAGCGGCGCGGACATTGCCGGCGTGCGCGACCGCATGCTGTTCGCCAATGCCTACCTCGGCGCGCAGCCGATCGCCGAGGCGCTCGCCAAGGGCGCGGACATCGTGCTCACCGGGCGGGTCGCGGACGCGGCGCTCACGCTGGGCCCACTTGCGCACGAATTCGGCTGGCGCTGGGACGACTGGGACCGGCTTGCCGCCGGATTGACCCTCGGCCACCTGCTGGAGTGCTCCGGGCAGGGCTCCGGCGGCAACTTCGGCTCCGCTGGCGAATGGGCAAGGATCCCCGACTATGCGCACCTCGGCTACCCGATCGCCGAGGTGTCCACAGACGGGCGCGCGGTGCTCAGCAAGGCCCCGGGCACCGGCGGCCGGGTGTCCTTCGATACCGTTCGCCAGCAACTCCTGTACGAGGTCCACGACCCGCACGCCTATTTCTCCCCCGACGTGGTGCTGGACATGGGGACGCTGAAGTTCGACGACGAGGGCGGCGACCGGGTGCGGGTCTGCGGCGCCTCCGGCGCGCCGCGGCCGCCGACGCTGAAGGTGGTCGCCGGCTACCACGACGGCTGGATGGGCACCGGCATGATCGGATTTGCCTGGCCCGAGGCCTACGCCAAGTGCGCCAAGAGCGCCGAGGTCATCCAGACCCTGGTCAGGGAGCGCGGCTGGAAGGTCGAGGACAGCAACATTGAGTACATCGGCTACGACTCCCTGCTGGGCGCGAATGCCGATCCCGCGTACCGCGACCAGTTGAACGAATGTTTCCTGCGCATGACCATCCGCACGCAGGACAAGGCCGTGGCGGAGGCCTTCGGCCGCCTGTTCCCGTGGCTGGGCCTTTCGGGCCCGCCCTACGTCGGCACCATGAAGGCCATCCAGCCGGCGAAGGAGCTGCTGGGTATCTGGCCCACGCTGGTGGCGCGCGAACGCGTGGAATCAAAGGTGAGCATCGAACTGGAGCGGGCGGGATGAAGGTCGGCCTGTGGAGGATCGCGCACGCGCGCTCCGGCGACAAGGCCGACCGCGCCGACATCGGCCTGTTCGCCTACGACGCCGAGACCTACGCGGTGCTCAAGCGGGAAGTGACGCGCGAACGGCTGGCGGCCCATTTCGCGGGCATGGGCATCGGCGCGGTGGAACTCTGGCCGCTGGACAACATCCTGGCGCTCAAGATCGTGCTCAACGCCGCCCTGCAGGGCGGCGCGGCGCGCAGCCTGCGCATGGACAACCTGGGCAAGAACGTCGCCGCGCAGCTGCTGCGGATGGAAATCGAGGCCCCGGCCGGCCTGCCGCGTCTGCGATAATCCGCACCATGAAGCTGGCCACGCTGCGGGACGGTACCCGCGATGGGACGCTGCTCGTCGTCTCGAAGGACCTGAACCGGGCGCTCAAGGCCGACCATGTCTCCCCCACGCTGCAGGCGGCGCTGGACGACTGGACCTATGCCGCACCGCTGCTGGCGCAACTGTCGGCGGACCTGGACGCGGGCGGGCCGGCGCGCGCCTTCAACTTCGATCCGGCGCAGTGCATGGCGCCGTTGCCGCGCGCGCCGCAGCTCCTCGATGGCTCCGCCTACCTCGTGCACGCCGAGCTCATCATGGCCTCCCGCAAGCAGAAACCGCCTGACAATCTCAAG
>VGIA01000078.1 GCA_016868105.1 Betaproteobacteria bacterium | reverse complement strand
GCGCGAGCCCGGAAGGTGCCAATGGCCTTCGCCACCAACTCCCCGGTCTCGCTGCGGACCTCGCCCTCGCAGAAAATCGTGTTCTGTCCCGCCCGCGACACGCGGCCCTCGGCCTTGAGCACGCCGGTGGAAGTGCCGATGAACTGGGTCGAGAGGTCGATGGTCATGATGGAGCGCGGTGGATCGTAGAGCGTGCGCGCCGACATGGACAGCGTGATGTCCAGCAGCGACAGGATTGAGCCCCCGTGCGCCGTGCCCCAGCTGGTCATGAACTCCCGCCGGATCTCCATGGACAGGCGCGCCACGCCCTTCTCCAGCGCGTCCACCCGGATCCCCAGGTGCTCGGAGAACGGAATCTTCCTCGTGAACTCGTAGGTTTCCCGGGGGATGTGGGACCCGGCGCTCATATGATCATCGCCCCGCCGTCCACGGCAATCGCGTGCCCGGTGATGTGCCGGCCGGCCTCCGAGGCGAGCAGAACCGCCACGCCCTTCAGGTCCTCGTCGTTGCCCAGGCGCCGTGTCGGCGTCGTCCTGCGCATGATCTCCCCGGTGGTGTCCAGGGTCGCGCGCGTCATCTTCGAAGGGAAGAACCCAGGGCAGATCGCGTTCACCGTGATGCCGTGCTCGCCCCACTCCGCGGCGAGCTGCTTGGTCATGCCCACCATCGCGTGCTTGGTGGCGTTGTAGGACACCGTCTTCGCCACAGCCGGGTCGCTGGCGAACAGGCCGGCGACGGAGGCGACGTTGACGATGCGGCCCCACCTTGCGGGGATCATGCACTTCTTCGCCGCCTGCTGCGCCATGACGAAGCCGCCCACCAGGTTGAGCGCGATCAGCTTGTCCCAGGCCTCCAGCGGATGGTCCTCGGCCGGCGCGCCCCAGACCGCGCCCGCATTGTTCACCAGGATGTCGACCCGGCCCAGCTGCGCGCGCATCTGGTCGAAGGCGGCAGGGATGGTTTCCCGCCTGCCCATGTCGCAGACGAAGGCGTGGGCGGTGATGCCCTGCTGCGCAAGGCGTGCGACCGCCTCGTCCAGCTCTTGCTTCTTGCGCGCGGTGAGCGCCAGCATGGCGCCCATCTCCCCCAGCGCCTCGGCGATCTGCAGGCCGAGCCCGCGCGAGCCGCCGGTGACGATGGCGCCGCGCCCGGAGAGATCAAAAAGCTTCTTGACACTCATTCTCGCTCCCCTAGTATTCAGGCCTCCATGTTAACAACAGACGGCACCGCGCACGGCGCGGTGGAACGACCGCCTTACACCCGGGCGCAGCTCGCGCGCTTGATCGCACCGCGCACCATCGCCATCATCGGCGCCTCGACGCGGCCGGCGTCCTTCGGCATGCGCACGCTGGAGAATCTCGCGCACTTCAAGGGCGCGGTGTACCCGGTCAACGCGAAGTACGCCGAGGTAGGCGGGCACCGCTGCTATCCCTCGCTCCGGGACCTGCCGCAGGTCCCTGACTGCGCGCTGCTGGTGGTGCCGCGCGAGGGCGTCGAAGCCGCGTTGCAGGAGGCGGTGGCTGTGGGGGCCGGCGGCGCAATCGTCTACGCCTCGGGCTACGGCGAAATGGCGGGCGAGGATGCCGGCGCGGCGCAGCGTCGCCTGGCGAGAATAGGGCAGGAGGCCGGCATGCCGATCCTGGGGCCCAATTGCATGGGCCTGGTGAACCACGAGCTGGGCGCCGGCATGAGCTTCATTCCCGAGTACTCGGCGATGCCGCGACAGCTCGGGCCGATCGCCTTCGTCAGCCAGTCCGGCGCCCTGGGTTACTGCCTGGCGCAGGCCGCCGAGCGCGGCCTGGGCTTCCGTTACTTCTTCTCCGCCGGCAATTCCGCCGACGTGGACGTCGCCGACCTGATCGCCGCCATGGCCGAGGACGACGGCGTGCGCGCCATCGCCTGCCTATTCGAGGGCGTGCCCAGCGCCGCGCGGCTGCTGCAGGCGGGCGAGCGCGCGCGCGCCGCCGGCAAGCCGGTGATCGTCTACAAGATGGGCGTGAGCGACGATGGCGCGGCCGCGGCCCGTTCCCACACCGGGTCGCTGGCGGGCTCAGCCGTTGCCTACCGGGCCCTGTTCGAGCGCGCCGGTTTCGTCATGGTGGAGAACTACGAGGCGCTGGTGGAACACGCCAAGTTCTTCGCCGCCGCCGGCAAGCCGCGCTCGCGGGGCGTCGCCGTGGTGTCCGGGTCCGGCGGCGCCGGCATCATCGCCGCCGACATGGCCGCGCGCCATGGCGTGCCGATGCCGCAGCCGGAGCCAGCGACGGTAGAGGAACTGCGCACCGTGGTGCCGGAGTTCGGCGCGGCGCGCAATCCCTGCGATCCCACCGGGCAGGTGCTCAGCGTGCCCGAGTCCTACGGCAAGTGCTGCCGCGCGCTGCTCGCCGACTCGCAATACGGCGTGCTGGTGTGCGCGATGAGCGTAGCCGCGAAGGAAACCGGCGGCTCGCGCGCGACCACCATCGCGCAGATGGCGCGTGAGCAGGACAAGCCGGTGTCCGTGGCCTGGGTATCGGAGTGGCTGGAGGGGCCGGGCTCGCAAGCCTACGAGGCGGACGAGAAGGTGGCGCTGTTCCGGTCGCTCGACCGCTGCTTCGCCACCATCGCGGCCTGGCAGGCGTTCCATGCGCGCGAGAACGTGCCGGACACTTGGGCCCGCCTTTCGGACAAGGACGCGGCCGGCCGGGCGGGGGCGTTGCTCGCCGCCGGTGGAGACACGCTGGTGGAGCGCGAGGCGAAACAGGTGCTGGCGGCCTACGGCGTACCGGTGGTCGAGGAACGCCTGGCACGCAACCTGGACGAAGCCATCGCGGCGGCTCGGGCGCTGGGCTACCCGGTGGTGCTCAAGGCCGAGTCGCCGACGATCCTGCACAAGACCGAGCTGGGCGTGGTCCGGCTGGACGTTGCCGACGAAGCCGGCGTGCGCCGGCACCATGCGCAGATCGTCGCCGCGGCGCGCGGCCACGAGCTGGCCGGCGTGCTGGTGCAGCCGATGGTGCGCGGAGTGGAAATCCTCGTCGGCGCGCGCATCGACCCGTCGGTCGGCCCCGTCGTGGTGGTGGGCTCCGGCGGTGTGCTGGTGGAACTGATGCAGGACAGCGTGGCGGCGCTGGCGCCGGTCACGCGGCCGCAGGCGCGCCGGATGCTGGAGCGCCTGAAGGGCTACAGGCTGCTCACCGGCTTTCGCGGCGCCAAGGCGGTGGACGTTGACGCCCTCGCGGATGCGGTTGCGCGCATCTCGGAATTCGCGGCCGACTTCGCGGGCGAAGTCTCGGAGATGGACGTGAACCCCTTGCGCTGCGACGGCACGCGCATCCTCGCCGTCGATGCACTGATCACCAGGCGCAAGGACTGACCGGTGTCAGCCCTTCAGTTGAAGTGATTTGTACTCCAGGAACTCCTCCAGCCCGTAGATCCCGGCCTCGCGGCCGCGGCCCGACTGCTTGAAGCCGCCGAAGGGCGCGTTCATGTTGAAGGCGCCGCCGTTCACGTCCACCTGGCCGGCGCGAATGCGTCGCGCGACTTTCTGTGCGCGTGCCTCGTCCTTCGACCACACCGCGCCGGCGAGGCCGTAGGGGGAGTCGTTGGCGATGCGGATCGCGTCCTCGTCGTCCTTGTAGGGAATGATCGACAGCACCGGCCCGAAGATCTCCTCCTGCGCGATAGCCATGGAGTTCTTTACCTTGCCGAACACCGTCGGCTTGACGAAGTAGCCGCCTGCCGCCACGCCCTCGGGCTGCTCGGCGCCGCCCGCGACCAGCTCGGCGCCTTCGGCGACACCCTGCTTGATGTAGTCGCGCACGCGGTCCATCTGCATCTTCGAGGACAAGGGGCCCAGGCGCGTGGATTCGGACAGCGGATCCCCCAGCGTGAAGCCCTTGGCCGCCTCGGCGGCGAGCTTCGCCGCTTCCTCGTACTTCGATTCCGGCACCAGCATGCGCGTGAGCGCGGTGCAGGTCTGGCCCGAATTCAGGTAGCAGCCGTTCGCCGTGCCCTTCACCGCCGCGGCGAGGTCGGCGTCATCGAGGATGACCGAGGCGGACTTCCCGCCCAGTTCCAGCGCCACGCGCTTGACTGTCTGCGCCGCGACCTCCGAGATGCGCTTGCCGGCGCGGGTCGAGCCGGTGAAGGAGATCATGTCCACCTGCGGGTGCTTCACCAGCGCCTCGCCCACGCTGGGGCCGAAGCCGGTGACCAGGTTGAATACGCCCCCGGGCAGGCCGGCGGCCTCGATCACCTCGGCGAGGATGAAGGCGTTGAACGGCGCGACTTCGGAGGGCTTGAGCACCACGGTGCAGCCGGCGGCCAGCGCCGGCGCCACCTTGAGCGCGCTCTGGTGCAGGGGATAGTTCCACGGCGTGATGGCGCCCACGACGCCCACCGGCTCGCGGCAGACCAGCGAGTTTCCGACGCGGTCCTCGAACTGGAACTCCCGGGTGATCCTCGCGTAATTGGCGAAGTTGGCGATCGGCAGCCCGGCCTGAATGCGCGCCGACATCTTCACCGGCATGCCGACCTCCTGCGCGATGGTCTTCGCCAGCTCGTCGGCGCGGGCCTTGAGGCCGTCGGAGATCTTCTGCAGGAACTCGGCGCGCTTGTCCGCCGGGGTCGCGCTCCAGCCCTCGAAGGCGGCGCGGGCGGCCGCCACGGCGGCTTCGATGTCCTTTTGCGTCCCGGCGGGCACCTTGCCCATGACTTCGCCGGTGCCGGCGTTGTGGACCTCGATGGTGTCTTTCGCTGAGGGGGAAACCCACTGCCCGCCGATGAAAAGCCGGTCGCGCTGGATCATGGCAACGTCCTTGGAGAACAAAGCGGACCGGTACTGTAGCAAATGCGCATCGCCGATAGAAGACCGGACGCCCAGCTTGACGAGCATGCGCGCCCTGGGCCGCTGGTGCGGGCGCTATACTGTGTTCGAAACAACAGGGAGAACGCAGGGCATGGCGCGCACGGGCAAGGCGGCGGTCTGCCGCGAACTGAACAAGCCGGTGGTGGTCGAGACCATCACCGTGGACGGACCCAAGCGCGGCGAGGTGACGGTGAAAATCGCCGCCTGCGGCGTGTGCCACTCCGACCTCTCGGCCACCAACGGCACCATTGCCCTGCCGCCGCCGCTGGTGCTGGGCCACGAGGGGGCCGGTGAAGTGGTCGAAGTCGGCGAAGGCGTGACCGGGTTCGCCGCCGGCGACCACGTGGTCTCGTCCTTCATCTACATGTGCGGCAAGTGCCGCTTCTGCTCCGGCGGCCGCCCGGTGCTGTGCATCGAGCAGGGCAAGGCGCTGCTGACGCCACCCGGGGGCACGCCACGCGTCAAGGACAAGGGCGGCCAGCCGTTGAACATATTCTCTGGTTGCGGCGTCATGGCGGAGTACGCCACGTTGTCGGTGGACAACGTGGTGAAGATCGACCCGAAGATGCCTCTGGACCGCGCCGCGCTGGTCGGCTGCGCGGTGACCACCGGCGTGGGCGCGGTGTTCAATACCGCGCGCGTGGAGCCGGGGTCCTCGGTGGCGGTGTTCGGCTGCGGCGGGGTCGGCCTCAACGCCGTCCAGGGCGCAGCCATCGCCGGCGCCGAGCGCATCCTCGCCATCGACACCGTGCCGGCGAAGCTCGAGATGGCCAAGCAATTCGGCGCCACCAACGTGCTGCTGGCGGTGCCAGGGCAGGATCCGACCAAGGACATCAAGAAGCTCACTGGCGGCGGCCCGGACTACGCCTTCGAATGCGTCGGCTCCGGCGCGCTGGCGGAACTCGCCTACAGGGCGATCCGGCGCGGCGGCAAGGCGGTGGTCGTCGGCGTGGCGCGCGCCACCGAGGCGACCTCCTTCAAGCCGATGACCATGGTGTTCGAGGAAAAGACCCTGCAGGGCAGCTACTTCGGCTCCTGCGTGCCGCGCGTCGATTTCCCGCGCATGCTGCAACTGTACATGGCCGGAAGGCTGAAGCTGGACGAGCTGATCACGAAGCGCTATTCCATCGACGAGGCGCCGCAGGCCTTCGCCGACATGGAGTCGGGCAAGAACGCCCGCGGCGTGATCGTGTTCTGATAATCAGGGACGGACCGCGATTTCCGCTACGGAAATCGTGGCGCGTGCCTACTTTCCAAGCCGGGTTTCGACCAGGCGGGCGAAGAAGCTGGCGCCCAGGGGCAGGGCGCGGTCGTTGAAGTCGTAGGACGGGTTGTGCACCTCGCAGGCCCCTTCGCCATCCCCGTTGCCGATGTTGATGTAGCAGCCTGGCACCTCGTTCAGCATGAAGGCGAAGTCCTCCGAGGCCATGATGAGCGGCGGGTCGCGCTTGACGTTTTCCGCGCCCACCAGTCCGGCGCAGATGCCGGCGGCGAACTCGGCTTGTGCGGGATCGTTGATGGTGGGCGGGAAGATGACGCGGAAGTCGGTCTTAGCCCTGGCGCCGAAACCGGAGGCCACCCCTTCGGCGATGCGCGCCATGTTGCGGCCGACCAGCTCCATGATCTCGTTGGAGAACGCGCGCACCGTGCCCGACAGGCGAACCTTCTGCGGGATCACGTTGTAGGCGTCGCCGCCGTGCACCTGGGTCACCGACAGCACCGCGGTGTCCAGCGGGCGCACGTTGCGCGCCACGATGCTCTGCAGCGCCGCGACGACGTGCGAGGCCGCCAGCACCGGGTCGACGCCTGATTCCGGGCGCGCGCCATGGGCGCCGCGGCCCTCGATGTCGATGTCGAAGAAGGCGCCGCCGGCCATCATCGGCCCGGCCTTGACCGCGAAGCGGCCCAGGGGCATCCCGGGCCGGTTGTGCATGCCGAACACCGCCTCGCAGGAAAAGCGCCGGAACAGGCCGTCATCGATCATCGCCTTGGCGCCGCCGATTCCCTCCTCGGCAGGCTGGAAGATGAAGTGCACCGTGCCGTCGAAATTGCGCGTCGCAGCGAGGTACTTGGCCGCACCCAGCAGCATGGTGGTGTGGCCGTCGTGCCCGCAGGCGTGCATGCGCCCTTGGTGCTGCGAGCGGTGCTCGAAGGTGTTGGCCTCCTGGATCGGCAGCGCGTCCATGTCGGCGCGAAGGCCGACTGCGCGCTTCGAGGTGCCGGCGCGCAGCACGCCGACGACGCCGGTCCTGCCGACGCCGCGATGCACCTCGATGCCGAACGCCGCCAGCTGCGTCGCGACCAGGTCGGAGGTGCGTTGCTCCTCGAACCCGAGTTCCGGATGGGCATGGATGTCGCGGCGCCAGCCGGTCATCTCCGGCGCGAACTGCTCGATGGCGTGAATGGCGCCCATGGCGATCTGCCCCTGTGCTTGGATTTGCTGACGAAGCCCGCAGTCTAAGCGATTGGCAAAAAAGCGCCGGCCGGTTGCCTGGCCGGCGGGGAGGACAAGCCGGCGGGATCCGCCCGGGAAGGCGACCGGCTTGGGCTTATTGCCAGGTTATGGCGTCCTCAATGCATGAGGCACAAGCCTGCATCGCCATCATGCGGCAAGCTCACGAACGGATGCTATACAACCTCGAACAGCCCCGCCGCGCCCATGCCGCCGCCGATGCACATGGTGACCACGACGTGCCTGAGGCCGCGGCGCCTGCCCTCGATGAGCGCGTGGCCGACGAGGCGGGAGCCGGTGACGCCGTAGGGGTGGCCCACGGCGATCGAGCCCCCGTCCACGTTCAGCCGTTCGTCGGGGATGCCCAGCTTGTCGCGGCAGTAGATCACCTGCACCGCGAAGGCCTCGTTCAGCTCCCACAACTCGATGTCGCCGGTTCTCAGGCCGGTGCGCTCCAGCAGTTTCGGGATCGCGAACACCGGGCCGATGCCCATCTCGTTGGGCTCGCAGCCGGCGACCGCGAAGCCGCGGAAGATGCCCAGGGGCTTGAGGCCGCGCTTCGCCGCTTCCTTGTCGCTCATGACGACCTGAGCCGCGGCGCCGTCGGAGAACTGGCTGGCGTTGCCGGCGGCGATCACGCCGCCTTCGATCGCCGGCTTGATCTGCGACACACCCTCGTAGGTGGTGTCGGCGCGGATGCCCTCGTCATGCTCGACCGTGACCTCCTTCATGGTTTCGGCGCCGGTGGCCTTGTCCACCACCTTCATTTTGGTGGTGATCGGCACGATCTCGTCCTTGAACTTGCCCTCGGCGCGGCTCTTCGCGGCGCGCTGCTGGCTCAGCACGCCGTAGCGGTCCTGCGCTTCGCGCGGGATGCCGTACTTCTTCGACACGTACTCGGCGGTCTGCAGCATGTTCCAGTAGATCTCGGGCTTGTGCCGCGACAGCCAATCATCCCTGCCGTGGTGCTTGTTGGCCTCGTTCTGCACCAGCGATATGGATTCGACACCGCCCGCGACGTAGATGCTGCCTTCGCCGGCGAGGATGCGCTGCGCGGCGAGCGCCACGGTCTGCAGCCCGGAGGAGCAGAAGCGGTTCACCGTCATGCCCGAGACCGTCACCGGCAGGCCCGCGCGCAGCGCGATCTGGCGCGCGATGTTGCCGCCGGTCGCGCCCTCGGGGGTGGCGCAGCCCATGATCACGTCCTCGACTTCCTGCGGCTCGACCCTGGCGCGCTGCAGCGCCGCGTGCACCACGTGGCCGCCCATCTTGGCGCCGTGGGTCATGTTAAGGGCGCCGCGCCAGCTCTTGCACAGCGGCGTGCGGGCGGTGGAAACGATGACGGCGTCAGCCATTGAACCTTCTCCCTTCCTTCGCGAGTTTGACCAATAGGGGCGCAGGCTTCCACACTTCGCCCATGTAGCCCTTGCTGAACTTCTCGATCGACGCCAGCACCTTCGCCAGGCCGACCGTATCGGCGTAGAACATCGGTCCGCCGCGGTAGGGTGGGAAGCCGTAGCCGGTGAGGTAGACCATGTCGATGTCGGAGGCCCGCAGCGCGATGCCTTCCGCCAGGATGTGCGCCGCCTCGTTCGCCAGCGCGTAGATCAGGCGCTCGACGATCTCCTCGTCGGAGATCTGGCGCACCTTGATGTTGTTGTCCTTGCGGTACTTCCCGATTATGGCGTCAACCTCCGGGTCCGGGATCGGCTTGCGGTCGGGCAGGTTGTACTTGTACCAGCCCTTGCCGGTTTTCTGGCCGTAGCGGCCCAGTTCGCAAACCTTGTCGCCGATCCTGGAATAAACGAAGTTCGGCCGCTCGAGGTAGCGGCGCTTGCGGATCTCCCAGCCGATGTCCAGGCCCGCCATGTCGCCCATCGCGAGCGGCCCCATCGCCATGCCCCACTTGTACGCGGCGGCGTCGACCTGCTGCGGCGAACAGCCTTCGTCCAGCAGGAACAGCGATTGCTGGCCGTATTTCTCGACCATGCGGTTGCCGATGAAGCCGTCGCACACGCCCGAGACCACCGGCACTTTCCTGAGGGTCTTACCCAGCTTCATGGTGGTGGCGAGCACGTCCTTGGCGGTGGCCTTGCCGCGCACCACTTCCAGAAGCCGCATCACGTTGGCGGGGGAGAAAAAGTGCGTGCCGATCACCTCCTGCGGGCGTTTCGTGACCGCGGCGATGGCGTCCACGTCCAGCGTCGAAGTGTTGGTGGCGAGGATGGCGCCGGGCTTCATCACCGCGTCCAGCTTCCTGAACATGTCCTGCTTGACGTCCATGCGCTCGAACACCGCCTCGATCACGATGTCGGCGTCCTTGCCGGCGGCGAGGTCCGTGGTCGGCGTGATGAGCGCCATGCGCCGGTCCATCTCCTCCTGCTTCAGCCGGCCCTTGGCGACAGTCGAGGCGTAGTTGGCCTTGATTTTCGCCACGCCCTTGTCGAGCGCCTCCTGGGTCAGGTCCATGATCGACACCGGGATGCCGGCATTGGCGAAGTTCATCGCGATGCCGCCGCCCATGGTGCCGGCGCCGATCACGGCCGCCCTGCGGATCTCGCGCGTCGGCGTGTCCTCGGGCACGTCGGGAATCTTGGCGGTCTGGCGCTCGGCGAAGAACATATGCCGCATCGCCTTCGATTCGACGCCTTCCACCAGGTGCATGAAGCGCGCACGCTCGAACTTGCGCCCTTCGTCGAAGGGCATCGTCGCCGCCGCCTCGCAGCAGGCGAGGATCTCCAGCGGCGCCGGGTAGCCGCGCGAGGCCTTCGCCACTTCGGCGCGCGCCGCGGCGAAGAAGGCTTTCACCTCGCCCTCGACCTTCGCGGGCAGGTCGCGGATTCTTTTGGGGCCCTTGTTCTGTCTTATCAATTCCCTGGTGAAAGCCAAGGCCGCTTGCAGAAGGTCGCCCTGGACCACCTCGTCCACCAGCCCCAGCTGCTTGGCCCTTTCGCCAGAGACCGGCGTGCCGGTGGTCATCATCTTCAGCGCCTCGGTCATCGGCACCACGCGCGGCAGGCGCTGCGTGCCGCCCGAGCCCGGCAGCAGGCCCAGCTTCACTTCGGGCAGCCCCAGCTGCGCCTTGGGCATCGCGACGCGGTAGTGGCAGCCCAGCGCGAGCTCAAGGCCGCCCCCGAGTGCGAAGCCGCCGATCGCGGCGACCAGCGGTTTTTTCAGCGCGTCCTGCATGTCGTTCAGTTCGGGCAGGACCGGCGACTGGCGCGATCTTTCGGTGTTGAACTCGCGGATCTCCGCGCCGCCGGAAAACGCCTTCTCCGAGCCCATCAGCACGATCGCCTTGACCGCGGGGTCGGCCTCGGCCTTCTTCAGGCCCTCGCTGACCACGGCGCGGTTGGCCGCCGACATGCTGTTCACCGGCGGGTTGTTCATGGTGATGACGGCGATGCCGTCGGCGACGGAATAGGCTGCCGCTGCACTCATTGCAGGGGATCTCCACCTGGGGACGGCTTCGATTGTAGGGTCAGGACGCTTTCGGGCGCAACGCAACGCCGGGGCCGAGATCATCGACCCGCGCCAGAGGCGCCGGCTACTGTGCGAGTTGGCCGAGCTGGCGGCGCCGCTGCGCGTCCCGGGCCGTACCGCGTTCGGGCTGCGGCCATAGGCTGGGTCGCAAGACACCTGGATAAAATCTGGAAAACCGGGCAGGATGGCGGCAACCTGCTGATCAGACTGCAGATTTGGTTGCCGAGAACGAAACCCTGAAATGGCCGACCAACCTGGACCACGCCGCAATCGTGAAGCGGTTGGTCGCGGTGCGCGAGGCCGCACAGGCGGCCCGACTGCCTGAGTTTGCGGCCCGGTTTGCTAACCAGGAGACCATGCCGGGTGGCTCGCCTTGAGCGTGGTCGCCGCCCTCACATCGATCCGGGAAGTGCATCAACATCGCGCCCTCGCGATGCAGCTCGAGATG
>VGIA01000077.1 GCA_016868105.1 Betaproteobacteria bacterium | reverse complement strand
CCCGCTCCGCGTGCTCGAGATCCTCGGCGTCCTCCACCAAGCGCACGATTGCCTCGCGCACGACCTCGCTTTTCGAGCGCCCGCTCAGCTTGGCGAGCGTCGCAACCTTGCGCTCCAGCGCCTTCTCGAGCCGCAGTGCCAGCACGTCGATCTCCTGTACGACAACGTCTGACAATGCTACCAGAGCCCCTGCCAGACCTCAAGCACCCCCCGATTAAGCCAGCGCCTCGCCCTTCGCCGCCTTGTCCCGCAGCAGCTTGGGCGGCGCGAAGCGCTCGCCGTGCTTCTTCGCCAGCTCGTCTGCGCGTTCCACGAACTTCCTCACTCCGACGTGGTTGATGAACTGCAGCGCGCCGCCGGTCCAGGCCGGGAAGCCGATGCCGAAGATCGAGCCGATGTTGCCGTCGTGCACCGTCTCCAGCACCCGCTCCTCCAGGCAGCGCGCGGTCTCGATCGCCTGGCGGTAGAGGATCCGGTCCTTCATTTCCTGCAGCTCGAAGGCGGCGGTGCCGCCGAAGGCCTGCGCCAGGCCCGACCACAGCGTCTTCCTGCCCTCCTTCGGGTAATCGTAGAAGCCGCCTCCGGCCGCGCGCCCGGCGCGCCTGAGTTCCTTCACCATACGCACGATCACCTTCTGCCCCGGATGCTCCGGCGGCAGCGGCTTGCCCTCGGCCTTCAGGTCCGCGAGGGTCTGTTCCATCACCGCCATGGAGAGCGCGAGCGAAGTCTGGTCGATCACCTCCAGCGGCCCCACCGGCATGCCGGCCTGGCGCGCCGCGTTCTCGATCGCCGCCGCCGGGATGCCCTCGGCGAGCATGGCGCAGCCCTCCTGCACGAAGGTGCCGAAGGTGCGGCTGGTGTAGAAGCCGCGCGAGTCGTTGACCACGATCGGGGTCTTGCCGATCTGCAGCACGTAGTCGTAGCCCTTGGCCAGGGTCTCAGGCGAGGTTTGCGCGCCCTTGATGATTTCCACCAGCCCCATGCGGTCCACAGGCGAGAAGAAATGCAGGCCGATGAAGGACTCAGGCTTCGCGGCAGCCTTCGCGAGGCCCGTGATCGGCAGCGTGGAGGTGTTGGAGGCGAAGATGCCGCCCGCGGCGAGCATCGGCTCGGCGTCCTTGGTCACCTGCGCCTTGAGGTCGCGCTTCTCGAACACCGCCTCGATGATGAGGTCGCAGCCCTGCAGGTCCTTGTAGTCGGCGGTGGCCGTGATGAGGGCGAGGGCCCTGTCCGCGGGCTTGTTGCGCTTCGACAGGACCTTCTCGGTGTAACCGCGGCCTTTCTCGGCGGCCTCCAAGCTCAGGTCCTTCAGCACGCAGGCAATGCCGCGGTTGGCGGTGGCGAAGGCGATGCCGCCGCCCATCATGCCGGCGCCGAGAATGCCGACTTTCGTCGCCTTCCACCTCGGCACGCCCTTGGGCCGGGATGCGCCCGACTTGATGGCGGTGCGGTTGAAGAACAGGGTGATCAGGTTCTTCGCCACCGGGCCGACGGCCAGGCGCGCGAGGTAGCGCGATTCGATGCGCAGCGCGGTGTCGAAGTCCACGTAGGCGCCCTCGACCATCGCCGACATGATGGCCTTCGGCGCCGGGTACAGGCCCCGGGTCTTCTCCACCACCATCGCCGGCGCCACCGACAGCATCTGCGAGATCTTCGGGCTGGACGGGCCGCCGCCGGGCATGCGGTAGTCGGAGCTGTCCCAGGGCTGCTGCGGGGACGGATTGGCGACGATCCACTCGCGCGCCATGCGCAACAGGTCCGCCTTGTTCGCGGCAATGCCCTGCACCAGGCCCAGTTGCGCGGCCTCGGCCGGCTTCATGGTCCTGCCTTCGACGAGGTACGGCAACGAAGCCTGCAGACCCAGCAGGCGCACGGTCTTGGTCACGCCGCCCGCGCCGGGCAGCAGGCCCAGCGTCACCTCCGGCAGGCCCAGCTGGATGGTCGGATCGTCGAGCGCGATGCGGCAGTGGGCGCTCAACGCGATTTCCCAGCCGCCGCCCAGCGCGGTGCCTTCCAGCGCGGCGACCACCGGGATGCCCAGCGTTTCCAGCTGGCGCATCTTTTTCTTGGTGGCCTCGATCCAGTGAAACAGCTTGGGACCGTCCTCTGGGCCGTACTTGAGAACATCCTTCAACTCCGCGCCGGCGAAGAAGGTCTTCTTGGCCGAGGCGAGGATCACGCCCTTGATGGCGGCCTTCTCCTTCGCCAGTCGCTTCACCGTCTCGCCGAAGGCGTGCTGCCAGGCCTCGGTCATGGTGTTGACCGGGGCGCCGGGGGCGTCGAAGGTGACGGTGACGATGGCGGCGGCGTCCCGCTCCCAGCGGATGGGCGAAGCCGCCCCGCTCATCTCAGACGCGCTCCACGATGGTGGCGATGCCCATGCCGCCGCCGACGCACAGCGTCGCCAGGCCATAGCGCAGCTTGCGCCGGTGCAGCTCGTCGATCAGCGTGCCCAGGATCATGGCGCCGGTGGCTCCCAGCGGATGGCCCATGGCGATGGCGCCGCCGTTCACGTTCACCTTCTCGGCCGGCACGTTCATTTCCTTCATGAACTTCATCGGCACCACGGCGAAGGCCTCGTTGACCTCGAACAGATCAATCTGCTGGATCGTAAGTCCCGCCTTGGCGAGCGCCTTCCTCGCCGCCGGCATCGGCCCGGTGAGCATGATGGTGGGGTCCGCGCCTGAGAGCGCCACCGAGACGATGCGCGCGCGCGGCGCGAGGCCCAGTGCCTTGCCCTTGGCCTCGGTGCCGATCAGCACCGCCGCGGCGCCGTCCACGATGCCCGAGGAATTGCCCGGGGTGTGCACGTGCCGGATGCGCTCGAGCTGCGGGTAGCGCTGGATGGCGACCGCGTCGTAGCCCATCTCGCCCATCTTGTCGAAGGAGGTCTTGAGCGCAGCCAGGCCCTCCATGGTGGTCTGCGGGCGGATGAATTCGTCGTGGTCCAGGATCACCTCGCCCAGGCCGTCCTGCACCGGCACCACCGACTGCTTGAACAGGCCCGCGTCGCGCGCCGCGCCGGCGCGCTGCTGCGAGCGCAGCGCGTAGGCGTCCACGTCCTCGCGGCTGAAGCCCTCCAGCGTCGCAATCAGGTCGGCGCTGATGCCCTGCGGGATGAACGCGGTGTCGAAGGCGGTTTCCGGATCGCAGGCCCAGGGGCCGCGGTCGGTGCCCAGCGGCACGCGCGACATGGATTCCACGCCGCCGGCCACCACCAGGTCCTCCCAGCCGGAGCGCACCTTCTGCGCCGCCATGTTCACCGCCTCCAAGCCCGAGGCACAGAAGCGGTTCAACTGCACGCCCGAGGCCCTGAAGTCCCAGCCCGCGGCGAGCGCCGCGGTCTTGGCGATGCAGCTGCCCTGCTCGCCCACCGGCGTCACGCAGCCCATGACGACGTCCTCGACCTGCGCGGTGTCCAGGTCATGGCGGTGCTGCAACTCCTTCAGCACGCCGGTCAGCAGCGAGATCGGTTTCACCTCGTGCAATGAGCCGCTCGACTTGCCCCGCCCGCGCGGCGTACGGATCGCATCAAACACCATCGCTTCAGCCATGACGTCCTCCTGAAATGAGGGCCAGAGCACGATTTCCTGCGGAGCAAATCGTGGTCTGTCCCTGATTTAGTCTTTGCCCCGGAGACCGAGGCAGCGGGAGATGACTTCCTTCATGATTTCGCTGGTGCCGCCGTAGATGCGCTGCACGCGCGCGTCCACGTAGGCCTGCGAGATCGGGAATTCCCACATGAAGCCGTAGCCGCCGTGCAGCTGCAGGCATTCGTCCAGCACCTTGCCTTCCATGTCGGTGGTCCACAGCTTGCACATCGAGGCGGTGGCGGTGTCCAGCTTCTCCTGCAGCAGCAGTTCCATGCAGCGGTCCACGAACACCCGCATCACCTGCACCTCGGTGGCGATCTCCGCCAGCTTGAAGCGCGTGTTCTGAAAGCTCGCCACCGGCTTGCCGAAGGCCTTGCGCTCATTCACGTAGGCGATGGTCCAGGCAAGCGCCGCCTCGCACTTCGCCGTGGCGCCGATGGCGATCTGCATCCGCTCCCAGGGCAGCTCCTGCATGAGATAAATGAAGCCGTTCCCCTCCTGACCGAGCAGGTTCTCCGCCGGCACCTCGACGTTGTCGAAAAACAGCTCCGCGGTGTCCTGGCCCTTGAGGCCCATCTTCTTCAGCCGCTTGCCCTTGGAGAAGCCCTTCATCGAGGTATCGACGACGATCAGGCTGGTGCCCTTGGCGCCCCTGGCCGGGTCGGTCTTCGCCACCACGATCACCAGGTCGCAGTTCCAGCCGTTGGTGATGAAGGTCTTGGAGCCGTTGACGAGGTAGCGCTCGCCGCTGCGGATCGCGGTGGTCTTCACCGACTGCAGGTCGGAGCCGGCGCCGGGCTCGCTCATGGCGATGGCGCCGACCATGTCGCCGGAGGCCATGCGCGGCAGGTAATTGTTCTTCAGCGCGTCGCTGCCGTAGTTCAGGAGGTAGGGCGCGACGATCTCGGAGTGCAGGCCCCAGCCCAGTGACGAGTTGTTGATCCGCGCCTGCTCCTCCATGAGCACCATGCTGAACCGCCGGTCGGCGCCCGAGCCGCCGTATTCCTCGGGCATGCTCATGCACAGGAACCCGTGCTCGCCGGCTTTCTTCCACACCGACTTGTCGGCGAAGCCCTGCTCCTGCCATTTCTCGTCGTGGGGCTTCACCTCGGCTTCCATGAAGCGCCGGACGCTGTCGCGGAAGGTCTCATGTTCGGGCGTGAACAGGGTGCGGGGGATCAAGGCCGGTTCCTCGGATGCGATGCACGATTCTAGTCCCATAACCCTTTAATTCCTGCGCCGAGGTTGATGGGCACCGAGCTCGCTTTGCGTTCCGTCAGGCTGGTGTGCGACGGTCCAGCTTGCCGGTGGCGGCCGGCCGGGTCCGGCGGCCGCCGCGGCGGCCCAGCAAGTGCCCGCGCGCCGGCTAGGCCCTTCCTGCGCGGGCAAGCACCGCCTGCAGCAGCACGTTGCAGCCCGCGGCGATGTCCTCGGGCCGCGCGCTTTCGATCTCATTGTGGCTGATGCCGCCCTCGCAGGGCACGAACACCATCGCCGTGGGGGCGATGCGAGCCATGTAGACCGCGTCGTGCGCGGCGCCGCTGACGATGTCGCGATGCGTATAGCCGAGGCCTTTGGCGCCCTCGCGCACGCTCGCCACCAGCTCGGGGGCGAATTCGCTGGGCGGGAAGTGGACCACTTGGTCCAGCTTCGCCTCGACGCGGCATTCGGCGGCGATCCGGGCGACGCACCGCTTCAATTCCTCGACCATCGCGATCAGCGTCGCGTCGCTCGCGTTGCGCAGGTCCACGCTCATGCGCACCTCGCCCGGCACCACGTTGCGCGAATTGGGCTTCACCTGCATGAACCCGACCGTGCCGCGCGCGTAGTCGGGGAAGGTGGTGGCGATGCGGTTGACTTCCGCCACCAGGCGGCCCGCGGCCAGCAGCGCGTCGCGCCGCGTCTCCATCGGCGTCGGGCCGGCGTGGGAATCCTGCCCGGTGATGGCGAGGTCGAACCAGCGCTGCCCGAGCGCCCCCAGCACCACGCCAATGGTGGTCTTCGTCTGCTCCAGCACCGGGCCCTGCTCGATGTGGGTCTCGAAGTAGGCCCCCAGCTTGTGGGGCTGCGCCGGCCCGGCATAGCCGGTGGCGGCAAGCGCCTCGCGCACGCTGACCCCCTCGACGTCCTTCTGCGCCAGCGCATACTCCAGCTCGTAGACCCCGGCGTACACCCCCGAGCCCATCATGGTGGGCACGAAGCGCGAGCCCTCCTCGTTGGTCCAGGCCGCGACCTCGACCGGCGCGCGGGTCCTGAATCCGGCGTCGTTGAGCGTGCGCACCACCTCCAGCCCGGCCATGACGCCGTAGGCGCCGTCGAACTTCCCGCCCGAGGGCTGCGAATCGAGATGGCTTCCCATGGCCACCGGCAGCGCGGCGGGGTCGGTACCCGCGCGGCGGCCGAAGATGTTGCCGATGCGGTCGACCTCCACCGCCAGGCCCGCCTCCCGGCACCAGGCGACGAACTGGTCGCGCCCGCGCCGGTCCTCTTCGGTCAACGTGATACGGCGCACACCACCCTTCGGGGTGGCGCCGATCCGGGCCAGGTCCATGAGGGACCGCCAGAGGCGGTCGGCGTTGATGGTCAGCATGACAGGGGCGCACTTTACACCCGCAGGCATTGACGTGAAGCGCCCGGCGTGCACAATCATGGTGCCGGAGGAGATTTGGCACACCGCCGTGCTGCAACCCGCTGCCGGACCGCTATCCCGCGTGCCCGCGCCCCGGAAGGCGGCATGGCCCTTGCTTCAAGGGAAGTCTGATCCATACCGTTTCCCAAAGGGAGAAATGAACATGAAACTGAACCAGCTGGTTGGCGCCACCGCCATTGCGCTGGCGTTTCCGCTCGCCGTCCATGCGCAGGGGGCCCTGCGCATCGCCATGACCGCCGCCGACATCCCCAAGACCACCGGACAACCGGACCAGGGCTTCGAAGGCAACCGCTTCACCGGCATTCCGCTGTTCGACGCGCTCACGCACTGGGACCTGTCCTCGGCCGACAAGCCCAGCGTGCTGATTCCCGGCCTCGCCACCTCCTGGAAGGTGGACGACAAGGACAAGACCAAGTGGACCTTTGTGCTGCGCAAGGGCGTCAAGTTCCACGACGGCAGCGACCTTAAGGCCGACGCCATCGTCTGGAACGTGGAGAAGGTGCTCAGGAAGGACGCCCGCCACTTCGCCCCGGACCAGATCGGCGTCACGGTGTCGCGCATGCCGAACCTGGTGTCTGCGCGCAGGATCGACGACTACACCGTCGAGCTCACCACCAAGGAGCCCGACAGCTTCCTGCCGATCAACCTCACCAACCTGTTCATCGCCTCGCCGGCCCACTGGCAGAAGAAGTGGGACGCGCTGGGCAGCGTCTCCGACCCCGCGGAGCGCGCCAAGCAGGCCTGGGCTGCGTTCGCCGCCGACGCCTCGGGCTCGGGACCGTTCAAGATGGCGCGCTTCACGCCGCGCGAGCGTGTGGAGTACGTGAAGAACGAGGCCTACTGGGATCCGAAGCGCAAGCCCCGGCTCGACCGGGTGGTGCTGCTGCCGATGCCGGAGGCGAGCGCCCGCACCGCCGCGCTGCTCTCCGGGCAGGTGGACTGGATCGAGAACCCGGCACCCGACGCCGTGCCACAGATCAGGCAGAAGGGCTTCAGCATCACCGCCAACGCGCAGCCGCACGTCTGGCCCTGGCAGTTCTCGTTCGTCGAAGGCTCGCCGTGGCTCGACCGGCGCGTGCGCCATGCCGCCAACCTGTGCGTCAACCGCGACGAACTGAAGCAGGCCCTGGGCGGCCTGATGGAGGTTCCCAAGGGCACGGTGCCGCCCGGGCATCCGTGGTGGGGCAATCCCAAGTTCGAGATCAAGTACGACCTCAAGGCGGCGCAGAAGCTGATGTCGGACGCCGGCTTCGGGCCCAACAAGCGCCTCAAGGTGAAGACCATCACCTCCGCCTCGGGCTCGGGCCAGATGCAGCCGGTGCCGATGAACGAGTTCCTGCAGCAGGCGCTGCGGGCGTGCTACTTCGACGTCGAGCTGGAGGTGATCGAGTGGAACGCCCTCTTCACCAACTGGCGCGAGGGCGCGAAGGACCCGAAGGCCCGGGGGGCGCACGCCACCAACGTGACCTTCGCGGCGATGGACCCGTTCTTCGCCATGGTGCGCTTCACCTCCTCGAAGACGGTGCCGCCGGTGTCGAACAACTGGGGCTACTTCATCAACCCGGAGTTCGACGACCTGATCGCCAAGGCGCGCGGCACTTTCGACGACAAGGGCCGCGACGCGGCGCTGGCGCGCCTGCATGCGCGCATCGTCGAGGAGGCGCCGTTCCTCTGGGTGGCCCATGACGTCGGTCCTCGCGCCATGAGCGCCAAGGTGAAGGGCGTGGTGCAGCCCAAGAGCTGGTTCATCGACCTCGCGCCGGTGACGGTGCAGTAAGGCATCGCGGAGCGGTTCCGGCGCGCCAGGCTGCTGCTGCGGCCTGGCGCGCCGCTTTGCCGTCCCGCCTCTTCGCGCATGAAGGCCTGACCCGGCATGTTCGCCTACGCCATCAAGCGGACCCTGTTCACCCTGCCCATCATGCTCGGGGTGTCGCTGGTGTGCTTCGCGCTGGTGCACCTCGCCCCGGGCGACCCGCTGGTCTCGGTGCTGCCGCCGGACGCCTCGCAGGCCATCAAGGAGCAGATGATGGCGCTGTACGGCTTCGACCGGCCGTACCTCGAGCAGTTTGCGCGCTGGCTGGCGCGCGTGGCGCAGGGCGACCTGGGCACCTCCATCCGCACCGGCCGCCCGGTTTCGCTGGAGATCGGCAAGGCCGTGGGCAACACGCTCATGATCGCCGCCCTCGCCACCCTCATCGGCTTCGTGCTTGGCACGCTGTTCGGCTTCGTCGCCGGCTACTTCCGCGACTCCTGGCTGGACAAGGCCGCCTCGGCGGCCGCGGTGTTCGGGGTCTCGGTGCCGCACTACTGGCTCGGCATGATCCTGGTGATCATTTTCGCGGTGCAGCTGGGCTGGCTGCCGCCCACCGGCGCCGGCCCGGGCGGCTCCGAGGCCTGGGTCTGGGACTGGGTCCATGTGCAGCACCTGATCCTGCCGGCGGTGACGATGTCGGTGATCCCGATGGGCATCATCGCGCGCACCGTGCGCGCCCTGGTGGCGGAGATCCTGTCGCAGGAGTTCGTCGCCGGCCTGCGCGCCAAGGGCCTGTCCGAGTCCGGCGTGTTCGGCCACGTGGTGAAGAACGCCGCCCCGACCGCGCTCGCGGTAATGGGCATCCAGCTGGGCTACCTGCTCGGGGGCTCGATCCTGATCGAGACGGTGTTCTCCTGGCCCGGCAGCGGGCTGCTGCTCAACGACGCCATCTTCCAGCGCGACCTACCCCTGCTGCAGGGCACGATCCTCGTGCTGGCGCTGTTCTTCGTCGTGCTCAACCTGGTGGTGGACGTCATGCAGACCACCCTCGACCCGCGGATCCAGCGCGCATGAGCGCCTCCCCGGCCGGGGCCTTGGTCCGCTCGCCGGGCTACTGGGTCGCCGTGTTGCGGCGCTTCGCGCGCGACCCGGTCGCGATCGGCGCGGCGGCGGTGGTGCTGGGGCTCATCCTGATGGCGGTGTTCGCGCCCTGGCTCGCGCCGCAGGACCCGCTGCAGGGCATGACGCTCAAGCGCCTGCGACCGCCCGGGACCGAAGGCCACCTGCTGGGCACCGACGAACTGGGCCGCGACATGCTCTCGCGCCTGATCCACGGCGCGCGGATATCGCTGTTCATGGGCATCGTACCGGTGTTCACCGCGCTGCTTGCCGGCGCCGCCATCGGTATCGTCGCCGGCTACGCCGGGGGCTGGACCAACAGCCTGCTGATGCGCACCATGGACGTGTTCTTCGCCTTCCCGTCGGTTCTGCTGGCGGTGGCGCTGGCCGGGGCGCTGGGGCCCGGCATCCTCAACAGCATCATCGCCCTCACGCTGGTGTTCGTGCCGCCGATCGCGCGGGTGGCCGAGAGCGTCACCACCGGCGTGCGCTCGCGCGACTACGTCGAGGCGGCCAAGGCGAGCGGCGCAGGCGCGCTCACCATCATCCGCAAGCACGTCCTGGGCAACGTCCTGGGGCCGATCTTCGTCTACGCCATGAGCCTGATCGCGGTCTGCATGATCCTCGCCTCGGGCCTGTCGTTCCTCGGCCTGGGCGTGAAGCCGCCGATGCCGGACTGGGGCCTGATGCTGAACACGCTGCGCACCGCGATCTACACCCAGCCCCTGCTGTGCGCCCTTCCGGGGGTGATGATCTTCATCACCTCGATTTCCTTCAACATCATGACCGACGGACTGCGCTCGGCGATGGACATCAAGGCTTAGGCATGGCGGCGCTGCTCGAGGTCCGCGGCCTGGTGAAGAACTTCCCGGTGAGGACCGACCTCCTCGGCCGCGTGAAGAGCTTCGTCTCCGCCGTGGACGGGGTGGATTTCGACCTGCACCAGGGCGAGACCCTGGGCGTGGTGGGCGAGTCCGGCTGCGGCAAGTCCACCACCGCACGCCTGCTGCTGCACCTCATCGAGCCCACGGCGGGGACGATCCGCTTCGAGGGCCGCACGGTGGGCACCGCCGAGCTGCCATGGAAGGCGTTCCGCCGCCAGGTCCAGATGGTGTTCCAGGACAGCTATGCCTCGCTCAATCCGCGGCTGACCGTTGCGGAGTCCATCGCCTTCGGGCCCATGGTGCACGGCTTGTCGCGCCGCGAGGCCGAGGCGCGCGCCAATGCGCTGCTGGACCGAGTGGGACTGGAGCCCAACCTGATGGCGGGGCGCTTCACCCATGAGCTCTCCGGCGGGCAGCGCCAGCGCGTGAACATCGCGCGCGCCCTGGCGCTGCATCCCCGCGTCCTGGTGCTGGACGAGGCGGTGTCGGCGCTGGACAAATCGGTGGAGGCGCAGGTGCTGAACCTGCTGCTCGACCTGAAGGAGGAGTTCCGGCTGACCTACCTGTTCATCAGCCACGACCTCGAGGTGGTGCGCTTCATGGCCACGCGCGTGCTGGTGATGTACCTCGGGAGGGTCGCCGAGCTCGGCCCCACCGAGGCGCTGTACACCGGCAGCCGCCATCCCTACACCACCGCCCTGCTGGGCTCGATGCTGTCCATGGACCCGGACCGCCGCACCGATGCCGCACCGATCTCCGGGGATCCGCCCAACCCGATCGACCCGCCGGCCGGTTGCCGCTTCCACACCCGGTGCGCGAGCGCCGAGCCGGCCTGCGCCGGCCGCGTCCCGGTGCTGACCGCGCTGGGCGGCGGCCATGCGGTGGCCTGCCACATGAGCGAACCGGGTTCCGGGCACAGCCGCGCCACGGGCAGGGCCGCATGAGGATTCCCACATGAGGATTCCCACTTGAGGATTCCCACATGAGGATTCCCGCATGAGGATTCCCGCATGAGGATTGCTGCATGAGCGGGACGCCCGAGGCGCCGGTGCTCGACATCCGCGGCCTGCGCGTCACCTTCACCGGCGGCGCGCGGCCGGTGCGCGCGGTGGACGAGGTCAGCCTCGCCATCGCGCGCGGCGAGGTGGTGGCGCTGCTGGGCGAATCGGGCTCGGGCAAGAGCGTGACGCTGCGCTCGATCCTGCGCCTGCATCCGCCACGCAAGACACGGATCGAGGGCGCGATCCGTGTCGATGGCCTCGACGTCATGGCGCTCGAGGGCGCGGCGCTGGCCGCGTTCCGCGGCAAGGGCGCCTCCATGATCTTCCAGGAACCGATGCTGGCGCTCGACCCGGTATACAGCGTCGGCGACCAGATCGTCGAGGCGATCCTGCGTCACGAGCGCATGCCGCGCGAGCAGGCCCGCCGGCGCGCGCTGGAGTGGTTCGAGCATGTCCGCATCCCGAGCCCCGAGCGCCGGCTGGAGGC